>JAUOZS010000001.1:2736785-3052500 GCA_032334055.1 Selenomonadales bacterium 4137-cl | reverse complement strand
GATGGACAACTGGTTGATATTCCAGTACCACCCCAAGTCGTTTGAGTGATGGAGTGACACAGTAAGGTAGGTAATCGCGAGGATGGAAATTCGCGTCTAAACTAGTAGGGTGTTTGGGAGGCAAATCCCCCAAACGAAAAGCCTGAGAAGTGACGGGGAGCCGATAGCGATATTGGCGAACTTACTGACCCTAGACTGTCAAGAAAAGCTTCTAGCGAGACTTGTGGGTGCCCGTACCGCAAACCGACACAGGTAGGCGGGGAGAGAATCCTAAGGTGCGCGGGAGAACCCTCGTTAAGGAACTCGGCAAAATGTCCCCGTAACTTCGGGAGAAGGGGAGCCCTGGGACGTGTAGATTAGAAACGATTGAAGCGTCCTGGGGTCGCAGAAGAGAGGCCCAAGCGACTGTTTACCACAAACACAGGTGCCTGCTAAAGCGAAAGCTGACGTATAGGTGCTGACACCTGCCCGGTGCTGGAAGGTTAAGGGGAGTGCTTAGAAGCAATTCGAAGGTGTGAACCGAAGCCCCAGTAAACGGCGGCCGTAACTATAACGGTCCTAAGGTAGCGAAATTCCTTGTCGGGTAAGTTCCGACCCGCACGAAAGGTGTAACGACTTGGGCACTGTCTCAACGAGGGACCCGGTGAAATTGAAATACCTGTGAAGATGCAGGTTACCCGCGACTGGACAGAAAGACCCCATGGAGCTTTACTGCAGCCTGGCATTGGATTTTGGTAAATCATGTACAGGATAGGTGGGAGACTTAGAAGCGAGGACGCAAGTCTTGGTGGAGTCGCCCTTGGGATACCACCCTTGATTTACTGGAGTTCTAACTGAAGAAGTAACGACTCTCAGGACAGTGCCAGGTGGGCAGTTTGACTGGGGCGGTCGCCTCCGAAAGTGTAACGGAGGCGCCCAAAGGTTCCCTCAGCGCGGTTGGAAATCGCGCGCAGAGTGCAAAGGCAGAAGGGAGCTTGACTGCGAGTCAGACAAGACGAGCAGGGACGAAAGTCGGGCTTAGTGATCCGGTGGTACCGAGTGGAAGGGCCATCGCTCAACGGATAAAAGCTACCCTGGGGATAACAGGCTAATCTCTCCCAAGAGTCCATATCGACGGGGAGGTTTGGCACCTCGATGTCGGCTCATCACATCCTGGGGCTGAAGTAGGTCCCAAGGGTTGGGCTGTTCGCCCATTAAAGTGGTACGTGAGCTGGGTTCAGAACGTCGTGAGACAGTTCGGTCCCTATCCATCGCGGGCGTAAGAGACTTGAGGGGAACTGCTCCTAGTACGAGAGGACCGGAGTGGACTGACCAATGGTGTACCAGTTATCCCGCCAGGGGTACAGCTGGGTAGCTACGTCGGGAACGGATAAACGCTGAAAGCATCTAAGCGTGAAACCGGCCTCAAGATGAGGTCTCTCACAGCGTAAGCTGGTAAGGCCCCTTGTAGAACACGAGGTTGATAGGCCAGGAGTGTAAGGGCAGTAATGTCTTCAGCTGACTGGTACTAATAGGCCGAGGGCTTGACTTATGGCCAGACACACAGCGCTTCAGCGCTGATGTGGGCGGCAAGTTCTGAGCGTAGCGAAGAACACCTATGTCTAATCCAAGCAAATGTGCATACACTTTCTTCTGTGATGTTTTGAGGGAGCGTACTTTTAAGAGATGCTTACCTCTACAATCTGGTGCCGATAGCTGTGGGGTCCCACCCGTTCCCATACCGAACACGGCAGTTAAGCCCACATACGCCGAAAGTACTTGGCTGGAAACGGCCTGGGAGGATAGGTAGGCGCCGGTTAGACAAAACCCCGTTCGTATTCACGAACGGGGTTTTGCCTGTTTGTAGGAACTGTCGCTCAGGGTGTCGAATGTTCCCTGTGAGGTGAGAAGATGAAGGTCACCATCGGACGGGAAGATCTGGCGGAAGCTGTTGATAGAGGGATAATAACCGGGGAGCAGGCGGACGCGCTCTGGCGGGCGCTCGATAAGGGCGAGAGGCCGGACGGGCCGGACGCAAGCTCGACCTTGAGCCAGTTCCTTTATTATTTGGGAGCGTTGATCGTGATCGGCGCGATGGGCTGGTTTATGAATTCGGCCTGGGAAGTATTCGGCGGGGCGGGGCTGTTTTCGATCGCCGCCGCCTATGCGCTGGCATTTATTGCGGCTGCCCGCCATTTCCGGGATAAGTCCGTCGTGCTTAGCGGTCTGCTGATCGTTATGGCGGTCTGTATGACGCCGCTGGGCGCGTACGGGTTGCAGAAGTGGCTGGGGCTGTGGCCGAAGGGCTATCCGGGAGTTTACCGCGATTTCCATGTATGGGTGAAAAGCGGCTGGTTTACCATGGAGGTTGCTACGCTGGCCGCCGGCCTCATCGGCATGAGGTTCGCCCGGATTCCTTTCGCGATGGCGCCGGTGGCGTTCACGCTCTGGTATATGTCGATGGATGTCACGCCGATCCTGTTTGGACCTGACCGATACTGGCTGTATCACAAGTATGTTTCCATCGGCTTTGGGGTGGCGATGATCGCCGCGGCGTTCGTTATCGACCGCCGACGGAAGGTGGATTACGCCAAGTGGTTGTATATTTTCGGGGCGCTGGCTTTCTGGGGCGGCCTGTCGATGCTGCAGAGCAAGTCGGAGCTGAACAGGGCGATATATTGCGCTATCAATGTGGTCATGATGTTTTGCGGCGTGTTGCTGGAGCGGAAGGTTTTCCTGGTGCTGGGCGGGATCGGGATGTTCGGATACATCGGGCATCTTGCCTGGACGGTATTCCGCGATTCGCTGTTTTTCCCGTTTGCGCTGACGCTGGTGGGCCTGGTGGTGGTCTACGCGGGGTGGTTTTATCATCGCCGGCAGGCGGAACTGGACCGCTTGGTGCGGGTGGTTACGCCGGGGTGGATAATCAGGCTGTTGCCGCAGAACCGAAAATAGGGGCGGCAGCGGCAGGGTAGCCGGCGGGCGATGGCGAAAGGATAAGCCGACTGAGCGGGGAGGCGATGCCATGGGGTGGATGGTTGCCGTGGCTGTGGCCATAGCGGCGACAGCGGCGGTACTGTTTGCGCCGCTCCGGCTGCGGGCCGGGGCGGACGGCGACGGCCGGGCGCGCTGGTTCGCGGAGCTTGTGGCATTGGGCGGGCTGGCGCGTTTGGGCCGCGATGGCGGCGGGTATTACTGGGCCTGCTGGCGGTGGCGACGCGCCTTGACGCCGCCCGCGAAGAGGGCGGACGCGACTGCGCCGGCGGAGCGGGGCAGGGCGCTGGCCCGCAGGTGGGACGGTCTGACCGGCGGCGAGCGTCAGGCGTTGCTGAGGATGCTGAAAAGATTCTGGACGACGATGGATGTCGCGGTTGAAGGTAATATCCGCTACGGTTTCGCCGATCCGGCCGCGACCGCCTGGGCGCACGCGATGTACTGCGCCGCCCGTGGCACGGGAAGGCTGCCCGGATTTTGCGCCGAGGCCGATTTTGCCGATGCGGGCTGGTCCGGTGAGGCGGCGGCGGTGCTGACGCTGAGGCCGGCCTATGTGGCGCTGGCAGTGGCGAGGTTTTTCGGCGAGCTTTGTTGCCGACGGATAATAGATAGACTGAGAGGAGGCAGAAGGAATTGGCAGGTACAGGCATAACCGATTCGATGAAGGTGTTGTTCGATCATCTCGAGAAGATGCTGCAGGCCAAGACGGTTTTCGGCGATCCGATCACGGTTGGCGAGGTTACGCTGATCCCGGTGGTGGATATCGCTTTCGGGGCCGGCTCGGGCGGCGGAACGCGCCCGGACAAGGGCGAGCGCGGCGAGGGTGGCGGCGGCGGTGCCGGGGCGAAGATTTCCGCTTCGGCGGTCATCGTGGTGCGCGACGGCCAGGTGCAGGTGATGAAGCTGAAGAACGCCGCGCCGCTCGACCGGTTGATCGAGCTGGTGCCGGAGGTGCTCGAAGGCTTGAAGAAGAACAAGCCGGCGGCGGAGAAAACCGCTGAGGAGTGAACGGCCGCGCTAAGCGGATGTGTTTTTAGAAGAGCGCTATGAATACGAAAGGGCGGCTGCATTCGCAGCCGCCCGACTTGTTATTGTTTTTGGATCATCATCCCCTGGCTGATCGCTCCCGGATCGCCGCCGATGACTTCGCAGATCGAGAGTTTTTCCTTGACCGTCGCCACCTGCAGGCGGGCTACTTCGTCGACGCTCTCGTCGAGCACCTCGCCCGTGCTGGGGTCGCGGATGATGTTGGCGGTGCCGACGAGGAAGACCGTGCCGGCGGTGACGCCTTCGCGCGCACCGCGGTTGACGTATACGCTGCCGTTCTGGACCATGACCACCTCGCCCCGCCAGGGGACTTTTGGCAGTTGGGCGATCATCCATTGGACGCCCTGGGCCACGGCGTCTTCGACCGCTTTGCCGATGTTGCTCTTTTGGAAGTTGCCGTAACCGCCGGACCAACCGTGGCCGGAATAGTGAATCGAAGTTCTGCTGCTGGTCGATTTGCCGACGACGCTGGTGGAGGCGAGCACCATGCCGGTGGTGGAGTCGACGATGTACATGGTGGCGTTGATTTCGGCTTTGCTGCCGCCGCCGCCGACCGTTACGCCGCCGATGGAGATTCCGCCGCCGCTGCGGCCCGTATCCTGGACATGGGTGATTGCTCCCTTGACAAGCAGCTGCGCGGGGGTCAACTGGCCGGTCACCGGCGCTTTGGCGCCCTGAGCGGTTCGGCCCGAGCCGGCGAGGTCCTGCTCGCGCATCGCTTCGTTGCGCATATCTTTTTCGCCGAGGACGATGAAGCGGCCGCTCTGGTTGAGTAGGTCGGTCAGCACCATGCCCCAGGCGCGGCCGAGGTCCCACTGACCGTGCCAGCCGGCCCTGTTTTCGAACTTGGTCACACTGATGGTGTAGCGCAGGCCGCCTGTTTCCGCCGCCAGCGCAGTCTGCGGCAGCCACAGCGCTGTCAGCAGAAGCGCTCCGCACAGTAGTAGTGCCATTCGTTTGGCAATCATTTTGGACACCAGATCAAACCTCCCAACTAAATGTAAATATTTTACAGTATATTTATTATAATATGCTGCGGTGATGGATGTAAAACAAAAAAGCCGCGGCATAAACCGCGGCTTTTGAGGCTGTTTTCAGTCGATTTTCTTGTAGGCCGCGGCCTTGGCGCCGCAGATGGGGCAGGCGTCGGGTACGGAGCCTTCGGCTACGTGGCCGCAGACGGGACAGAGGTAAATGTCGAACACTTCCTTGTTGTCGAGGTTGGCCAGCGCTTTCTTGTATAGCTCGGCATGGATTTTCTCGGCCTCGTTGGCGAGCTTGAAGGTGCGGACGGCGGCGGCGTTGTTCTCGGCTTCGGCTTCCTTGATGAACGGCGGGTACATTTCTTCGAACTCGTACGTTTCGCCCGATACGGCAGCCTTGAGGTTTTCGGCGGTCGACTTGATGCCGCCCATGGCTTTGAAGTGGGCATGAGCATGGATGGTTTCGGCTTCGGCGGTGGCCCGGAACAGCTTGGCGATCTGCGGGAAGCCCTCCTGGTCAGCCTGTTTGGCGAACGCGAGGTATTTGCGGTTGGCCTGTGACTCGCCGGCGAACGCGGCGGCAAGGTTTTTATCGGTGGACACGAGAATCCCTCCAAACAATAATTATTATCACTCACTAAATATTATTATTTATTATGGGCAATCTGTCAAGTACTTTTTACCATATTTATCATCCGTATTTTTGCCGCCGCCGCCGTTTTTATACCTTCCCGGCCGCCCGTGCCGGGAAAATTAGCAGCCCGGCATCGCCGGGCTGCATAAAAAAAACGGGGTCGTCGTTATTTTGCGCGGGACAGGAAACTAAGCACCCTGGCGCCGGTGGTGCGTACGCGGCGCAGGGGGGTCATGCTCACTTTGATTTTGGGCTTCATGTCGCTTTCCGAACCGAAGTCGCCGCGCTTGATATTGGTGATTTTCGTCTTTTCCGGCTTGAGGAAGTTCTTGAGGATGGAGACGGCCTTGTCGGGGCGGCCGTGGTCGCCGCAGGTAAAGACATCTACAGCCGCATACCCCAGTTCGGGGTATGTATGGATACTCATATGACTTTCGGCTAAAAGCGCCAGGGCGGTCAAACCTTGCGGTTCGAACTTGTAATAAGAGAAGTCGAGGAGGGTCATGTTGGCTTCGCGTACCGCGGTGTGCATGGCCGTCTTGACGAACTCCAGGTCGTCGAGGCGCTCGAAGCTGCAGCCATACATGTCGACCGTGATATGTTTGCCGATCACTTTCATAATCATCGCCCCTTTGCCAGGTATTTCCTACCCCTGAAGAGCAACTTTTCCGCAAAAACGGCCGAAAACCCGGAAGTTTTTGATGAAAAGCGCCATTCTCCAAGAGGAATTGCTGTCTTTCTCCCATTATTATATGCTTTATACAGTTTTTCATTATAAGTCTCTTGGACATGAATGTAAAGAGTAAATTCTAAAATCCCCAAAAAATTTTTCCGCCCCGCACTTTCGCCCGGGGCCGGGTGGCATACTATCTTGCAAGGAAGGCGGGGGCATAGTAAAATCTTCCCATGGAAGGCAACGATAATCGCTGTGTGAAGGAGAATGAACATGCAGACCAAGTTGACGTCTTTACTGGGTATCGAGTATCCCGTTTTGCAGGGCGCCATGGCCTGGATTTCCGATGCGCGCATGGCCGCCGCGGTGTCCGCGGCCGGCGGAGCCGGCATAATCGCCACCGGCGGGCGGGAGGGGGCCTGGGTGCGGGAGCAGATCCGCCTGGCCAAGTCACTGACCGACAAGCCGTTCGGCGTTAATGTGACCCTGTTGTCGCCGACGAAGGACGAGGTTATCGCGGTTATCTGCGAAGAGAAGGTGGCGTTCGTAACCATCGGCGCCGGCAATTCGGTGCCGTATTTCCCGGTTTTCGATCAGGCGGGGATCAAGAAAGTGCCGATCGTGCCCAACGCCAGGCTGGCCAAGCGCGTCGAGGCGAGCGGCGCAGACGCGATCGTCATCGAGGGCATGGAGGCGGGCGGCCATATCGGCGTGTTGACGACGATGGCGCTGATGACGCAGGTTATTCCGCTGGTGTCCATCCCCGTCGTCGCCGCCGGCGGCTTCGCCGACGGGCGGGGGCTGGCGGCGGCGCTCGTGATGGGCGCGGCCGGCGTTCAGATCGGCACGCGGTTCATGGTGGCCGAGGAGTGCCCGGTCCATCCGAAGTTCAAGGAGAAGCTCATCGCGTCGGTCGATACCGACACCGTTGTGACCGGCGCGACCATCGGCCATGGGGTGCGCGGCCTCAAGAACAAGTTCACCGAGAAGTTCCTGGCCCTAGAGCGCAGCGGCACCCCGGAAGAGGAGCTCAACCGCCTGGCCGCCGGCACCAACCGCCTGGCGGCGGTGGAGGGCGACATCGAGAACGGCATGGTGCAGGCCGGGCAGAGCCTGCTGCCGCTCAAGAAGATCGAGCCGGTCAAGGATATCATCGCGGCGATCGTCGCCGAGGCCGGCCGCGTGCTGGCCGGGGCGCCCGGGCTGGTGAAGTAGGCCAGAGTATTTTGGGTATGCCGAAGTAAGGCACGTATTTGGACAGAGGTCCCACGTTGCTCCAAGCATACCCTTCCGCGCCTCGTGCCACAATAAGGGGAGAAAACGGGCGCGAGGTGCGGATGTTTACTCTTCATCACGGCTTCTGGATATACTTCTTTTCCCGGCGGCACCCCCAGGTGTGGCATTTTGTCGTCGGGTCGATGCTGCCGGATTACGTATACGTTTTGCTGATGGCCGTCCTGCTTACGCGGGGCGAGTTCGGCTGGCGCGAACTCTTGCGCCTTTCGCCGACGACCTTCATGACCTATCTGCCCCAATACCCGTGGGCGATGCATATCGATCTCGCCGGTCATTCGGCGGTCTTCTGGGGAGCGGCTTTCGCCCTGGCGCTGCTGCCGCCTTTCCGCCGGGCCCAGGCGTTCGTCGTCGGCTGGGGCACCCACCTGCTCATCGACGGCCTTACCCACGGCGCTCACGCCAACCTTTTCCTGTATCCCCTGTCGCTGCTGGCGGCGCACAGCCCGGTTTCCTACTGGGAACCGTCCTTCTTCGCGCACGAGTTCAAGCTCGTCAACGGCACGTTGATGGGGCTTGCGGCAGCCTATCTCATATATCACTGGTGGAAAAAGCGAAGAGAGAGGAACTGACTATGGATGCGACCGCCAAGATAATCCTGCGCAAAGGGGCGCAGCACCGCGTGGAGGCGGGCCACCCCTGGGTCTACCAGACCGAGCTCGACACCGTGGAGGGCGACTTCGCCCCCGGCGATATCGTCGACGTGTATAATTTCCGCCGGCGGTTCATCGGCCGCGGCTACATAAACCCCCGTTCGCAGATCATCGTACGCCTTCTGAGCCGCGAGCAGGAGCCGATCGATCGCGAGTTTTTCAGGCGCCGCCTTGCCGCCGCCTGGCAGTGGCGGCAGCGGTTCGTGGCCGAGCCGGAGTACTGCCGGCTGGTGTTCGGCGAGGCCGATTTCCTGCCCGCCCTGATCGTGGACAAGTTCGGGCCGTACCTCGTCATTCAGACGTTGGCCCTCGGCATCGACATATATAAGGATATGATTGTCGGCATCCTGGAGGAGATGTTCAACCCCGCCGGGGTGTACGAGCGCAACGACGTGCCGGTGCGCGGGCTGGAGGGGCTGGAGCAGCGCAAGGGCTATCTGCGGGGCGAGTTCCCGACCCTGATCGAGGTGCGCGAGAACGGCATTCCCTTTTACGCCGACATTGAGAACGGCCAGAAAACCGGCTTTTTCTACGACCAGCGCGAGAACCGCGCCGTGCTGAAGGATTTTGTGGCCGGCGCCCGCGTCCTCGACTGCTTTTGCCATACCGGTTCGTTCGCCGTGCACGCCCTCCGGTACGGGGCCGAGCATGTGAGCGCCGTCGACATCTCCGCGCCGGCCGTTGAGCTGGCGGCTAAAAACGCGGCCCTCAACGGCATGGAGAGCCGTTGCGATTTCCAGGTGGCCAACGCCTTCGACGTGCTGCGCGCCCTGTCCGATGAGCGCCGGCAGTACGACGTCGTCATTCTCGACCCGCCGGCCTTCACCAAGAACCGCGGCGGCATCGAGGGCGCAGCCCGCGGCTACAAGGAGATCAACCTGCGCGGCCTCAAGCTTGTCAGACCGGGCGGCTTTCTCGTGACCTGCTCATGCTCCTACCACATGGACCGCGACTTCTTCGCCGCCATCGTCCTCGACGCCGCCCGCGACGCCCGCAGGACGGTGCGCCAGGTGGAGTACCGGACACAGGCGAAGGATCACCCGATATTGCCGGCGGCGCCGGAGACGAATTATCTCAAGTTCTTGGTATTGGAAGTCTTGTAGACAGAATTTGCTTGGTTAACGCCGGAGTCACGATTCCGGCGCCTGAGCAATCGCTCAGCAGCCCCGGCCCGGTTTCGGACAGGGTTGCTATTTTTTTCATTGGACCCTTGCAAAAGGTCAAAAAGTCAGATAAAATAAAGTTAAAAGTCAAAATGTCAAGAACCTATTGATCAAACAGGGGGGGTGGCAACATGGGAAATTTGGCAGACGCTATCGAGAATTTTATCCTCAGCCGCCTGGCGGACGAGGAGAAGCAAGTCGCCGTCCTCCGCCGCAACGAAATGGCTGACGAGCTTAATTGCGCCCCGTCGCAGATCAGTTATGTGCTCAGCACCCGTTTTACGGTCGAGCGGGGGTTTATCGTCGAGTCGCGGCGCGGTTCGGGCGGGTTCGTCCGTATCGTCCGCATCCCGGTGCGCCAGATCGTTTATGAGGACGCCGCCCGCCAATTGGGTGAGGTTGCGCGGGCCGACGAGCTCGAACGGACCATCGAGCGGCTGAGGATGTACGGCATGTTGAGCGACAGGGAAGCAGGCATCATGCAGCACTTTTTCCAGGCGTCCGGGGACCGGCTCGACGCTGCCGAGAAGGTCCGGATCCTGCGGTCGCTCTTAAGGCGGCTGACGGATTTCGAGTAATGAGGAGGGATCGGTAATGCTGTGCGACGACTGTAAGGAAAAACCGGCCAGCGTGCATATCACCAAGATAGTAAACAACCAGAAGACCGAAAGGCATCTGTGCGATTCCTGCGCCGAAAAGGCGGGCGAATTGTCTTTTTCGACCGAAGTCAATTTCGCTTTCCAGGATTTTCTCAAGGGGATGATGGGCAGCAGTTTCGCGGCGCTGCCCCAGCATAAGAGCGAGGCGGCCTGCCCTAGCTGCGGCCTGACCTACGGGGATTTTGGCCGCAGCGGCAAGATCGGCTGCGGCGAGTGCTACACCGTTTACGGCGACCGGCTCGAACCGCTGCTGCGCCGTATCCACGGCACCAGCTGCCACACAGGCAAGGTGCCGCGCCGGGGCGGCGGCAAGCTGGCGCTTCGCCAGCGCCTGCGCCAGCTTAAAGGCGACCTGGACCGACACGTAAGCCGTGAGGAGTACGAGCAGGCCGCCAGGGTGCGCGACGAGATCAAGGCCCTCGAAGGGCGGATCAGCGCGGAGAAGGGGTGAGAGTGATGACGATCGAGAATCTGCTGGACAAACCGCTGTCCCCGTGGATGAAGGGCGGGGGGCCTGACGAGGATATCGTCCTTTCCAGCCGCGTCCGCCTGGCCCGCAATCTTGAGGATGTGCCCTTCCCTGGGCGGGCCGACGGCCAGACGCTGGCCGCCGTCGCCGGTGAGATCCGCAAGTCGGTGGGCGATCTCGGCGCCGCCGACAAGCATGTATATATGTTTGTGGAAATGGACAAACTGCCGCAGTTGGAGCGCAACGTGCTGGTGGAGAAGCACATCATCAGCCCGCATCACGCGGACGATGACGGCCATCGCGCCCTCGTCGTGCGCGACGACGCGGCGGTGAGCATCATGGTCAACGAGGAGGATCACCTCAGAATCCAGTGCCTGGTGCCCGGGCTTAACCTTCAGGAGGCGTTCGCGCTGGCCAACCGCGTCGACGATCTGCTGGAAGCCAAACATACCTTCGCGTTCCACGAGAGCGCAGGCTATCTTACCGCCTGCCCGACCAACGCGGGCACGGGCATGCGGGCGTCGGTGATGCTGCATCTGCCGGCGCTGGTTCTCACCAGCCAGATCAACAGGATCGTCGCCGCCGCCACCCAGCTCGGCCTGGCGGTGCGCGGCCTGTACGGCGAGGGCACGGAGGCCATCGGCAACATTTTCCAGATATCCAATCAGATAACCCTTGGCCACAGCGAGCAGGATATAATCGACAACTTGCAAACGATCGCCAGGCAGGTTGTCCAGCAGGAGCGCGTGGCGCGGGAAGCGCTGACGAAGAAGTCGGCGGATGCGCTCGCCGACAGGGTGTGGCGGGCGTACGGCGTTCTCTGCTACGCCCGGAGCATTTCCGGCCAGGAGGCGATGAGCCTGCTGAGCGAGGTGCGGCTGGGCATCGATCTTGAGTTGATTACCGGGGTGGAGGCCGCGGTATTCAACGAACTGCTCGTAACCACCCGCCCTAATTTCCTGCAGAAGATAGCCGGCCGGGAGGAAATTTCCCCCGGCGAGCGCGACCGGCTGCGGGCCCAATTGATAAGAGAGAAGTTGAAGGAGGGTAAACCCGATGCTTAACAGATTCACCGACCGCGCTCGCAAGGTGCTGACCCTCGCGCAGCAGGAGGCTGGCCGCCTTGGCCACAACTATATCGGCACGGAACATTTGCTGCTGGGGCTGCTCGCCGAAGGCGAGGGCGTCGCCGCCAAGGCGCTCGGCACGCTGAATATAAATCTAGACACCGTTCGCGCCCAGGTGGAAAGCACCATCGGCCGCGGCGAGGAGCATAACGGGGAGATCGCTTATACGCCGAGGGCCAAGAAGGTTATCGAGCTGTCGGTGGAGGAGGCGCAAAGCCTCGGGCATAACTATATCGGCACCGAGCATCTGCTGCTCGGCCTCGTCCGCGAGGGCGAGGGGGTGGCCGCCCAGGTGCTCACTGGCATGGGCATTGCCATCGACCAGCTGCGCCAGCGGGTGATCGAGCTGCTGGGCGGGTACGCCCTGCAAGGGCCTACGCCCCAGTCCCACCAGCACGGTCCGGCGCCCAAGGCCGCCGGTGGCAAGCAGCAGCAGACGAGCACGCCCACGTTGGAGGAGTTTGGTCGCGATATCAACAAGCTGGCCGCCGAGGGCAAGATCGACCCGGTGATCGGCCGCGAGAACGAGATCGAGCGGGTTATCCAGATACTGAGCCGCCGCACCAAGAACAACCCGGTGCTCATCGGCGAGCCCGGCGTCGGCAAAACGGCGATCGCCGAGGGCCTCGCCCAGCGGATAATCGAGGGCAAGGTGCCGGAGACGCTGCGCGACAAGCGGGTGATCTCGCTGAATATGGGCTCGATGGTCGCCGGCACCAAGTACAGGGGTGAGTTCGAGGAGCGCCTGAAAAAGGTGATGGACGAGATCCGCCGCGCCGGCAATGTCGTGCTGTTTATCGATGAACTGCACACCCTCATCGGCGCCGGGGCGGCCGAGGGCGCGATCGACGCCGCCAACATCCTCAAACCCGCCCTGGCCCGCGGCGAGCTGCAGGCCATCGGCGCCACCACTCTCAACGAGTACAAGAAGCATATCGAGAAGGACGCCGCCCTGGAGCGACGTTTCCAGCCCATCACGGTGGGCGAGCCCAGCGAGGAGGAGGCTGTCGCCATCCTCAAGGGTCTGCGCGACAAGTACGAGGCTTTCCATCGCGCCCAGATCACCGATGAGGCCATCGAGGCGGCCGTCAAGCTCTCGCACCGCTATATCTCTGACCGGTTCCTGCCTGACAAGGCCATCGACCTTATGGACGAGGCGTCTTCGCGCGTGAGGCTGAAGGCATACGTGCCGCCGGCCGATGTCAAGGAGATCGAGCAGCGGCTGGCGAAGACCCGCACCGAAAAGGAGGCGGCCATCGCCGCCCAGGAGTACGAGCGGGCGGCCAGCCTGCGCGACGAAGAGAAGAAGATCCAGGAGGAGCTGGAGAACAAGCAGAAGGAGTGGAAGCAGGCCGGCGGCGAACGCATCACCGTGACCGGCGAGGATATCGCCCAGGTGGTGGCAAGCTGGACGGGCATCCCGGTCAAGAAGCTGGCTGAGGAGGAGAGCGAGCGCCTGCTGAAGCTGGAGGAGGTTCTCCACCAGCGGGTCGTCGGCCAGCACGAAGCCGTCGAGGCCGTGGCCCGCGCGGTAAGGCGCGCCCGCTCGGGGCTCAAGGACCCCAAACGGCCGATCGGTTCCTTTATCTTCCTCGGGCCGACCGGCGTCGGCAAGACCGAGCTGGCGAGGGCGTTGGCCGAGGCGCTGTTCGGCGACGAGAACGCCATGATCCGCATGGATATGTCGGAGTACATGGAGAAGCACACCGTCGCCCGCCTTGTGGGCGCGCCCCCCGGCTACGTAGGCTACGACGAGGGCGGCCAGCTTACCGACGCGGTTCGCCGCAAGCCCTTCTCGGTCATCCTCTTCGACGAGATCGAGAAAGCCCATTACGATGTTTTCAACATCCTCCTGCAGATCCTCGAGGACGGGCGGTTGACCGACAGCCACGGCCGTGTGGTCGATTTCAAGAACACCGTTATTATCATGACCTCGAACGCCGGGGCCAAGCATCTCAAGGACAGCGGCACGGTGGGCTTCCTGGCCGGTACCGGCGAGGGCAAGGAAGCGGCCAAGAGCCGGGTCATGGAGGAGGTGCGGCGCACCTTCCGGCCGGAATTCCTCAACAGGGTCGACGAAATCATCGTCTTCAGCAGCCTTAGCGATGAAGAACTGAAAGAGGTCGTGGACATCATGCTGCGGAGCGTGGCCAAGCGGCTCAAGGACAACGATCTCGGCCTGGAGGTGGGCGACAGGGCCAAGACACGCCTGTTGGCCGAGGGCAAGGACTACGCCTACGGGGCACGCCCGTTGCGCCGGGCCATCCAGAAGATGGTCGAGGATGCCATCGCCGAAATGATGCTGAAACGTGAGGCGGCTGCCGGCGACACTGTCGTGGTGGACGCCGACGATAACGGCCAGCTTACTTTCAGCAAAAAAAGCTGATTAGGAAGGAAATGCGCGAAATATAACGAAAAAGGTACTTAGAGGCATCTAAGTACCTTTTTCGCCGTTGCGTAAGCGGCAACCACCTGCTAAGCAGGTGGTATCAAAAAGCTTATAGCTATGCGGAGGAAAGAAAAGCCTCCTTTGTTAAAATATATGCAGGTTTGCCGACCGCATAAATAACAAAGGAGGCGCATCGAAAATGGATACTCAAAGTCTATCACACAGCAAATGGCGCTGTAAATACCACATAGTTTTCGCTCCAAAATACAGAAGGCAGGTCATCTACGGCAAAATTAAGGCGGATATAGGGGTGATACTCAGAAAGCTTTGTGAGTATAAAGGGGTAGAAATACTCGAAGCCAATGCATGCCCGGACCACATCCATATGCTAGTAAGCATACCGCCCAAAATCAGTGTAGCGTATTTCGTGGGGTACTTAAAGGGCAAAAGCTCGCTTATGATATTCGATAGGCATGCGAACTTGAAATACAAGTATGGTAATCGACAAATTTGGTGTCGGGGATACTTTGTAGATACAGTAGGGCGAAATAAAGAGGCGATTGAGAAGTATATCAGGGAGCAATTGCAAGAGGATATAGTTGCCGACCAACTGAGCCTTAAAGAATTGATTGACCCGTTCACGGGTGAACCGGTAAAAAGGTCATAAAAAAGCCAGCCCCTTAAGGGGCTGACTGAGAACGCTATGCGGTTGGCAAACTTTCAGTGAGTCTTGAGACTCAGCTAGTATCATGCCCTTTCAGGGCTAACCCAAGCCACCCGTTTAACGGGTGGCTCCGTGACTGCGTAAGCGGCAACCACCTGCTAAGCAGGTGGTATCAAAAAGCTTATAGCTATGCGGAGGAAAGAAAAGCCTCCTTTGTTAAAATATATGCAGGTTTGCCGACCGCATAAATAACAAAGGAGGCGCATCGAAAATGGATACTCAAAGTCTATCACACAGCAAATGGCGCTGTAAATACCACATAGTTTTCGCTCCAAAATACAGAAGGCAGGTCATCTACGGCAAAATTAAGGCGGATATAGGGGTGATACTCAGAAAGCTTTGTGAGTATAAAGGGGTAGAAATACTCGAAGCCAATGCATGCCCGGACCACATCCATATGCTAGTAAGCATACCGCCCAAAATCAGTGTAGCGTATTTCGTGGGGTACTTAAAGGGCAAAAGCTCGCTTATGATATTCGATAGGCATGCGAACTTGAAATACAAGTATGGTAATCGACAAATTTGGTGTCGGGGATACTTTGTAGATACAGTAGGGCGAAATAAAGAGGCGATTGAGAAGTATATCAGGGAGCAATTGCAAGAGGATATAGTTGCCGACCAACTGAGCCTTAAAGAATTGATTGACCCGTTCACGGGTGAACCGGTAAAAAGGTCATAAAAAAGCCAGCCCCTTAAGGGGCTGACTGAGAACGCTATGCGGTTGGCAAACTTTCAGTGAGTCTTGAGACTCAGCTAGTATCATGCCCTTTCAGGGCTAACCCAAGCCACCCGTTTAACGGGTGGCTCCGTGACTATCGGATGGTTTCACGCGTAATTTCTTCCCTGCAGAAAGGGGTCGCTATAGGTGTCCAAGACGAAGATCCGTTTCGCGTGCCAGGAGTGCGGCCACGATTCGCCCAAGTGGCTGGGGCGCTGCCCGGGCTGCGGCGCCTGGAACAGCATGGTCGAGGAGGTTGTGGCCAAACAGCCGGCGGCGAGGGCGGCAGCCCGTTCCCTGCCGGCGGCCAGGCCGTTGCCGATTACCGCCGTGGACACCGCCGGCCTGCCGCGCATCAGCACCGGGATAGCGGAGTTCGATCGCGTGCTGGGGGGCGGCATCGTGCCCGGTTCGCTTGTCCTGCTGGGCGGCGATCCCGGCATCGGCAAGTCTACGCTGTTGCTTCAGGTGGCCGGCGGCATCGGCGCCGGCTGCGGGCGCGTGTTGTACGTCTCCGGTGAGGAGTCGGCCGCCCAGACGCGTCTTCGGGCCGAACGCCTCGGCAAAATGAGTGATAATCTGCTCGTTATGACAGAAACTAATCTTGAGGAAATCCTCGACCAGGCCGGAGCTATCGCTCCCGCGATGGTGGTGGTGGATTCCATCCAGACGATGTTCAGTCCCGACCTGCCGTCGGCGCCGGGAAGCGTCGGCCAGGTGCGGGAATCGACCGGCCGCCTGCTGCGCTTCGCCAAGGAGAGCGGCATCCCGGTGGTCATCATCGGCCATGTGACCAAGGACGGGAATATCGCCGGACCTCGCCTTCTCGAACATATGGTGGATGTCGTCCTCTATTTCGAGGGGGAACGAAGCTATGCTTTCCGGGTGCTCAGGGCGATGAAGAACCGCTTCGGGGCGACGACGGAAAGCGGCTTGTTCAGCATGGAGGAGGACGGCCTGGCTCAGGTGGAAAACCCCTCGGCGCTACTGCTGGCGGAAAGGCCGCAGGGCGCTCCCGGCTCGGTCGTGTTGGCCTGCCTTGAGGGGGCGCGACCGCTCCTGATCGAGATCCAGGCTCTTGTGAGCACCACCTGCTTCGGTATGCCGCGGCGCATGGCGGCGGGGTTCGACTATAACCGGCTGATCCTTCTTATGGCGGTGCTGGAAAAACGCGTCGGGCTGGCTCTCGGCAACCAGGACGCTTACGTGAACGCCGTCGGCGGCATCAGGACCGACGAGCCGGCCGCCGATCTGGCGGTATGCCTGGCCCTGGTGGCCAGTTTCCGCAATCTGGCCATTGATCCGGGGACGGCGGTTATGGGTGAGGTCGGCCTGACCGGTGAGGTGAGGATGATCTCCCGCGTGGATCTGAGGGTGAGGGAAGCGGCCGCGCTGGGTTTCAAGCGGGTCGTCGTCCCGTCCGGCAATCTCGCGGGCCTTAAGACCCGCCCGGCCGGGCTGGAGATAATCGGGGCAAGTAATGTGATGGAGGCGATGGAGGCGGTTATGACATGACGAAGGACCGTGAAGAGCAAATGTGGGACGCGAGATTCGTTAAAACGCTCAAGTACCTGGCCCCCGGCACTATGCTCCGCGAGGGATTGGAGAATGTTCTCCGCGCCAAGATGGGAGCGCTGGTTGTCGTGGGCGACGGTCCCGGGGTCCTGGAGGTGGTGGACGGCGGCTTCGCCATCAATTGCGAGTTTTCGCCGGAGGGTTTTTACGAACTGGCGAAGATGGACGGTGCGATAGTGCTGTCCGCCGACGCCCGGCGGATCGTTTACGGTAACGCCCAGCTCGTTCCCGACTCCGCGGTGCCCACCACCGAGACGGGCACCCGCCACCGCACCGCCGAACGGGTGGCCCGGCAGACGGGGGCGCTGGTTATCGCCATCTCGCAGCGGCGCAACATTATCACCGTGTATCTCGGCAATCTCCGCTACACCCTTAAGGATATCACCGTCATCCTCGGCCGCGCGAATCAGGCCTTGCAGACGCTGGAGAAGTACAAGTCGGTGCTGACGCGCGGGCTGCTGACGCTAAGCGCCCTGGAGTTCGAGGATCTTGTCACCCTGAGCGACGTGGCGGCGGTCATCCTCCGCGCGGAGCACGTCAGCCGCATCGCAACCGAGATCGGGCGCAACATTATCGAGCTGGGCAGCGAGGGCCGCTTGATAAGCATGCAGCTGGCCGAGCTTACCACCGGGGACGACGATGTCCTGCTGCTCATCCGCGATTACTGCGTGACCGCGGACATCAAGACCCATGAGGCGGTGCGCGAGCAGTTGGCCGCCCTGCCGGAGGATAATCTCGACATCTACAACGTTTGCCGCGTCCTCGGCTTCGGCGTCACTCCCAACGCGGTCGACGTGCCGGTAGTGCCGCGGGGCTTCAGACTGCTGAATCGCATTCCCCGCCTGCCGATGCCGGTGGTCGAAAACCTCGTCAGTCACTTCAAGACCCTCAAGCGGGTTTTTGCCGCCACCATCGAGGAACTCGACGAGGTGGACGGAATCGGGGAGGTCCGCGCAAAAACGATAAGGGACGGCCTCAAGCGCTTGCGGGAACAGGCGCTGCTCGGCCGCCACTCGTGATCGCCCCAGGATTTATTTATTTCTTTTTCTGATCTTCCTGACCGTCTTTTGGGATACCGACGTATTCGACAAACCGGGCGTAGGCCCGGTTTTCTTCTATTCTCACGATCTGATAGCGCTTGTTTTCCTCGGTGATGAGCTCGTCGCCGACGCTGACCACCAGGGGGACGTACATGAGCATCCGGTCGGTCCCGGCTTCGAGGATTACATAGTGGTCATAGACCTTCTGCGGCGTCTCCCCCGGTTTTTGCTGGCCGGGCGGCAGACTGAGGGGCAGCGTGTTGATCAGCAGGTAAAGGGCGATGCCGCCGACCAGCAAGGCGGCGACAAGGACGAATAGACGCTTTTTGGCTACCACGGCCGTTCTCTCCTTGTTTATTCCTTGCGCTTTTTACCGAGAAAATTGGTGAACTCGAGCCGGCGGAAGCGAGCCAGCTTGCGCCTGGCTTCCCGCCAACTGCCGGTGCTTATGAAGAGGAAGCCGGCGATTCCGGCGACAAGGACGGCGACGATGTTGACGATGTCGCGGACGAAGCCGCCTTCATCCGCCGCTGGCGGGCCTTCACTGCCGGGCGCGGCGGCTGCCACGGGGGTTTTCGGCGGCGGCGCGAGGAAGAGGGGAACGGTGTCGGCGAAGAAAGCGGCGGTTCGTTCGGCCGCGTCCCGGGAGTTGTACTGGGTGCCCATTTCCACCAGCATCGTTCGCGGGCTGAGGTCCTGGTTGTAGTTGCCGTGGGCTATGAAGATGCCGCGTATCAGGCCCTTATATCTGGAGTCGACCGCGGCTTTGATTTTTTTGGCGTAGTTGAGGGTCGTCTGGCGGTTCTGGTTTTGCCGGCCGACGACCAGTAACATTTTGGCCGCAGGCTGGCCGTCGATGGTGACCTGGTAGGAGCTTAGCGGCGCGCTGTCGCGGTGGATGTCGAAGGAGGCGGCGGGCCCTTGCTCCAGCAGGCGTTTGAAGGTGCGGCGCGAGCGCTGGTAGGCGTTCGCGTCGTGGGGGTCGTGGCGGGTCTGGTCATTTTCGACCGCGTAGCCGAGTTCTATGAGGCGGCGGGCGAACGCGCCGCCGACGTTGAAGATGCCGCCGTTGCCGTTGATGGTGGCCTTGCCGTCGGTGGGGATGTACGATTCGTCGTTATGGGTGTAGTAGATGGCGATGAGCTGCTGCGGCGGGGCGGGAGAGGGCGTCCGGACCGTGTCGGGGGCGACCGGGGCGGCAGGGACAGGCCCGCCCGGCGGCGGGACCGGGGCCTGGACGGGAATGCTCGCGTCAAGCGCCGCCAGGGGCTCGTCGCGCAGGAAGCGAGCTTTGGCCAGCGTTCCTTCGACGGCGTTGATTTCGTACAGACGGTTGTCTTCGCCGATAAACATATCGCCGGGACGGACTATCAGTCCTGTTTCCAGTATTACGGCGCCGCGCTCGTCAGCGACGGTCATATAGCCGGCGGTCAACTCGTGGGGGTCGGCGGCCTCAGCCGGCGCCAGCGGCGTGGCGAGGCAGAGGCAAAGCGCCAGGTAGAAAGCAACGCGTCCCATGTGGGCACCTCGCTAGATGGAGTCTGAATTTAGGATAACCGCTGCAAGAGCCCTTTATGTGAAAAGACCGCTGAGGGCTGTTCCCTCAGCGGTCTAGTTATGAAGTTCAGGAGAGGTGGAATATACCCAGGGTCGCAATGTTGCGGTGTTCGCGGCGGAGGACGTCATGGAGGCTGAGGCCGGCGATGTTGCATAGGGCGGCGGTATAGAACAGGCTGCGCCCCAATTCCTTGGTGAGGATTTCCTTGCAATGTTCGCACGGTTCGCCGGAGACGTGCGAGGAGACGAAGTTCTTCAGGTCGCTGTACTGTACTTCGGCAGGTGCGGATTGGCGGCCGGCTTTGATTTCCACGCAGCCGCACTCGGTGACGGCCTTGGCCAGCGCACGGTTTACCCGGGCGGTAGCTTCCTGGTATTTGGTGAGAACATCTAGGACGCTGCGATGGCGGATCAGATACTCATCCACCGCTGCTTGGAAGTCTGCGCAGCATTTGTCATCCACTCGGCCAACACCTCGCTTTAGGCTTATTATATAAATACCGTTCCGTCATTGTCAATGGCTGCCACCTTATCAGGCGAAAAGTATATCGGTTTCGAGCCAGCCTCGCGTTTCAGCCGCCGTTAAAAATCTAGAAATCATTGATTGACAAGAAACGGAGGGCTATGATAAAATATTTGATTTTGACAGGTCAAGCTTGTTATGCTATACTAATCGTATACGTTAAGGAGGTGCCGCGATGTTGATGATTGGCGACAAAGTAGTTTACCCCATGCATGGAGCTGGGGTGATCGAAGCTGTCGAAGAACACGAAGTTCTCGGCCAGCGGCAGCTCTATTATATCCTCACAATGCCTTACGGCGGCATGAGGGTGATGATTCCGATGAAGAACGCCGACAATGTGGGCCTGCGCGGCGTGATCGACGAACCGGACGTAACGAAGGTGATCGATGTTCTCCGCACCGCGCCGGCGCAGACCAATGCCAACTGGAACCGGCGCTTCAACGCCAATCTGTCGAAGATCAAGAGCGGCAATATCTTTGAGGTGGCGGAGGTGGTTCGCAACCTCATGCTGCAAGACAGGATCAAAAAATTGTCCACCGGCGAGCGACGGCTTCTGGATACGGCCAAGCAGATTCTCGTCAGCGAACTCGTACTGGCCTGCAACAAGGACCTTTGCAGCGTGGAAGCCTGGATCGACGGCCTGTTTCTCGAAAATACGCCAGGCGACTGACGTATTTTTTTGTGAACGCGGGATAAACTAAAGTATATTTCCATTTTATGTATTTTACTGCTTGTCGGGAGGCCTATTGTCTTATATAATTTAATAGTGACCGAAAGGAGGTGAAATATTGCTTGATAAGGCACTAAGATTCGTAATCACAGTCCTTGCAGCTGTCGCCGGATTAGTTTTGGCTGATCGAATAATTCCGATCCTGGCCACCTTCGTCAATCCCGAATTCTTGCGCGTAGGCTTCTTCGGCATCACGATGGCGACCATCCTGTCCTTTGCGTTCGGCGCCGTTGCGGGCGGATTAATCGGTTACCTGCTGGCGCCCGTGATCATCAAGCGCTTGTGGCAGTTTACCTACTGGATGGAAGCCAGACTCAACAAGATGCCCGTGTATGATGTGATTGCCGGCTCTCTGGGTTTAGCCGTCGGACTTATAATTTCTAATTTGTTAGGTTCCGCGTTTCTGCCGATTCCCATCGTGGGCAAGTACGTTCCCGGCATTGTCAGTATTGTCCTCGGGTATATCGGCATCAACGTCGCCATCCGCAAGCGGGAGGAACTTTTTGGCCTGATTTCCATGGTTCCGTGGCTGGCCAAGGACAAAGCGAAAGACAAGGCGACGAATATCGCCCAGTACAAGATTCTCGACACCAGCGTCATCATCGACGGACGGATCGCCGACATCTGCAAGAGCGGGTTCATCGAAGGCACGCTGCTCATCCCCGGATTTGTTCTCGAGGAGTTGCAGCATATCGCTGATTCCTCCGATCTGCTGAAACGCAACCGCGGTCGCCGCGGGCTGGATATCCTCAACCGCATCCAAAAGGAGCTGGGGATGTACGTCCAGATCGACAACCGCGATTTCGACGATATCGCCGAAGTGGATTCCAAGCTGGTAAAACTCGGCCAAGTACTTAAAGCCAAGATCCTGACGAACGACTACAACCTCAACAAGGTTGCCGAGCTTCAGGGCGTGCCGGTGCTCAACATCAACGAGCTGGCCAACGCGGTCAAACCGGTGGTGCTGCCGGGCGAGGAGATGGTCGTGCATGTCGTCAAGGACGGCAAGGAGTTCGGCCAGGGTGTGGCGTATCTCGACGACGGCACGATGATCGTGGTCGACGGCGGCAAGCGCCATATCGGCGAAACTATCGGCGTGCTGGTGACGTCTGTGCTGCAGACGGCCGCCGGGCGCATGATCTTCGCCAAACCGAAAGCGCTATAAAAGTATAATCCCGACGCAGCGACGGCCGTAAACCGCAACCGGTTTGCGGCCTTATTTTTTATGTCCGGGCGCGGATAATGGCGGGATATGGCCGGCTGCTGGAGGAAAAAGGCCGTGGCGGGCCGAAAAGAATAACATCCGGCTCCGTTAGGGAGGATAGGGTTATCCGTGTACTTGCTGGCAGGAATTCTGGCTTTGATTGCGGTTGCGTCGAACGCGTACCACGAACTCCAGGCCCACGACGGCAGCCTCATGGTTACGGTCATCAATTTAATCGCTATCGGCGGGCTGTGCATGCCCGCCTGGCGGGCTGTGCGCGAGCGGCGCAAATACCGGCGACAGCGCGAGGCCGCCGTGGCGCGGGCCAGGGAGAGCGACACCTCGCTCCAGACTCTTCTCGAACAGTTGCCGTGCTCGGTCGTGGCTCTCGACCCCTCGTTCACCGTCAGGCGGGTCAACAGGCAGGTGGAGAAAATGACCGGCTTCAGCGCCGCCGAGGTTCTTGGCCGTAAATGCTACGCCTTTTTCGGCTCCGGCCGGATCTGTGACAACTGCCCGGTGGAGCGCGCCCTGGCGACGGGCGAGGTTCAGCAGAATGTCAAGCAGGAAAGAACGGCGGCGGGGCAAGAGCTGTTCATTGAACAGACGGCCATTCCGATGGTCGGCAAGGGTGGCGAAATAAGGCACGTCCTCGAGATAGTTTTCGATGCCACCCGCAAGGTGACGCTGGAACGGGAAAACCGCGACGTTTTCGTTCAGACGGTAGGGGCTCTCGCCAGCCTGATCGACAGCCGCGACACCGCGACGGGCCGGCACTCGGTGGCGGTGCGGGATATCGCCCTGCGCATCGGTCGCCAGCTGGGCCTTTCTCCCGAAGTCATCGAAGAAATCTCCATCGCCGCCCTCCTGCACGATATCGGTAAGATCGGGGTGGCTGAGGCGATCCTCAACAAACCGGGGCGGCTGACTGAGGAGGAATACGCCGTAATCCGCCGCCACCCGGAGATCGGCTATAATACGCTGGCTGTCGTCAAGCCATTGGCCAAAATAGCCGGATACATATTGTCGCACCATGAACGCTTTGACGGGACAGGCTATCCTCACGGGCAGAAGGGGGAGGAGATCCCTCTGGTGGCGCGCATCCTGTGCGTCGCCGACGTATACGAGGCCATCACCGCCGACCGTGTTTACCGGCCGGCGATAAGCGTGCCGGAAGCCGTTAGGATAATGCACGCGGGCCGGGGAACCATGTTCGACCCGGCCGTGCTCGACGCTTTTTTCGCCGATCTCGGGCGAAGCAACGGCGAAGCGGCGGACGCCATCGCCAGCCTCGCCGCTCTTCCCGGAGAAAAGCCTGGGAGCGGGCGAGGGGATGCGGCGCACTGAGCGGGGTACGCCCGCAGATGCAGAAGGGGGACGAAACCTGTGGTGACGGCGGTTGTCGCCGCCGCCGGCAGCGGCCGGCGGATGGGAAAGGAAATGAATAAGGTCTTTCTGCCGCTGGCCGGCCGGCCGATCTTGGCCCGCAGCGTGGCGGCGGTGGCAGCCTGCCCGGAGGTCGCCGACCTGGTGGTCGTCGTCGCTCCCGGTGAGGAAGAGCAGGCCGCGGCGCTAATTGCGCCGCTGGCGCTCGCCAAGCCGTGGCGGGTGGTGGCCGGCGGCGCCGAAAGGCAGCATTCGGTAGCCAACGCGCTGGCTGCCATGCCGGACGCTGCCGATATCATCCTCATCCACGACGGCGCGCGGCCGCTCGTCGACGCCGAAACCATCAGCGCCGCTATCGCCGCCGCCCGCGAACATGGGGCGGCGGGCGTGGCGG
Source organism: Selenomonadales bacterium 4137-cl (assembly GCA_032334055.1). Lineage (NCBI taxonomy): Bacteria > Bacillati > Bacillota > Negativicutes > Acetonemataceae > Anaeroselena > Anaeroselena agilis. Next base: position 3,028,586 of record JAUOZS010000001.1, on the reverse strand, counting down.
TCCCGGTCAAGGATACGATCAAGACGGTCGACGAGAGTGGCTGCGTCGCCGCGACCCCCGACCGCAGCACCCTGTGGGCTATCCAGACCCCGCAGGTTTTCGCCGCTTCCCTGCTGCGCGAGGCCTACGCGCTGGCCGCCGCCGCCGGCGTGGTGGCCACCGACGACGCCGCGCTGGTGGAGAGGCTGGGGCAAAAGGTCAGGATCGTCCCCGGCAGCTATCGCAACATCAAGATAACGACCCCGGAGGATATGGTCATGGCGCAGGCTCTTTTGGGAAACGAGACCAAGGCTACGTCGCGGATCGGCATCGGCTACGACGTACACCGCCTGGTGGCGGGCCGCCCGCTTATCATCGGCGGCGTGGACATCCCGTACGAGAAGGGCCTCGAGGGTCATTCGGACGCCGACGTTCTCCTCCATGCCGTCAAGGACGCCCTGCTCGGTGCGGCTGCTTTAGGCGACATCGGCCGCCACTTCCCCGACACCGATCCCGCCTACAAGGGCGCCTCCAGCGTCAGGCTGCTGGCGGCGGTGGGCGAAAAGCTGGCCGCCGCCGGCTGGCGCGCCGCCAACATCGACGCTGTCGTTATCGCCGAGAAGCCCAAGCTCGCCCCTCACATCCCGGCCATGAACGCCAACATCGCCGCCGCCCTCGGGATCGACGCCGGCCGGGTCAACGTCAAAGCAACCACCACCGAGGGGTTGGGCTTCACCGGCCGCCGCGAAGGCATCGCCGCCCAGGCGGTCGCCGCGATCGAGCCGGCCGGGTAGCGGGCGCATAAAAACGGTAAGCTGGCGCATACTATGCACATTCCTTGCTTCGCGCGCATATATGGTTAGCGGGGGTGTGAAGTATGGCCAGGATCGCGGTTGTTTTTCTGCTGATATGCGCTCTGCTCATGCCGGCGGCTACGGCCAGCGCGGCGTTCAGCTTGAACGTCGCCGTCGGCCGCCAGGATGACGGCACTGTGACCGGCGAGCTGTGGTTCAACGACCGGGTGGTATGGCGCCTGCGGATAGCGAGCGACGGCGCCCAGCCTGTTTCGGGCCCCGCCGTCGGCAACACGACGGTGGTAGCGCCGGATGTGGAGGGCGGATTGTTCCTGCTCAAGGTCTATAACCAGTAATTTTGAGGCTGAATCAATGCAGGCCGTTGATAGGCCCCATCTGCGGCGTTGGTCCTCAGAGCGCTTGCTATCGTACGTCCGAGTACGCGTCGCGTCGCGCTCTTCCGGTCCGCCTTGCATCTGGGGCCTCTGAACGGCCTGGTACATTTCACGGGGAGAGCACTTGCCAGGCAAGTGCTGTTTCCATTTGTTTTGTCAACTTTGGTTTGCGTATTATTCCGATATGGATTAAAATACTAAAAGATAAGCGCGACTCTGGAGGGATTACATATGGATAAAGAACTTAGGGTGCGGTTCGCCCCCAGCCCGACCGGCCCTTTCCATATCGGCGGGGCCCGCTCGGCCCTGTTCAACTGGCTGCTAGCCCGCAAGGAAGGCGGCAAATTCATCCTCCGCATCGAGGACACCGACCTGGAGCGATCGACCAGGGAATCGGAGGAGAATATCAAGGAGGCGCTCCGCTGGCTCGGCATCGACTGGGACGAGGGCGTGGACGTGGGCGGCCCGTACGGCCCCTACCGCCAGACCGAGCGGCTCGGCCTTTACCGCGAATACACGGACAAGCTGCTGGCGGCCGGCCGCGCCTACCACTGTTACTGTAGCGAGGAAGAGCTCGAAGCCGAGCGGCAGGAGCTTACCGCCAAGGGCGAGACGCCCCGCTATCTCGGCCGCTGCCGCTCACTGACCGACGCCGACCGGGCGCGGTTCGCCGCCGAGGGCCGCAAAGCCACCGTGCGCTTCAAGGTACCGGAGAACAGGCAGATCATTTTCAACGACCTCGTGCGCGGCACCGTCAGCTTCGAGTCGAACGGCATCGGCGACTTCGTCATCGTCAAATCGGACGGCATCCCGGTTTATAACTACGCCGTCGTGCTTGACGACGCCCTTATGCGCGTCACCCATGTCATCCGCGCCGAGGAGCACCTCTCCAACACCCCGCGCCAGATCCTCGTTTACCAGGCCCTTGGGCTGCCTCTGCCCGAGTTCGGCCATATTTCGCTCATCCTCGGCAAAGACCGCACCAAAATGAGCAAGCGCCACGGCGCCACCTCGGTGGAGCAGTACCGTAACCTGGGCTATCTGCCCGGAGCGCTCGTCAATTTCCTCGCCCTGCTCGGCTGGGCGCCGGAAGGGGAGGAGGAGATTTTCAGCCGCGAGGAGCTGATCGAAAAATTCTCGCTCGACCGGGTGGCCAAGAACTCGGCCGTGTTCGACGTCGACAAGCTCAACTGGCTGAATGCCCACTACCTCCGCCAGGCCGGCCCGGCCGTCATCACCGAACTCGCCCTGCCCCACCTGGAGGCGGCCGGCTACATCGCCCTGCCGCTCAAGGACGAACAGCGGGTCTGGTTGGAGCAGGCGGTGGCCGTCGTCCAGGAGCATATCAGCTACGCCGCCCAGGCCGTCGACCATCTCGCCGTCTTTTTCAAGGACGAGGTGACGTTCGAAAGCGACGAAGCGCGGGCAATCCTGCGCGACGCCGACATTCCGCAGGTAATGGCCGCCTTCCGCGACCGGCTGACCGCCCTGCCGGCAATCGACGACGCCGCCGTGAAGGGTGTGCTCAAGGGGATCGTAAAGGAATTCAAGCTGGGCGGCAACAAGGTCTACATGCCTGTCCGCGTCGCCCTCACCGGCCAGGTCCACGGCCCCGACCTCATCCGCCTGATCGTGCTGCTGGGGCGGGAGCGGGTGCTGGCGAGAATGGAAAGTACTCTTGCCGCCGTTTAGCCCCCCATTGACAACGACGCTTGTCCCCCTCTATAATGTGAGTATCAGCAAAATATAATAATACCAATCATAATACTTGGAATTGCGAAGATCGGGAGAAGTAGGCGCACACCACCCGGCAGAGAGGTACCGTCACAGGCTGCGAGCGGTACCGGGCGCGGCGCGACCGAAATGCCCCCGTGAGCAGGACGGCGGAAAGATAGTATGCCGTCCCGGCCGCCGCCGTTACCGGAGCGAGAGGGGCGCCAAGCGCCCGAAGCAGAGTGGAACCACGGAACCACCGTCTCTGAGGAGGCGGTGGTTTTTTGTATTGCGGAGAGCGGTAAAGCGCTGTTGGTCCCGAGTCTGAATCCGCGGCTGCCGGTATTATTCTCGATGCAATCCTGACGCAAGAGAGGGGAACAATATGTTCGCACGCCTAAAAAAAGATATCCAGGCCGTGTTCGACCGCGACCCGGCCGCCCGGAGCGCGCTCGAAGTCGTGCTCTGCTATCCCGGTCTTCACGCCATCTGGGCCCACCGCCTCGCCCACAGCCTCTACGTGCGCGGCTGGGTGGTGCTGCCGCGCTTCATCTCCAACCTCGCCCGTTTCCTCACCGGCATCGAGATTCATCCCGGCGCCACGATCGGCGAGGGGCTGTTCATCGACCACGGCATGGGGGTGGTCATCGGCGAGACGGCCGAGATCGGCGACAACGTCACCCTCTACCAGGGAGTGACCCTCGGCGGCACCGGCAAGGAGAAGGGCAAGCGCCACCCCACCGTCGGCGACAATGTCGTCATCGCCACCGGGGCCAAGGTGCTCGGTTCGTTCACCGTCGGCGCGAATTCCAAGATCGGCGCCGGCTCGGTGGTGCTGAGCGCCGTGCCGCCCAATTCGACCGTCGTCGGCATCCCCGGCAAGGTGGTCGTCAAGGACGGCTGCAAGGTATTATCCGACGTGGCGGCGAATATAGACCTGAACCACGATAACCTCCCCGACCCGGAAGGCGAGATGCTGCTCTGCCTCCACCGCAACATGGCCCGGCTGGAGAAACGGGTGGCCCAGTTAGAAGAGGAGCTGAAGAACCGTGACCCTGAGAGTGTATAACAGTCTGACCAAGAAGAAGGAAGAATTCATCCCGGCGGAACCGGGCAAGGCAAAGATGTACGTCTGCGGCGTGACGCCCTACAACCATCCCCACATCGGCAACGCCCGTCCCTTCGTTACCTGGGACGTCATCCGCCGGTACCTGGAGCATAAGGACTACGCCGTCTACCATGTGCAGAACTTCACCGACGTGGACGACAAAATAATAAACGCCGCCAACGCCGAGGGCGTCACCTGGGACGTCATCGCCGACCGCTATATCAAGGCGTATTTCGAGGTCATGGATAAGCTCAACATCCGCCGTGCCCACCTTTACCCGACCGTGTCGGGACACATGGGCGAGATCGTCGCCATGGTCGAAAAGCTCGTCGCCGACGGCTACGCCTATGTCGTCGACGGCGACGTATACTACAGCGTCGAAAAGTTCACCGACTACGGCAAGCTGTCCGGGCGCAGCCTCGACGACATGAAGGCCGGGGCGCGGGTGGACGTGGACGAGCGCAAGAATCACCCGATGGATTTTGCCCTGTGGAAGAGCGCCAAGCCGGGCGAGCCCTCGTGGGAAAGCCCGTGGGGCCCCGGGCGTCCGGGTTGGCACATCGAGTGTTCGGCGATGTCGGCCAAATACCTCGGCCACGGCTTCGATTTCCACGGCGGCGGCAGCGACCTTGTCTTTCCCCACCACGAGAACGAGATCGCCCAGTCCGAGGCTTACGCCGGCGGCGGTCCCTTCGTGCGTTACTGGCTGCACAACGGCTTCATCACCGTCAATGAGGAGAAGATGTCCAAGTCGCTGGGCAACTTCTTCCTCGTCAAGGATATCCTCGCCCACTACCCGCCGGAGGTGCTCCGCTTCTTTATCCTCTCCACCCACTATCGCAGCCCGCTCAATTTCAGCGACGAGCAGCTGGCCGAGGCCGGCCGCGGCCTCGACAGGCTGCGCGCCGCGGTCGACAACATGAAGTACCTCGCCGGCACCACCGTCGCCCGCGGGGCGAGCGACGCGTCCCAGGCGCTGCTGGCGGCGGCCGCCCAAGCGCGCGCCGACTTCGACGCCGCCATGGACGACGATTTCAACACCGCCCTGGCGATAAGCGTGATGCACGGGCTGGCCAAGGAGATCAACATTTACTACAGCGCCGTCATGGCAGGGAAAGCGCCGGTTGCCGGCGAAGCAATAGCCTCAGTGCAGGCCACGTATTACGAGCTGGCCGACATCCTCGGCCTGCTGGTGGCCGAGCGAATGGGCGCGCCCGACGTTGTCGGCGGCTCGTCTGCCCAGGACAGCGCCGCCCCCGCCCTCCTCGACCTGATCGTCGAGATCCGCCAGGAGGCCCGCAAGAAAAAAGATTGGGCGACCGCCGACCGCATCCGCGACCGGCTGGGCGAGCTGGGCTACGTGATCGAGGATTCTCCCCAGGGAGCAAGGTGGAAGAAACGTGAAGTTTGACCAGTTTGAACTGCTGACCGCCAGGACCTTCGGCGACCTGGACGCGGACGGCGTTCCCAAGGCCCGCTTCGACGCCGCCGACGCCAGGGTCCTCCCTCCGCTGGTGCTCGCCTATATCGGCGACGCCTACTTCAATCTTTATGTGCGCACCAGGCTGCTGGCCTTCGAGCAGAGCCGCGTACGGGTGTTGCACGGCCACGGGGCGAGGATGGTGTCGGCGACGTTGCAGGCTCACGCGCTGCGGACGCTGGAGGGCGTGCTGAGTGAGGACGAGCTGGCGGTGGTGAAGCGGGGCCGCAACGCCAAATCGACGGTGCCGAAGAGCGCCTCGGTGGGCGATTATCGCGCCAGCACCGGGTTTGAGGCCCTGCTCGGTTACCTGTATCTTAGCGGCGACGAGGCCCGGCTGACGACGCTCGCCGGCGAGGCATTTGTCGTTATTTCCCGGAAATTATCGAATCCGGACGGAAATGGGGAAGAGAAATGAAGGTCAAACTTATCTGCCATACCCCCGACCCCGAACGCACGGTGGCCATGTCGGCCCGCCTCTGCTACTCGGCGGTCGGCGCCGAGCAGCTGGTCGAGAAGATGTCGCCCGACCAGGTGGCCAAGCTGGTCGACAAGATCGTCGAAATGGGGCACCTTTCGACCTTCGAGCACGTCAGCTTCACCTTCGCCGTCGAAGGCGTGTCGCGAGTGCTCACCCATCAACTCGTCCGTCACCGGATAGCCTCCTATTCGCAGCAGTCCCAGCGCTACGTCAAGGAGCACGATTTCGAGTACATAGTGCCGCCGTCGGTGGCGGCCAACCCGCAGGCGGCGGCCAGGTTCGCCGCCGTCATGGACCAGGTCCGCGCCGCCTATGATGAGCTCGCCGCCCTCGGCGTGCACCAGGAGGACGCCCGCTACGTGCTGGCCAACGCCACCGAGACCAAGATCGTCGTCACCATGAACGCCCGCTCGCTGCTGCATTTCTTCGAGCTGCGCTGCTGCGCGCGCGCTCAGTGGGAGATCCGCCGCCTGGCCGACGCCATGCTGGTCGAGGTCCGTAAGGTCGCGCCGCACCTATTCCGCAAGGCGGGGCCGACCTGCGTGACGCAGGGTCTCTGCGGCGAAGGCGATCTAACCTGCGGGCGGCTTGACTCGCTCAATAAACAGGGGGGCCGTTGATAAGCCCCCATCTGCGGCGTTGCTCCTCAGATGCTAGCTTGCGTACGTTCCGAGTACGCGGCGCTTCGCATCTTCCGGTGCGCCTTGCATCTGGGAGCTTCTGAACGGCCCGCATAATTCGGGAATAGCCGGGGGAATCCCCGGTTTCTTTGTAAGTGTCCGACTATTACTTATAAACACCCGCCCATCGGGCAAATAATAAAAGGCCGCCTTGTTGCGGCCGGAGGGGTCTGAGGAAATGAGCGAAGAATTCGTCGCCGGGCGAAACAGCGTTCTCGAAGCGCTAAAGAGCGGCCGGCCGATCAATAAGGTGCTGGTGGCCAGAGGCGAGCGGCAGGGCTCGCTGCGGGAGATAGCCGGCCAGGCCAAGGCCAGGGGGCTGGTTGTCCAGGAGGTGGACGCCGCCAAGCTGGCCGAGCTGACCGGCGGCATGCGCCACCAGGGCGTGGTCGCCATGGTGCCGCCGGTGGCTTACGCCGAGGTCGAGGACATCCTCGCCAAGGCCCGCGATCTTGGGGAACCGCCCTTCATCGTTCTCCTCGACGAACTGGAGGACCCCCACAACCTTGGCGCCATCCTCCGCACCGCCGACGCCGCCGGCGCCCATGGCGTCCTTATCCCCAAACGGCGCAGCGCACCCCTGTCGGCGGCGGTCGCCAAGACCTCGGCCGGGGCGGTCGAGTACGTGCCTGTCGCGAGGATCGGCAATGTCGTTCAGGCCATCGAGGCCCTCAAGAAGGAGGGCCTGTGGGTCGTCGGCGCGGACATGGCTGGCGACCGGCCGTATTACCGGGCGGACCTCAAGGGCCCCGTGCTGGTGGTGGTGGGTGGCGAAGGGCGCGGTCTCAGCCGGCTTGCCAAGGAGGCGTGCGATTTTCTCGTTAGCATCCCGATGAAGGGGCGGATCACGTCGCTGAACGCTTCGGTGGCGTGCTCGCTATTGATGTACGAAGTCTATCGACAAAGGGAGTCTTGAATTAAGTGACGCGGAAATCCCGCTTGGCCGCAGCAACCGCAATTATCGTCTTCGCCCTTGCCGCCGTTTTGGTGCGTCCGCTTGTCGGCGGCGGGGTCTATGAGGGTGTGGCCGTGGAAGGCGTGGCCGTAGGCGGTCTCGGCCGGGACGAACTCGGGCAGCTTCTGGCGGCGTGGCGGCAGGAATACCATAGCCGCCATGTTGTCGTTTATTACGGCGATACCGCCTTCCGGCTCGACGCCGCCAGCATAGACTACGACCTCGATGTCGAAGCGACCGCCGAAGAGGCCTGGGCATACGGCCGCCGCGGCTCGTGGGGGGAGCGGTTGAAAAATATCGGCGCCGCCCGCCGGGAGGGCTATCGCATCCCGCTAAGGGTCAGGTATAATGAGAATAAACTGGCCGCGCTGCTCGAAGCGTGGCGGGAAGCCATCGACCGGCCGCCGCGCAACGCCGCCCTCAGTCTTGAGAAAGGCGGCATCGTGCCCCAGGAGCAGGGGCGCAGGCTCGACGTGGCGGCGGTCAAGCCGCTCGTCCTCAAGGCGCTGCACGCCGGCGACGCCAACCTGCCGCTGCCAGTAACGCCGCTGTATCCCGATGTCACCGTGGCCGACCTGCGCCAGACCGGCATCAAGGAGCTGTGGTCGTCGTTCACGACCGCCTTCGATCCGGCCGACGCCAACCGCACCGCCAACATTCGCCTGTCGGCCCGCCGCATCAACGGCCACATCGTCTATCCCGGAGAGACATTTTCCTTCAACCAGGTGGTGGGGCCGCGTGACCGGGAGCACGGCTTCAAGGAGGCGCTGGAGATCGTGGACGGGGAATTCGTCCCCGGCATCGGCGGCGGTGTGTGCCAGGTGTCGTCCACCCTGTACAACGCCGTGCTGCTCGCCAACCTGACGGTCGTCGAGCGGTCCAACCATTCCAAGCCGCTCGGTTATGTCGGCCTTGGGCGTGATGCGACCGTCGTGTTCGGGGCGCTGGACTTCAAATTCGCCAACAATACCGGTTCGCCGGTCGTTATTATGGCCGAAACGGCCAAGAACAGGCTGACCGTCGGTATCGTCGGTCGCGAGCCGCTGGCGGTGGCGGTCGAACTGCTGTCCGCCGACCGCCAGGTCATTCCGCCAGCGGTGGTCAAGAAGCAGGACCCCGGTCTATTCCTGGGCGAGACCAAGGTGGACAAGCAGGGCAAGCCCGGCTACGAGGTGACCACCCTGAGAGTGGTGAGCGCGGGCGGTCGGGAGCTTAAGCGCGAAGTGCTGACCAAGGACCGTTACCAGCCGGAGAACACGATCGTCAAGGTGGGCACGAAGCTGCCGCCTTTCGTCCAGGAGAAAATCGACCAGGTCCAGGGGAAAAACTAAGCGCGGAGGAAGCGGATTTGGCTGACATCATGCTGGTGGACGGCTACAACGTGCTCGGGGCCTGGCCGGAGCTCGCGGCGGTGAAGGAAGAAAGCCTCGAGCACGCCCGGGCGAAATTAATGGACATTCTTGCGAGCTATGGCGCATATAAAGATTATAGGGTTGTCATCGTATTCGACGCCCATGCCGTGTCCGGGACCGCGAGCAGGAGCGAGACTCTGCCAGGCGGCGCGGAGGTGGTATTCACCGCCGAGGGTGAGACGGCCGACAGCTATATAGAAAGACTAACTTATCAACTGGTTCGCTCCGGCCAGGGGGTTTACGTCGTAACCTCCGACCGGGACCAGCAGTTCGCCGTCCTCGGTTCGGGGGCGTGGCGGATATCGGCCCGTGAACTGCGCCTGAGCGTGTTGGCCGCCGAAAAGGAGGTCCGCGCGGGGTATACGGAGGCCGACCGTCAGCACCGACGGCAGGAGCTCGGCGGGCGGGTCGACGAGGAAGTCAGAAAGCGCCTTGACGCCTTGCGCCGCGGGCTCTGAGGCCCTTCGGCGCCCAAGAATAGCTTGACTAAGTGGCGGGTGTGGGTTATAATTCTGTTTGAAAGTGGCATGTACAATCGATTGTGGCACTAAGTTATTTAGTGCGTTTTCTTTTTACGGCCGGCAAGTTGAAGAGTGGGGGCGATGTGATGCGGGCTAATACCCAACGCGATCTGTACGGTTGTTTCGAAAACATGACAGACGAAGAAATTGTAATCGACGCAAAAGACAACGACAACACGGTCGCTCTGGAGTATTTGATCAACAAATACCGCAATTTCGTCCGGGCTAAGGCCAGATCGTACTTCCTCATCGGCGCCGACCGGGAGGACATCATCCAGGAAGGCATGATCGGGCTCTACAAGGCCATCAGGGATTTTCGCAATGACAAGCTTTCCTCTTTCCGCGCCTTTGCCGAGCTGTGCGTAACCCGCCAGATAATTACCGCCATCAAGACCGCCACCCGACAGAAGCACATCCCGCTGAACTCTTATGTCTCCCTTAATAAGCCGATATACGACGAGGACTCCGACCGCACCCTGCTGGACGTGCTTTCCGGGTCGAAGATTTCCGACCCCGAGGAGTTGGTCATCAGCCGCGAGGAATTCGTCGATATCGAGGAAAAGATGGGCGAAATCCTCAGCGATCTCGAATGGAAAGTGCTCATGTCCTATCTGGACGGCAAATCCTACCAGGAGATCGCGGTCGAGCTCGACCGGCACGTCAAGTCGATCGACAACGCACTGCAGCGTGTGAAACGCAAGCTGGAACGCTACCTTGACAACCGCGCCGACGACAGCGAAGTCGGCAGCATGTACAAGGGACTGGCCAACTTGAACAAGGAACTGCAGGGCGAGCTGGACGACCTGGATGCTATCGACGACTGAGGCAGAAAAAAACGACACCAGACGGTGTCGTTTTTTGGTTTGCCTAGATCAGTCTTCCTTGGATTCGCAGCCGCTGTCCTTCTTCTGGCCGTATTCGCTGATGTAGTCGCGCAGGTCGGCCGGCGAACCGGAGTAATTCTGCCAGAAGTCGTCGCCTTCCACCACCACCCAGTTTTCGTCGGGACGGATGGCCGCCTCGCGGTCGTCGTCGGCGCTGAACTGCTTGACTACCAGCACCGGCGTGTTTTTGTAAGTGATGACGAGGCCCTTGGAGGCCAGCAGGTTGATGAGGTAATCGTACGGGCTTTCGGTGTTGAGCCAGAAGCACTTGCCGCACATGTACTCGCCGTTTTTGAAATAGACGTCGCGGACAGACCGCCCGCAGCCGCAGGTGAATTTTTGCATCAGGTTCGCTCCCTTCGGTCAAAATAGGGCCAAATTGATTATAACACACTTGTCCGCTCGCCGGCCGATAAACCGGCGTTGCCTACATAGGAGAATGTTATCGCCGTCACATACTTTGGTTATGATAGCGGAGGGACAGGCATTGGAATTTATCATCAAAACGCCTGAGGGTGAGCCGGCCGCGGTGGCCGAAATAACGCCGGAAATCATCGCCAAGCAGCGGGTCGGGTCGCGGATCGAGTTCAAGGCGCCTCACGACCTGACGGTCGAATTCGCGGGCGGCGCCTGCGTCGTCGATGATATTGACCTGATAGTGTATATTGTGCCCGACGAGTTCTTCTGTTATCGTGGCGACGACTATGTTCTCAAGTTCGTGATGGCCTGCCGGAGCGTGCTCATCGACCACCGGCCGCCGCTCGGAGCGGTCAACGCGCGGGCGATCATTTCCGTCGCCGAGTAGTTTTTTGTCAATTCGGGCAGGATTTTGCCTCGAGTTGCCGAATATGACTAGTGCAAATTTCGCGGGGCGAGGGGGCCGTGCCATGCCGGTAGCAATACAGATGGTTGTAGACTACGTCCAGGAACTGAAGGATTCGCAAGAACGCCTCGTACTGATAGTGGGCAGGCCGGGCAGCGGCAAGAGCAAGATCATGCGCGAACTCGGGCTTAACCGGGGCTGGCGCTATGTCGATTGTCGCGAACTGGTGACCGACGAACTGCTGGAGCTTGTGCCCAAGGCGCGGCCGCGCGAGGCGCCGGGCATCATGGACAAGATGCTGGAGCGTGAGCGCGCGGATGTTATCCTGTTGGACAATATCCAGGTGCTTTTCACCCCAATTCTGAATCTCGAGCCGCTGGAGCTGCTGCGCCAGCTTAGCAGGAAGCATTCCATCGTCGCCGCCTGGCCGGGCGATTACGTCGACAGCCGGCTGGGGTACATGGAGCCGGGGCTGCCGGAGCCCAAACGCTACCCCGTGACCGAGCTGAAGGTTATCGAGATCGGCTGACCACCCTGACATTTACCCTGACAAAAGCAGGCAAAATGCCTGACTGATATTCTGACGGCATATCTGACAGCGACGCCGGTTGTTCATAGAACAACCGGCGTATATTTTTTTCAGGATTATCGAAAATTATTTTCATCCGCCGGCAGGAGTTTTTTAAAATAAATAGAATAATTATTAATAAATAATAATTATAAATTAAAGGAGGAATACATATGTCAGCCAAGGTAGGTCAGAAAGCTCCCGACTTCGCTATGCCGACAACCAGGAATCTTGAGGCGCTCGACCATGTAGCCAAGCTGTCCGATTATCAAGGAAAGTGGCTGGTGCTGTTCTTTTATCCGCTCGATTTCACGTTCGTATGCCCGACCGAGATCCGCGGCTTCAATTCCCGCCTCGCCGAGTTCCGGGCCGCGGGGGCGGAAATCCTGGGGGTGAGCGTGGACAGCGTCTACAGCCACCGGGCGTGGGTGAAGAGCTCGCCGGAGGAGGGCGGCCTCGGCGGTCTTGACTACCCGCTGGCGTCCGACATCACGAAGGAGGTGGCCCGCCGCTACGGGGTGCTGGTGGAGGAGGAGGGCATCGCGCTGCGCGGCCTGTTCATCATCGATCCCGAGGGGATGCTGCGTTATTCGGTGGTGAGCGATCTCAACGTCGGCCGCAGCGTGGACGAGACGCTCAGGGTTCTGCAGGCGCTGCAGAGCGGGGGGATGTGTCCCATTGATTGGCATCCCGGCGACCGTACCTTGTAATCGCGGCCGTTGATAAACGTCGCCTAGCTTTGTTGCCGGGACTTCCGCGATCCTCAACGTACTTTCGTGTACGCCTCCGGTCGCGAAAGCCCCGGCGCCTCGCTAGTCTCGTTTCTGAACGGCCTTTGACTTCTATGGGGGCTGTTTTAAGAGGACGGTTCTTGCCGTCCTCTTTTTCGTTTGTTCGGGGCTGCGGGCGGTTACACTATCTTTACGGGAGGTATGCACGTGGGTGAACTCGGTTCGATCGCTTTCACCGTGTTGGCGACGATGGCGGTGCTGGTCGCCGTCTGGCTGGTGGCCGGCAAGCGGCAGATGGCCGATCTTACGCCGGTGGATTTCGCGCTGTCGATTACCGCCGGGACGGTGGCCGGGGCCAGCATCGCCGACCCGCGCATCAGCCTCGGCCACGCGCTGGTCGCCCTGGTGCTGCTGGGGGCGATCCAGGTTGCGGTCAGCATGATAAGCCTGAAGTTCCGGGGCGTGTATACGCGACTGAATTATGCGCCGACGGTGGTGGTGGAAGATGGGCAGATCATCAAGGCGAATCTCAAGGGAGCGAGGCTGACGGCCGAGATGCTGCTGCAGCTTTTGCGCGAGAAAGAGGTTTTCGATATCACCGAGGTGGAGCTGGCGGTTTTCGAGCCGACCGGCAAGCTGAGCGTGCTGAAAAAGGCGGAGTATCTGCCGCTGACCGCCAGCCAGCTGGGATATAAGGTGGCGTCCAACCGGGTGCTGGTGCCGGTGGTGGTGGAAGGCGAGCTGCAGGCGAAGACCTTGGCGAAGATGGGGTTTTCGGCCGAACAGATCGAAGACTTCCGCGACCGGCACGGCGAGCGGCTGGAAGAGGTTTTTATCGCGCTGATGGACCGGGAGGGGAAGATTCATGTCATCCGCGAGGATGTGGCCGAGAACGGCTCCTTTCTGCACTGAGCGGAGGAAACGGGCTGGCGGGCGGCGAAGGGAGGGGAGAGGTGACGGAGTTTGACGAAAAAGCAGCGTTTTAATTTCTGCCCCAAGTGCGGCGGGGCGCTGGCCCTTCAGCCCCGCAGGGAGCGGGAGCGGCTGACGTGTTCGGCCTGCGGTTATGTCATGTACGAGAATCCGGTCGTCGGCGTGGCGGCGATCGTGCTGGACGGAGGGAAGATCCTGCTCGGCCGCCGGGCGGGCTGGTCGACTTACCCGGGACTGTGGTGCATACCATGCGGGTATGTGGAATATGATGAGGATGTGTACGCGGCGATCAGGCGCGAATTCAGCGAGGAGACGGGATTGACAATTGAGGTGGACGGGGTTTTCACGGTGTTGTCGAACTGGCATAACCCCGAGGCGCATACTGTCGGCATCTGGTTTCGGGCCCGGCCGACGGGCGGCCGGCTGGCGGCAGGGGACGACCTTGACGCGGTTGGGTACTTCCCGCTGGAGGCGCCGCCGCCGCTGGCCTTCCCGACGGACGCGGCGGTCATCGATATGCTGAAACGCTTGCATTCGGCCGACGGAGGGATATAATGTATATTAGTGTGTCTGAACAGCGGGGGGAAATAATCTTTGAATGAGTACCTGATCGCAATTATCATCGGCATCGTTGAGGGGCTGACCGAGTTTCTGCCCGTTTCGTCCACCGGGCATATGATCCTGACCGGATCGCTGCTGGGTTACGAGGGGGAGAAGGCCAGCGTTTTCATGGTGTTCATCCAGTTGGGGGCCATCCTGTCGGTTTTCATCCTGTATCGCGACAAGTTCCTGCGGATGATGGACCTCAGGCGCCTTACCAGCACCGACGGGCTGTCGGCCTGGCATGTGGCCGCCGGCATCGTGCCGGTGGGAGCGGTGGGCTACCTGCTCCACAAGCCGATCAAGATGTACCTGTTTTCCGATTTAACGGTCATTATCGGGCTGGTGGCGGGGGCGGTGCTGATGCTGGTCGCCGAGAAGGCCGCCAGGCGGCCGGTGGTCCGCGACGTAGAGGATATGACTGTCAGGCAGGCTTTTTTCGTGGGCCTGTTCCAGATATTGTCGCTGTGGCCGGGCTTTTCACGGTCGGGATCGACGATCGCCGGCGGGTTGCTGTTCGGCATGAGCCGCACGGCGGCGGCCGAGTTTTCGTTTATTATCGCTGTGCCGTTGATGCTGATGGCGTGCGTGTACGACCTGCTGAAAATCCTGGACAGGCTCAGCGGCGACGATCTGGCGATGATCGCCGTCGGTTTCGTGGTGTCGTTCGTCGTCGCCTATATCTCGATCGTGTGGTTCCTGCGTTTCCTGAACAGGTCGACGCTGGCGTCGTTCGCTTATTATCGCTTCGTGCTGGCGGCCGTGTCGTACTGGTATTTCTTTATGCGTTGAGCGGCCGGACCCCGGGGGAGTAACTGATGGCATTCGATATGGTGAGTATAGCGAAGGCGGCGATCGCGGCGCGGCGGGATTCCGCGCTCCGCGGGGCTGGCGGCCGCAGGGGCGCGCTCGGGGGCGGGGCGGACGAGCTTGCCGTGAGGACGGGCGCGGGCGATACGCGGGTGCTCGTGTACAGGCCAGTGAGACAGGTGCAGGAGCCTCTGCCGGTGTTTGTGAGCATGCACGGCGGCGGGTTTGTGATGGGCAGCGCCGCGGACGACGATGGATGGTGCCGCAGGCTCGCCGACGCGGCGGGATGCGCGGTGGTCAGCGTGGATTACCGGTTGGCGCCGGAGCACAAGTTCCCGGTGGCGCTGGAGGAGTGCTACGCTGTCGCGAGGTGGCTGTGCGCCAATGCGGCCGGGCTGGGCGTGGACGCCGGGCGGATTGCCGTGGGCGGCCACAGCGCGGGCGGCAACCTGGCGGCGGGGCTATGCCTGCTGGCGAAAGAGCGGCGGGAGTTTTCCATCGTGTATCAGGTGCTGGATTATCCGCCACTCGATCTGACGGTCGACCCTTATGAGGTGGTGACCGGTGACAAGCTGCTGACGCCGGCGACGCGGGAGTTTTTCACCGCCTGCTATGTGAATTCCCCGGAAGATAAGCGCAATCCGCTGCTTTCGCCGCTCTTAGCCGACGATCTTTCAGGACTGCCGCCGGCGCTGGTGATCACGGCGGAACTGGACCCGATCCGGGGCGACGGGGAGCGGTACGCGGCGCGCCTTAAGGCGGCGGGGGTGGAGGTCGCTTACCGGGAGTTTGCCGGCTGCATGCACGCTTTCACTCACTTTGGACCGCAGGAGGCGGCGCTGGCGGCGTGGGACCTGATCGCGGACAAGCTCCGCGAAGCGTTCGCGAGGGGATAAAAAAGAGACCGTCTGAAGCTACTGCTTTAGACGGTCTTTATCGTTCCTGGGCACAATGTTAGTGCTGCGGGCGAAAGCCGCATCGCCGCTCGCGTGGCTGCGGCTGAACGCGCCGTAGGCTCGGGCCGACACAGCCGTACCGTCGCCAACGGCGCAGCACGCCTGCTTTCCCCGACGCCTCCGGCCTTCCCTTGACAGCCGGGATTGGCTAGAAGGCACCAGATGCAAGGCGCACCGGAGGCTGACACCACCGTTTCCTCCGCGACGATGTTTAGATGCGTTGTTTGCACAGGATCGGTTTAACAGCATCGTGCGTACACGAACGTACGCTGAGGATGGCAGCCGAGGAGCAACGCCGCAGATGGGGCCTTATCGCCAATCCCCCTGAACTTTACTCTACAGTAACTCGGAGATCGACGGCGCGGTCTTCTTTGTCGGTATCCGGTATAATCTGGAGCTGACCTTTGCCGGCTTTGACGGCGGTGAATACGACTTTGCCGTGCTGGTCGGTTTCCTGTTTCATGATGTCGCCGATGAAGTATTTGCCGGCGGATTTGAAGCGGGTGTTTTTGGTGAGGCCGGCGGCGGGCTGGAGGACGAGTTTTTCGCCGACTTTCAGCACGAGGTCGTTGCCGGAAAGCTGTACTTTGTCGGTGTCGTTGTAGTTGTAGACGACTTTGACTTCCCTGGCGCCGGTCGACGGTCCGGAGGGCACGGACGGCGTGGACGGGGAGTCGGTTTGGGTGAGGTTGACGCAGCCGCCGAGAAGCAGGGTTCCCGATAGCAGAAGCACGGCGAAGAAGCTGGCCGCTTTTTTGGTGCGCATGGTGTTCATCGAGACCTCCTGTCTTTATTTATTATTTGCCACGTACTATTAAACGACGCCGGCGGGGGAATGGTAACGGAGCGGGGACTGGAAAAATACGGCGAGGGCCGGATCCGGAGGAGGAAAAAGGCGGTTATCGACGAAACTTGTTTAATTGGCTTTTGGGGGTATTATAAAAGCATTGAGGGAGGATGACAGACAATGCAGCAGGAGATTTTCGCTGACGGGATCAGCGCCATCCACATAACCGGAAATCTTGTCCGCATCGATTTTGTGACGGTGCAGCCTCAACTGGCGAGCGACAACGGCCAGCCGGTCATGGACGTCAGCAGCAGGATAATCATGCCGCTGGAGGGCTTTGTGAGATCGCTGACGGTCCATGAGGACATCGTCAATCAGTTGATGGCGGCGGGTGTTATCACCAGGACGCCGCCGGAAGAACTGGGCACGATGTAGCGCAATATATATGATAAAGGCTGCTCCAAACGGAGCAGCCTTTATGTTTCCGGGGTGAGAGCGGCCCGGCTCTATAAGCGAAATAGGGACTAGCCAAGGTTGCCGAGAAGGCTTCAGATGCAAGGCGCACCGGAGGCTGACACCGGAAGCGTACACGAACGTACGCTGAGGATGGCAGTCGAGGAGCAACGCAGCAGATGGGGCCTTATCGGCAGCCGACGAGGGTGGCGATGCTGGGGGCGGCGTTTGGCCCGTACGGGCCGCCGTGGTAGCAGAGGACGCGGTCGATGTCGTAGGCGGCGAGTTTTTTGAGCGAGGTGAGGGCTGTCGGCATGTCGGGGGTGTGCTCGGGAGCGGGGCCGACGAGGGCGCCGTCGACGACGCGGAGTTGGTCGCCGGCGATGAGGAGGCGGCGGTTTTTGAGGTAGAGGCAGAGGTTGCCGGGCGTGTGGCCGGGCGTGTGGATGACTTCGAGGCCGCCGTGGAAGGGGAGGAGCTCGCCGTCTACGAGGGCGCGGTGCACGGGGGAGACGGGGAGGGCGGCAAAGACGGCGGCCGCCTTGGGCTGTGCCTCGGGCGGGAGGGCGGCGATGCGGGCGGCGATTTTTTCGGGGGTGAGTTTGTAGTTGGGCAGGGCGCCTTCGATGTAGGGTTTTTCG
Source organism: Selenomonadales bacterium 4137-cl (assembly GCA_032334055.1). NCBI lineage: Bacteria > Bacillati > Bacillota > Negativicutes > Acetonemataceae > Anaeroselena > Anaeroselena agilis. The sequence goes on along the minus strand of JAUOZS010000001.1, from coordinate 3,010,882 downwards.
AGGCGGTGGGCGCAGACGGTGATGCCTTCGCCGGCGGCGAGGATGTCGGGCAGGGCGCCGGTGTGGTCCCAGTCCTGGTGGGTGAGGATGACGCGGCGGAGCTGGCGGAAGGGGACGCCGGCGCGTTCGACAGCCTGCCGGAGGAGGGGGAAAAGACCGGGGACGCCGGCGTCGACGAGGGTGGCGCCGTCGGTTGCGTCCCAGAGGAGGACGGGGTGGATGGTGATGCTGGTGCCGAACATGTCGGCGTCGAGGGCCAGGTCGTGGATGCGGACGGTGTCGGTCATTGGGCGCGGGACGTGGTCCCGCCGTCACCTCCTGAATTGGGATTTCAGGATAATTATACCATGCGGCAGGCGGCGTTTTCGAGGGCCGACCGGCTTATTTCCGGCGGCGGAACGGGGAAGATTATGGCGGGGGGATGAGGCAGGTATCGGGGCGGCGGGTGTCAAAGGTTGTATTGTATGTCGATAAGGTAACGGAGGTATGGATGCGTTTTGTTGTGGCCATTTTTTCGCTGCTGGCGCTGACGGTGTTTTTGAGTTGGCTTAATTACCGGCTGCTGGCGCGGTTGTTCATTTTCTGGCGCGGCAGGTTTGTGCGGCGGGCGTACCTGCTGCTGACGGCGGCCGCGGCGCTGGTGATGGTTTTCGGCTGGCCGCGCCGCCCGTGGACGGCCGAGCCGGGTCAGGAGCTGCTTATCTTCCTTATATACGGCGCGCTGGTGTGGCTGTGCGGGCAGCTTGTCCTGATCGTTCTGCAGCCGCTGTTTTACGCTGTGGACCGCTGGGACAGGCGGCGGGCGAGGGGGAAGGAGACGGCGCCGGCGGAGCCGGGTATGAGCCGCCGCGCTTTTATCAGCGGCGCGCTGGCGGCGGTGCCGCTGGTTGCGTTCGTGCCGGGGGCGAAGGGAGTTTACAGCGCCCAGGCCGAGCTGGCGGTCGTCCGCCACTCGGTGGTTGTGTCGGGACTGCCTGCCGGTCTTGACGGCTTCCGAATCGGCCAGGTGAGCGATACGCATGTGGGGCCGTATTTCGATCTGACGAGGCTGGAGACGGTGTGTGCGCGCCTGCGGGCCGAGAAGCCGGATCTGATGGTGATGACCGGCGATTTCGTGGACGATCTCAGTCAGATCGCTCCGGCGGTCGAGCGACTGGCGGCGCTGCAGGCGGACGTTCCCCACGGGGTGTATTTTTGCTGGGGCAATCACGAGTATTTCCGCGATCCCCGTCTGGTCGAGGCGACGCTGCGGGCGGGGGGGATTAAGATCCTCAAGAACGCAAGCGCCGAGATCGTACCGGGCGAGCGGCCGCTATATCTGCTGGGCGTGGATTACCCGCCGGCGGAGAGCGCCCGCCGCAGCTTGAATATCCCGGACGAACGGCGGCAGGAGTGTTTCGCGGCCGCCAACCGGGGCGTGCCGGCCGGCGCGGTCCGGGTGTTGATCGCCCACCATCCCGATTTCCTCATCGACGGGTTCGCCGGGCAGGTGCCGCTTACGCTGGCCGGGCATTCGCACGGCGGCCAGGTGGTGATCGGCGGCAGGCCGCTGGTGTCGCTGCATCGGTACGTGCGCGGTCTGTACCGGCAGGACGATCTGTGGGGGTATGTGTCGAGCGGCGCGGGGCACTGGTTTCCGTTCCGGCTGGGGTGTCCGCCGGAGATAAGCGTGTTTACTTTGCGGGCTTGAGGTCCGCAAGGAGGAGTAATAAGAGAGCCCCGCGGGTGCGGGGCTTTTGGTTTGGGGTTTTTAACGGCAATCTAAGCTATTGGCGGAATTTGAGGACTTCGACGATGGTCGTTCTGTTGCTGAGGTGGAGGTCGGCGATGACGCCGTTGTTGGTGGCGACTACGGGTTTGCAGGACATGTAGTGGGCCGTTTGCAGCACTTCGGCCTGGGCGCCGTCGCTTAAGAGGACGGTGGAGCCCATCAGGCTGTAAAGGATATTGCGGATGAAGGTCTGGCAGAGTTTGCGCTCAAGATGGACGAACATCAGGTCTTGCAGGGTTTCGAGCGCCTGGAAGGGGGTGACGCTTTTCTGGTAGGCTTTGTCGGTGGTGAGGGCGTCGTAGGTGTCGGCGATGGCGATAATCTTGGCGTAAGGGTGGATGCGGTCGCCGCGCAGTCTTCCCGGATAGCCTTCGCCGCTTTCCCGTTCGTGGTGGTGCCAGACGGCGTACTGCACGTCGGGGAGGATGCCGGGGATGCTTTTGGTCATGTAGTAGCCGTATTCAGGGTGGAGGATGATGGTTTTCCGTTCTTCGGGGGTGAGTTTGCCCGGTTTGTCGAGGATGGACAGGGGTATCTGCGATTTGCCGATGTCGTGCATGAGGCCGCAGAGGATGAGGGTTTTTACTTCTTCTTCGGGCAGGCCGTTCCAGATGGCCAGGAGGCCGGCGAGGAGGCCGACGTCGACGGCGTGCATGAAGGTGTAATCGGTGTAGGATTTGAGGCGGTAGAGGTTGCCGAGGAGGCTCTTGCTGCGCAGCAGGTTGTAGAGGTCGACGGTGGCGAGCCGGCCAAGCTCCTGGAAAGGTACGGCCTGGTTTTCGCGCATGAGGTGGAAGAGTTTGCCGGCGGAGGCGATGGCTTTGGCGTACTGAGTGAAAAAGGCGGGGTTGTCCTTGACGAATTCGGCGCTGAGGTGGGCGATGGTCTGGGCGCCGTCCCCGTAGCTCGGTTCCTGGTTGACCCGTACGCTGCGAACGTGCCACGAAGCGAGGCGGCGGATGATGTTGCTGGTGAGGATGGTGTTTTCCTGCAGGATGACCTGTCTGTCGCTGCACACGCTTTCCGCTACCGTCATTCCGGGTTTGAGGGCATTTGTCGGCAGTAGGATGGTTGCCATAGGCGTTATATCCCTCCAAGCTTAGTCGTGACTGGCAAAGGTGCGATCACGGCCGGGCTTGACATGGCTGGAGGGCATTGCCTGCGGCCGTCGGATGGTTTGTGTTGCATTAAGATTATATCAAAAATCAAGGAACTTTTCTCCAATTTTCGACAAAATTAAGAGCCGAGGCGTCGGCGGAGAGGCGCGCCAAGGGCGATGCAGGCGGGCAGGCTAGCTGCAGGAACGGGGGTAAAAAATACACGATTTACCACTTGCGCAAGCGGGAGAGGTATGGTAAACTTAATTCTCGTCAGGTGGAACGAGCCCAATAGGTTCCGTCAGGAAATTGCGGCGGTGTATTGACATAACGAGACGGTTATTATATAATAACTTTTGTCACTAAACGACGCACTCTTTCGCTGGCGTAGCTCAATTGGCAGAGCACGGGTTTTGTAAACCCGCGGTTGGGGGTTCGATTCCCTTCGCCAGCTCCACAGTATAATACGGAGGGGTTCCCGAGTGGCTAAAGGGAGCAGACTGTAAATCTGCCGCGTTTCGCTTCGGTGGTTCGAATCCACCCCCCTCCACCACACTTACCTCAATAACTGGAGATTGGCTCTTGCACATCGCGGGGTGGAGCAGCTGGCAGCTCGTCGGGCTCATAACCCGAAGGTCGCAGGTTCAAATCCTGCCCCCGCAACCAAGTTAATATCCGGCCGGCGCTTTTTGCCGGCCGATAATAAATGCTGGTGTAGCTCAGTTGGTAGAGCGTATCCTTGGTAAGGATAAGGTCACCGGTTCAATCCCGGTCACTAGCTCCATTTTTTTTGGCGGCGTAGCTCAGTTGGCTAGAGCAAGCGGTTCATACCCGCTGGGTCCGCGGTTCAAATCCGTGCGCCGCCACCATTTAGGACAAAACCCCCGCAGGGATGCGGGGGTTTTGTCGCGTTTGTGTCGCGGGGGTAATTCCAATATATGCTTTGCAAATCCTTCTCCCCGGATGCGAAGAATAAAAATGAACCTATCTCGCGGGGAGGGGAATTTATGCATACGACGACGAAGCGAAGACGCCTGAGGCGCCGTTATCGGAAGATGGCGGCCGCGGTGGCGGGGGCGGCGGTGATGTCCACGGCCCTGCTGCACGGGTTCCCGGTGGCGAAGGTGCTGGCCGCGCCCGCCCCGGCAGTGGAGAGCGCCGCGGATGCCGCGGCGCAGGACCAGGGCGGCGGGGTGGAGGCGCAGGCCAGGGAACGCGACCGGGAGCGCGACCGCGACCATGACCGGAGGGACCGGGACTGGCGGGACCGCGACCGGTGGGAGGCGCGCAGCCCGGTGCAGGTGGTGATGGATAATGCGGCGACGTTCGGCTTCGATGTTCGCAGCGATTCGTTTTCGCTGATGTCGAAGACGGGCAACAGGGCGACGGTGCGGGTAAGGCACGACGGGCAGACGTTTAAGGTCGATCTGGAGCGGGACGGCGGCTCCTGGGTTATCACGACCATCCGCGGGATCGGCGACCGGAATCACCCGGCGACCTATACGCCGGCCAGCTTTTTCCCCGGTGCGGCGCTGCTGCCTGTGCCGGCCGCTCCGGCCGAGCGGACGACGATTTTCGAGACAGCCGCTTTTAGCGAGTGGAGCTGGGCAGAGGCGGTTTATCCGGCCGATATGGCGTTCGGGATCGCGCTGCAGGACCCGCGGCCGGCCGGCCTGACGACGACCGTGCCGGGCGCCGTGCTGGACAGGCTGGATTTCGGTCGCCAGATGCTGTTGTTCGCCCATGTCGGCTCGGTGTCGCCGCAGGGTTACGGGGTGGGTATCGCCAAGGTGGTGCGGAGCGGCAACGACCTGACGGTGACGGTGCGGACGAAGAGCCCGCGGGACGGCGATACGGCGGCGACCAAGACGGACGATTTCCTGGCGGTGGATCGGGCGAACCTCGATTTTAGAAAGCCTGTCCGCATTGCGTTCGTGGATCAGTACGGGACGGTGCTGGTGACGTATACGGTGGTGCCGCGCTGATTTATGTGAATTTCATATTTTTGCGCCTCGTCTGCGGACGGGGCTTTTTTTGCGTCGCGGCCGGCAGGTTGGCGGGAGGGGTATGCAGGAATTTACCTTCACTTATAGAATATCCTTGTTTTGTAAAATACTAGTGCTGTTACCGCGTGCAGGCGACTAGGGTTAAGGAGGAAGAGAAATATGGCAAAGAAGAAGTTTGAGAGGACCAAACCGCACGTAAACATCGGGACCATCGGTCACGTCGACCATGGCAAGACCTCGCTGACCGCGGCTATCACCCTGACGCTGTCGAAGCAGGGCGGCGCCGAATTCGTGGCGTACGACCAGATCGACAAGGCGCCGGAAGAGCGCGAGCGCGGCATCACGATCAACACCGCCCACGTTGAATACGAGACCGCCAAGCGCCACTACGCGCACGTGGACTGCCCCGGCCACGCCGACTACGTCAAGAACATGATCACCGGCGCGGCCCAGATGGACGGCGCTATCCTGGTGGTAAGCGCGGCCGACGGCCCGATGCCTCAGACCCGCGAGCACATTCTGCTCTCCCGCCAGGTCGGCGTGCCGGCGATGGTGGTGTTCCTGAACAAGGCCGACATGGTTGACGACGCCGAACTGATGGAACTGGTGGAGATGGAAGTGCGCGAGCTTCTTTCCAGCTACGAATTCCCCGGCGACGACATTCCTGTAATCTCCGGCTCGGCGACCAAGGCGCTGGAGTGCGGCTGCTCGAAACGCGAATGCCAGTGGTGCGGCAAGATCATGGAACTGATGGATGCCGTCGACGAATACATCCCGACCCCGGAACGCGCCACCGATAAGCCTTTCCTGATGCCTGTCGAGGACGTCTTCACGATCACCGGCCGCGGCACCGTGGCGACCGGCCGCGTGGAGCGCGGTCAGGTCAAGGTTGGCGACACCGTCGAGATCGTCGGTATGACCGAGAAACCGAAATCGACTGTCGTAACCGGCGTGGAAATGTTCCGCAAGCTGCTGGATTCGGCGGTTGCCGGCGACAACATCGGCGCGCTGCTGCGCGGCGTTGACCGCAAGGAAATCGAGCGCGGCCAGGTACTGGCCAAGCCGGGTTCTATCAAGCCGCACACCAAGTACAAAGCCGAGGTGTACGTGCTGTCGAAGGAAGAGGGCGGCCGCCACACCCCGTTCTTCAACGGCTACCGTCCGCAGTTCTACTTCCGGACGACGGACGTGACCGGCGTGGTGACCCTGCCGGAGGGCGTGGAAATGGTAATGCCCGGCGATAACATCCAGATGGCGATCGAGCTTATCACTCCGATCGCGATCGAGGAAGGCCTGCGGTTCGCGATCCGCGAAGGCGGCCGCACCGTCGGCGCCGGCGTCGTAACCGCGATCAGCGAGTAGGGTGGCCTCTTTCGTGCCGCTGCTGGCGGTGGACGATGTGCGGGCGGCGGTGGAGTATTACGAGCAGAGGCTGCTGTTTGCCCGCGAGTTTGTTTATCCGTCGACTGAGCCGGTTTTCGCCACGATAGGGTACGAGGGTGCGCGGTTGATGCTCGAAGCGGCGACAGGGTTCGCGGCCAAGTACGGGATGGAGGCGGCGGTCTGGCCGCGGGGCCGGGGCGTGGATCTCAACGTGAGGCTCGACGGCGACATCGACGCTTACTATGAACGGGTGACGGCGGCCGGAGCCGCGGTGGCAAGGCCGGTCTTCACGACCGAGTACGGGATGCGCCAGTTCACCGTCCGCGACCTCGACGGTTATCTGCTGACATTTATCAGGCAGGAATAAACGCCCATTATATTAGGCATAATTATTGGGCAGGGGAAACCCTGCCCATGTCTTTCTTTGTCTAGACCGCCGCGGTCGTCGGGAAGCGAGTATAACGTCAGGCGACGTTTATCAGCCGCCGTAGGCATGACAAACACGGATGCGTGTACTGGACTATTGACATGTCCGTAACTGTTGTGATACTCTATATTAGCGACATTTATGACTAGCAAGTGAGGTGGAAACGATGCGTGTGGCGATTACCGTTGCCTGTACCGAGTGCAAGCAGCGCAATTATCAGAGCAACAAGAACAAGAAGAACGACCCGGACCGTCTGGAGTTTAACAAATTCTGCAAGTTCTGCAAGAAACATACTTTGCACAAGGAAACTAAGTAATCTATAATTAAGCTGAATTAACATAAGTAGGGGCATAGCTCAATTGGTAGAGTAGCGGTCTCCAAAACCGTTGGTTGTGGGTTCAAGTCCTACTGCCCCTGCCACACGGTTTTTGCATGTGACTGGCAGTATTGAGAGGGATGTGAGAAAGTGACTGCCCAGGAAACAGCCATTAAAACAAGAACCTCCGGCATGAAGCGCTATTTGCGGGAGGTCAGAGCCGAACTCAAAAAAGTGTCTTGGCCGGATAAGAAGGAACTCTCCGCCTACACGGGGGTTGTTTTTATTTCTGTTATTGTGGCCGCACTTGTCATTTGGTTGATGGATACCGGTTTTGCCGAGACTCTGAAGTTACTGTTAAGACGGTGATAGCTGCTAAGGGGGTGGGGGCCCGCTCCGCGCGGCCCTGCTGCGATGGAATCTGATAAGAAGTGGTATGTTATTCATACTTACTCGGGCTATGAGAATAAGGTGAAGGCCAATCTCGAGAAGAAGGTCCACTCCATGGGCATGGAAAACGAGATTTTCCGCGTGCTCGTCCCTATGGAGGACGAGGTGGAGTACAAGGACGGCAAGAAGAAGATTTCGAAGAAGAAGGTCTTCCCCGGGTATGTGCTTGTCGAGATGACCGTCAACGACAGGTCGTGGTATGTCGTGCGCAATACCCCCGGTGTAACTGGTTTCGTGGGGTCGGGCTCGAAGCCCATTCCGCTTACCCAGTCCGAAGCCAAGAATATTCTCAAGTCGATGGGTATGGAAGAGGTCAAGGCGAAGAAGATCGACGTTCAGCCGCAGGAAGTGGTCCGGATCACTTCCGGCGCGTTCGAGAACTGGACCGCGACCGTCACCGACGTTTATCCCGACCGCGGCAAGCTGAAGGTGCTTGTCAATATGTTCGGGCGCGAGACGCCGGTCGAATTGGACTATACCCAGATCGACAAACTATAGATGGTGTGCTGCCGCCTCGCGGCGGTTCAATAGTGGGAGGGCTCAGGCCCGCCATTACCACATTTTAGGGTAAGGAGGTGTAACCATGGCGAAAAAGGTTGTCAAGCTTGTAAAGCTGCAGGTTCCCGCCGGTAAAGCTACCCCGGCGCCGCCCGTAGGTCCCGCCCTCGGCCAAGCCGGTGTCAATATCATGGCTTTTGTTAAGGAGTTCAACGAGAGGACGGCGGCTCAGGCCGGCCTGATCATCCCGGTAGAGATTACCGTGTTTGAGGACAGGTCGTTCACTTTCATTACCAAGACGCCCCCGGCCGCGATTCTGCTTAAGAAGGCCGCCGGTATCGAGACGGCGTCGGGCGAACCGAACAAGAAGAAGGTCGCCAAGGTTTCGCGGGCCAAGGTGCGCGAAATCGCCGAGACCAAGATGCAAGATCTCAACGCTGCCAGCGTCGAGGCCGCTATGCGGATGATCGAAGGCACGGCGCGTTCGATGGGCATCGACATCGTCGAGTAGTCGACGGTGGAAAGTTCGAGGCTGATCAGAGGCGGTCGGATGTAAGGCGGACCGAGCATGCGAGCGGCGGCAGCACTTTTTAGTGCGCCGAGCGAGCATGCGCAGGGCTAAGTACGCGAGTTCCCGGCGCGTTAGCGCTTGGAACGGGCGGCAGCCCGTTGCGGTACGCCGCAGATGGCCGGCTATCATCAGCCGAGGGCAATGTGGGAGGGTTTCACTCCGCTATCACCACATCTTTTAGGAGGATTTACCAATGCCGAAACACGGTAAGAAATACGATGAAGCTTTCAAGCTGATCGAGAAGAACAAGCTTTACGATCCGGAAGAGGCTGTGGACATCGTTAAGAAGACCGCCAGCGCCAAGTTCGATGAGACGGTCGAGGTGGCGGTAAGGCTCGGGGTTGATCCCAAGCATGCCGATCAGCAGGTCCGCGGCGCGGTAGTGCTGCCCCACGGCACCGGCAAGACCAAGACGGTGCTGGTTTTCGCCAAGGGCGAGAAGGCCAAGGAGGCGGAGGCCGCGGGTGCCGATTTTATCGGCGCCGAGGATATGGTTGAGAAGATCCAGGGCGGCTGGACGGACTTCGATGTGGCTGTAGCCACCCCCGATATGATGGGGATGGTGGGCAAGCTGGGCAAGATTCTCGGTCCCAAGGGCCTGATGCCGAACCCGAAGGTGGGCACGGTGACGATGGATATCACCCGCGCCTTAAGCGAGATCAAAGCCGGTAAGATCGAATACCGCACCGATAAGGCGGGCAATATCCACGCCCCGATCGGCAAGGTGTCGTTCGATGCCGATAAGCTGGCCGGCAACTTCTTCACCCTGCTGGATACGCTGATCAAGGTGAAGCCGGCGGCGGCCAAGGGCCAGTACCTCCGGGGCATTACCCTGTCGACGACGATGGGCCCCGGTGTAAAGGTCAACCCGCTCAAAGCCCAGGGCGGCAAAAAAGAGTAGACAAAACCTCTGAAGTGTAGTATAAATAAGAGGCTGACCATAAAAACTTTAGGCTTTCCTCCAAGTGAGAGCCGCATTTGATGGCTGTAGACAGCAGGTACAGAGATGTGTAACGGGGGTTACCCCGCCTGCCGAGGCCGGAGTCCCGCGCTTATTGGCTTTGCCATGGCGACCTCCGGTGTTTACGCCGGAAGGTCGCCTTTTTGATTTTGGATGTTATCAGCAAGGAGGTGTTTTTGTGGAAAAGGAAAAGGCAGTTTTGACGGAAAAGAAAGCGGTCGTCAGCGAGCTAAAGGATAAGCTGCTCGCCACCAAGGGCGCCGTGCTGACCAACTACCGCGGCCTCACCGTGGCGATGGATACCAAGATGCGCCGCAAGCTGCGCGAGGCTGGCGTGGAGTACCGGGTCGTCAAGAATACCATGACCCGCTTCGCTGCCAAGGATGCCGGCATCGAAGGGCTCGATCCGTATCTGGAGGGTCCGACGGCGATTGCGCTGTCTGAGACCGATCCGGTGGCGCCGGCCAAGGTTCTCTCCGATTTTATCCGGGAGAACAAGCTGCAGGCGCTGGAGATCAAGGCCGGTCTGGTGGAAGGCAAAGTTATCGATGTCGGCGGCGTGAAAGCGCTGGCCACCCTGCCGCCGCGCGAGGTCCTCATCGCCACCCTGCTGGGTACGATGCAGGCGCCGATCGCCGGCTTCGTCCGGGCGCTTAACGGCGTGCCGAGCAATCTGGTGTACGCGCTGGAAGCTATCCGCAAGCAAAAAGAGGCTAGTGCCCAATAACCCAATGCAAAAATTACTTTTAAGAAAGATAATGGAGGTTTGAAAAATGAACAAAGAGCAAATCATGGAAGCTATCGAGAAGATGACCGTTCTCGAACTGGCCGAGCTTATCAAGGCCCTCGAAGAGAAATTCGGCGTTAGCGCCGCCGCCCCCGTGGCCATGGCCGCCGCCCCCGCCGCCGCCGCTGCCGCCGCTCCGGCCGCCGAAGAGCAGACCGAGTTCGACGTTATCCTGACCAACGCCGGCGCTGCCAAGATCAACGTAATCAAGGTCGTTCGCGAAGTTACCGGCCTGGGCCTGAAGGAAGCCAAAGACCTGGTCGACGGCGCTCCCAAGCCTGTTAAAGAGAAGATCTCCAAGGCTGACGCCGAGGCTCTCAAAGCCAAGCTGACCGAAGCCGGCGCTTCCGTCGAGGTTAAGTAAGCAGACTTGATAACAGCGCGGAGGGCATCGACCGATGCCCTCCGCATATTTTTTAGGATGGATTTCTCATTTATGGGTAATTGTTACTTGACAGGTATAAAACCATGTGATACCATTTTAAAATGCGGTACGTATTTTCCTGTCACAAAAATTTATCGGCTGCGCCCGGTATATTTTGCCGGTTGGCAGGAAATAGTAATATAGTGGAGGATGGATTTTCTCATCAGCTAAAAAGAGCAAGGTTATGCAAGCCAGTATAAACCTTGCTTCTTTTTCGCATTTTATCGTTTCCTGCCATGTGTTGCTTAGTGAGTTGCCGTGAAAATGGGCTAAGGGGTGAAGGCTTTAATGTTCAATCCTGTTCCCGTGGGCAATAGGATGAGGTACAGCTATGCCAAGATCAACGAAGTGCTGGATATGCCCAATCTCATCGAAATCCAGAAGAATTCCTACAACTGGTTTCTGAAGGAAGGACTGCAGGAGATATTTCGCGATATTTCCCCGATCCAGGACTTCACCGGCAATCTGGTGCTGTCGTTCGAGAATTTCACGCTCGGGGAACCGAAGTACGCGGTCGAGGAATGCAAGGAGCGCGACGTTACTTATTCGGCGCCGCTCCGCGTCAGCGTGCGCCTGATCAACCGCGAGACGGGCGAGATCAAGGAACAGGAAGTGTTCATGGGCGATTTCCCGCTCATGACCGATAACGGTACTTTTATCATCAACGGCGCCGAGCGGGTTATCGTCAGTCAGTTGGTCCGTTCGCCGGGCGTGTATTACGGCGAGTCGATCGATACGAGCGGTAAGAGGCTTTATAACGCGACCGTCATCCCCAACCGCGGCGCGTGGCTGGAGCTGGAGACGGACGCGAACGAGGTCGTTTCGGTGAGGGTCGACCGGACCCGCAAGTTGCCTGTGACTGTGCTTGTCCGCGCTTTGGGCTGGGCTTCGAGTTCTTCGATTCTCGAGCTTTTCGGCGACGATGTACGCATCCGCGCCACGCTGGAACGGGATAATACCGATTCCCGCGAGGAGGCGCTGGTTGAGATATATAAACGGCTCCGCCCCGGCGAGCCGCCGACGGTGGAGAATGCCACCCAGCTTCTGGAGACGTTGTTTTTCGATCCCAAGCGTTACGATTTGGCCGCCGTCGGCCGCTATAAGCTGACGAAGAAGCTCGGCTGGCGCCGCCGCCTGATGGGCAAGACGCTCGATGCGCCGCTGGTCGATAAGGAGAGCGGCGAGATCATCGTCGAGGCTGGCACGGTCGTTGACGAGAAGGTTCTCGCCCGGATCGAGAAGAGCGGCGTTTGGGCCGGCGGGCAGCTTATCGAGGTGAAGCTGCGCCAGAAGGACGGCACGGTGGTCAAGACGCTGGCCAATCCGGCGTTGCCTTATACGCACCGGACGATTACCAGGGAAGACATTATCGCTGCCGTGAGTTATCTCCTTAATCTTATGGACGGTCACGGCAACGTGGACGATATCGATCATCTCGGCAACCGCCGCCTGCGTTCGGTGGGCGAGCTGCTGCAGAATCAGTTCCGCATCGGCCTGTCCCGCATGGAGCGGGTGGTTAAGGAGCGGATGACGATCCAGGATATCGATGTTATCACGCCGCAGGCGCTGATCAACATCCGCCCGGTGGTGGCGGCGATCAAGGAGTTCTTTGGGTCGAGCCAGCTGTCGCAGTTCATGGATCAGACCAACCCGCTGGCCGAGCTGACCCACAAGCGCCGTCTGTCGGCCCTCGGCCCCGGCGGCCTCAGCCGCGAGCGCGCCGGCTTCGAGGTCCGCGACGTTCACCACTCCCACTATGGCCGGATGTGCCCGATCGAGACGCCGGAGGGTCCGAACATCGGCCTTATCGGTTCGTTGTCGACGTTCGCCCGCATCAACGAGTTCGGCTTCATCGAGACGCCGTACCGTAAGGTCGACAAGGAGAACCGCAAGGTTACCGAAGAGGTGCTGTACCTTACGGCCGACGAGGAGGACGAGATGATCATCGCTCAGGCCAACGAGGTGCTGGGCGAGGACGGCTGGTTCGTGGAGCCGCGGGTTTCGGTGCGTTACAAGCACGATATTCTGGTTGTTCCGGCCGAGAATGTCGACTATATGGACGTTTCGCCGAAGCAGGTCGTGTCGATCGCGACGGCGATGATCCCGTTCCTTGAGAACGACGACGCCAACCGCGCCCTGATGGGCGCGAACATGCAGCGCCAGGCGGTGCCGCTCTTAAAGACCCAGGCGCCGCTGGTGGGCACGGGGATGGAGTATAAGGCGGCCCGCGATTCGGGTGTCGTCGTGCTGGCGAAGAACGCCGGTACGGTGGAAAGGGTCACGGCAAACGATATCCGGATCCGTACCGATAAGGGCGGGCTGGATAGCTACAAGCTGCTGAAATATATCCGTTCCAATCAGGGGACGTGCATGAACCAGAAGCCGGTGGTCGTTTTCGGCGAGCGGGTGGAGAAGGGCCAGGTGCTGGCCGACGGCCCGTCGACCGATTACGGCGAGCTGGCGCTGGGCTATAATGTGCTGGTGGCGTTCATGCCGTGGGAGGGCTATAATTACGAGGACGCCATCCTGCTGTCCGAGAAGCTGGTCAAGGACGATGTTTTTACTTCCATTCATATAGAGGAGTACGAGTGCGACGCGCGCGACACCAAGCTGGGGCCCGAGGAGATTACCCGCGATATCCCCAACGTGGCCGAAGAGGTGCTGCGCGATCTCGACGACCGCGGCATTATCCGCGTCGGCGCCGAGGTGAGGCCGGGCGATATCCTGGTCGGCAAGGTCACGCCTAAGGGCGAGACCGAGCTGACGGCCGAGGAGCGCCTGTTGCGGGCGATCTTCGGCGAGAAGGCCCGCGAGGTGAGGGATACTTCGTTGCGGGTGCCGCACGGCGAGGCCGGCAAGATCGTCGATGTGAAGGTGTTTACCCGCGAAAACGGCGACGAGCTGCCGCCGGGCGTCAATCAACTGGTCAGGGTTTATATCGCCCAGAAGCGCAAGATTTCCGAGGGCGACAAGATGGCGGGCCGCCACGGCAACAAGGGTGTCGTGTCCCGCATTCTCCCCGAGGAGGATATGCCTTTCCTGCCCGACGGTACGCCGATCCAGATCGTGCTGAATCCGCTGGGGGTTCCGTCCCGTATGAATATCGGTCAGGTGCTGGAGACGCATCTGGGCTGGGCGGCGGCGACGCTGGGGATGCAGATCAAAAATATGGATCAGGGCATCGAGGAGCGTCTGCGCGAGGTAGGGTATAATTTCGACCGCCACGGCAGCCCGCGGCCCGACGCGGCCGGGGTGCATATGGCGACGCCCGTTTTCGACGGCGCGACCGAGTTGGAGGTTTTCCGCACTCTCCACCTCGCAGGACTGCCGGACGACGGCAAGACGCTGCTCTTCGACGGCCGCACGGGGGAGCCGTTCGACAATCATGTAACCGTCGGTTATGTATATATGCTGAAACTGGCCCATCTGGTCGACGATAAGATCCACGCCCGCTCGACCGGCCCGTACTCTCTTGTCACGCAGCAGCCGCTGGGCGGCAAGGCGCAGTTCGGCGGCCAGCGCTTCGGCGAGATGGAGGTCTGGGCGCTGGAGGCGTACGGCGCGGCGTATACTCTGCAGGAGTTGTTGACGGTGAAGTCCGACGATGTCGTCGGCCGCGTGAAGACATATGAGGCGATCGTCAAGGGCGAGAATGTTCCCGAGCCGGGTGTGCCCGAGTCGTTCAAGGTTCTCATCAAGGAGCTGCAGAGCATCGGTCTCGACGTGAAGGTGTTGTCGGAGGACGCTCAGGAGATCCTCATCCGCGAGTCGGACGAAGATATCCACGAGACGGCCAAGGAGCTGGAGTTGTCGATCGGCGAAGAGGGAGGCCGCGTGCTGCCGCACGAACGCAAGATGGCCGATTTTGAGCCCGATATGGTCGATGAGCTGGAGGCTTCCGACGATATCGAGCCGATCGAGGAGGAACTGGATATTATCGCCGAGCTGGGCGAGATGCAGCCTGCCGCCAGTCAGCGCGAGGTCGAGGACGACTTCGAGTCGCCGCTCCGCAAGACCAGCCCCAAGAAGGCGGCGGCCGTCAAGAAGGAGAAAAGGGTCTCTCCCGAAGATTATCTGGATGAAATCGACGACGGGGACGACAACGAGTAACCGCGGGGCGGGTGACCGTCTGGCCGGCAACGGCCGGCAGAGTCGGTTGATGTGGTAAGCAAGGCTTGAAGAGTGAAGGGAGCGATAGGCCCTTGTTGGATGTCAATAACTTCGATTCCATGCGCATAGGGTTGGCTTCGCCCGATCAGATCAGGGCATGGTCCCACGGTGAGGTCAAGAAGCCGGAGACGATTAACTACCGTACCCTGAAGCCCGAGCGCGAAGGTCTTTTCTGCGAGAAGATCTTCGGGCCGACCAGGGATTGGGAGTGCCACTGCGGCAAGTATAAGCGCATCCGCTACAAAGGCATCGTCTGCGACCGCTGCGGCGTGGAGGTGACCCGCTCCAAGGTGCGTCGCGACCGGATGGGCCATATCGAACTGGCTGCGCCGGTGTCACATATATGGTATTTCAAAGGCATCCCGAGCCGCATGGGGCTGATTCTCGATATTTCGCCCCGCGCGCTGGAGAAGGTGCTTTATTTCGCCTCGTATATCGTGCTCGATCCCGGCGATACGCCGCTGATGAAGAAGCAGCTTTTGACCGAGAACGAGTACCGCGATTACCGCGACAAGTACGGCCATGCTTTCAAGGTGGGCATGGGCGCCGAGGCGATCAAGAAGCTTTTGGACGAACTCGATCTTGAGAAGCTCAGCCGCGAGCTCCGCCAGGAGCTCCGCGAGGTGAGCGGCCAGCGCAAGGTCCGGGCGATCCGCCGCCTGGAGGTTGTGGAGGCGTTCCGCAAGTCGGGCAATGATCCCTCGTGGATGATTCTCGATGTGGTGCCGGTCATTCCGCCCGAACTGAGGCCGATGGTCCAGCTTGACGGCGGCCGCTTCGCCACGTCCGACCTTAACGACCTGTACCGCCGGGTCATCAACCGCAACAATCGCCTGAAAAGGCTTTTGGATCTTGGCGCCCCCGATATCATCGTCCGCAATGAGAAGCGGATGCTGCAGGAGGCGGTGGACGCGCTGATCGACAACGGCCGCCGCGGCCGGCCGGTGACCGGACCGGGCAACCGCCCGCTTAAGTCGCTGTCGGATATGCTCAAGGGCAAGCAGGGCCGCTTCCGCCAGAACCTTTTGGGCAAGCGCGTCGACTATTCCGGCCGGTCGGTTATCGTCGTCGGCCCCGAGCTTAAGCTGCACCAGTGCGGCCTGCCCAAGGAGATGGCGCTGGAACTCTTTAAGCCGTTCGTGATGAAGAAGCTGGTGAACGCCGGCCACGCCCACAATATCAAGAGCGCCAAGCGGATGGTGGAGAGGGTCCGGCCGGAGGTGTGGGATGTCCTCGAGGAGGTCATCAAGGAGCATCCGGTGCTTTTGAACCGCGCTCCGACGCTTCACCGCCTCGGCATTCAGGCTTTCGAGCCCGTGCTGTCCGAGGGCCGGGCGATTAAGATTCACCCGCTGGTTTGCACCGCGTACAACGCCGACTTCGACGGCGACCAGATGGCGGTCCATGTACCGCTGTCGGCCGAGGCGCAGGCCGAGGCCCGTCTGTTGATGCTGAGCGCGCACAATATTCTGTCGACCAAGGACGGCAAGCCGGTGGCGACGCCTACCCAGGATATGGTTCTCGGCTCGTATTATCTGACGATCGAGAAGGAAGGCGGCCAGGGCGAGGGGCGGGTTTTCGCCAACGCCGACGAGGCTCAGCTTGCCTATTATCATAAGGAACTCGATCTCCAGGCGAGGATCAGGGTACGGTTCCCGGAGTACGGTCTGGTAAGCACGACCGCCGGCCGGATCATCTTCAGCGAGGCGCTGCCGCCCGAACTGCGCAATTTCTTCCAGAAGGACGGCCAGTGGCATCTTGGCACTCTGATGGATAAGAAGCAGCTGGGCAAGCTGGTGGCCGAGTGCTACCGCCGCTACGGCACGGGCAAGACGGCGGCCGTTCTCGACGGTGTCAAGAAGCTGGGCTTTGCTTTCGCCTGCCGGGCCGGCATTACGATCGCTATTTCCGATATCAAGATTCCCGAGGATAAACGAGGTATTCTCGCTAAGACCGAGACCCAGGTCGATATGATCGATAAACAGTATCGCCGTGGTCTGATCACCGAGGACGAGCGCTACAAAAAGATCATCGATCTGTGGAGCAAGGCGACCGACGATGTGACTACCGCGCTGATGAATTCGCTCGACCGGTTTAATCCGGTGTATATGATGGCGACTTCCGGAGCCCGCGGCAACATCCAGCAGATCCGCCAGCTGGCGGGGATGCGCGGCCTGATGGCCGACCCCTCCGGCCGGATTATCGACTTGCCGATCAAGGCCAACTTCCGTGAGGGTCTGACCGTTTTGGAATACTTCATTTCCACGCACGGCGCCCGCAAGGGCCTGGCCGATACCGCGCTCAGGACGGCCGACTCGGGTTACCTGACCCGCCGCCTGGTGGATGTGGCCCAGGACGTGATCGTCCGCGAAGATGACTGCGACGTGGTCGGCATCAACCTGGTGCGCGAGAAGGCGCGCCTGGCCCAAAGTAGCGCCAGCGCGATCGCGTTCCTGCGCGATACGCTGCTGGGCCGCGTGCTGGCCGAGGATGTCATCAGTCCCCACACCGGCCAGATCATCGCTATCCGCGATACGCCGCTGGATGATGAGTATCTGCAGATTTTCGGCGAGCATGGGGTGCCGTTCCTGACGCTTTACGGCCTGTCGGTCGAGACCGAGGAGGACGTCAGCCAGTTCGCCGGGGTGGAGACCATCCAGCTGGGCGAGCCTGAGGAGCGCCAGCGGGAGATTCTCCGCGAGTCGATGATGCGGGAGATGCTGGGCAAGAGCACTGTCGAGCCGGTCAGGAATAATGCCGGCGAAGAGGTTGTGCCCGCTGACACTGTGCTGACCGAGGAGCTTATCGAGGGGATTCTTTCCGGCGATGTTCGCGAGGTCAAGGTCCGCAACAATAATATCAAGGGCATCGAGGTCGAGGCCATCACCGAGGGCACGGGCGTGATCGAGGCGCTCAGGGACCGCATCATCGGCCGGGTGGCGGCCGAGGAGATCACCGATCCCGCCACCGGCGAGGTAATCGTCCGCTTGAACGATGAGATTACCGAGGAGCTGGCCGATAAGGTCGCCAAGGTCCGCGAGCAGGTGCTGATCCGTTCGGTGCTGACGTGCAAATCGCAGTTCGGCGTGTGCATCAAGTGCTACGGCCGCAATCTGGCCACCGGCCATATGGTGGATGTGGGCGAGGCGGTGGGCATCATCGCCGCCCAGTCGATCGGCGAGCCGGGCACGCAGCTGACGATGCGTACTTTCCATACCGGCGGCGTCGCCGGCGAGGACATAACCCAGGGTCTGCCGAGGGTCGAGGAGCTGTTCGAAGCCCGCAAGCCGAAGCGCCCGGCGATTATCACCGAGGTGGACGGCACGGCCGATATCAAGGAGGTCAAGGGTATCCGCCGGGTGACGGTGGTGCCGGGAGTCGGCGAGGAGCGGATGTACCAGATTCCTTATGGCGCGCGGATAATCGTCAAGGACGGCATGCCCGTCAAGGCGGGGGACCGCATCACCGAAGGATCGGTTAATCCGCACGATATCCTGCGGGTCAGTGGCCTGCGCGATACTCAGCGCTACCTGGTGCACGAGGTCCAGAAGGTTTATAAGTCCCAGGGCGTCGAGATCAACGACAAGCATATCGAGGTCATGGTGCGCCAGATGCTCCACAAGGTGAAGATCGAGGAACCGGGCGACACCGAGCTTTTGCCCGGCGAATACATCGACATCAACACCTTCGAGGAGGAAAACGCGAGGGTCATCGAGTCGGGCGGCGAGCCGTCAGTGGCGAGGCCCATCCTGCTGGGCATCACCAAGGCGTCGCTGGCCACCGATTCCTTCCTGTCGGCGGCTTCCTTCCAGGAGACGACCCGCGTGTTGACCGAGGCTGCCATCAAGGGTAAGGTCGACCCGCTGCTAGGCCTGAAGGAGAATGTCATCATCGGCAAGCTGGTGCCTGCCGGCACGGGCATGAGCCGCTACCGCAACATTAAGCTGCGGAAGATGTCGGCCGGGCAGGCCGAATAGTCAAACGTAACCTAATGTAATGCCGGGATTGTCTGAGAAGCTCCAGATGCAAGGCGCACCGGAGGCTGACACCGGAAGCGTACACGATGTACGCTGAGGATGGCAGCCGAGGAGCAACGCCGCAGATGGACTTCTCAGGCAATCCTAAAGTATAGGGATGATACACTAGGGGGCGTGGGCATAATAAAGTTGCCAAGACCTCAGTAAATCTCTTGACACCGCTGGGTTGTGGTGATAATATATTAAAGTGTCCATGGCGTAATTGGCTTTTTTACCCTATCAGTTTGCTGCTGAGGAGTGACCGACCATGCCCATCGGCACTTTGAAAGACGCCAAAAAAGTCGTCGGCGCCAAGCAGGCGGCGAAAGCGGTTGAGAAGGGCCAGGCCTGCCTGGTCTTTTTGGCCGAGGATGCCGATAACCGGGTCACTGTGCCGCTCCGCGAGGCTTGTGCCCGTGCCGGCGTGAAGGTGGAAACGGCGCCCAGCATGGGCGAGCTTGGCAAGGCCTGCGGCATCGAGGTCGGTGCGGCGGCTGTCGCTGTGATTAAGGTTTAGTAAGGGACCGGTGTTAACCGTTTTGCCCCTTGCAAAAGCCGCAAGGGGCAAAATTAATTTACAACTCATTTTAGGGAAGGAGGTGTATTTATGCCGACAATCAGTCAATTGGTACGCAAAGGCAGAGAAGAGCTGGGTAAGAAATCCACTGCGCCCGCTTTGAAGGAATGCCCCCAAAAGCGCGGGGTATGCACGAGGGTTTACACGACCACTCCGAAGAAGCCTAATTCCGCGCTGCGTAAGGTCGCCAGGGTGCGTCTTACCAACAGTATCGAAGTGACCGCCTACATCCCGGGCATCGGCCATAACCTTCAGGAGCACTCGGTGGTTCTCATCCGGGGCGGCCGTGTCAAGGACCTGCCGGGCGTGCGTTATCACATTATCCGCGGCGCGCTCGATACCGCCGGTGTGGCCAAACGCGGCCAGGCCAGGTCGAAATACGGCGCCAAACGCCCCAAGAAGTAGGTTTTTCGCAAGCAAGTTCTCTGTTGAAGGAGGGTTAAGATGCCAAGAAAGGGTCCTGTGCCCAAGCGTGATGTGTTGCCGGATCCGGTGTACAACTCAAAGCTTGTCACCAGGTTCATCAATAAGATCATGATGAAGGGCAAAAAAGGTGTGGCCGAGGGCATCGTTTACGATGCGTTCGATATTATCCGGTCTAAGACCGGAAAAGACCCGCTCGAAGTTTTCGAGACGGCGCTCAAGAATGTTATGCCGGTTCTGGAGGTGCGGGCCCGCCGGGTCGGCGGCGCCAACTACCAGGTTCCGGTTGAGGTGCGCGCTGACCGCCGCCTGTCGCTCGGTATCCGCTGGCTGGTCAATTATTCCCGCGCCCGCGGCGAGAAGACGATGCACGAGCGGCTGGCCGCTGAGCTGATGGACGCGGCCAATAGTACCGGCGCGTCGGTTAAGAAAAGAGAAGATACCCACAAAATGGCCGAGGCCAACAAGGCTTTTGCCCATTACCGGTGGTAATTCCGGGCCGGGCTTGTGGTCCGAGTAAGGAGTGATAATGGTGGCCAGAAAGTTTCCACTCGATAAGACGCGGAACATCGGCATCATGGCTCATATAGACGCCGGCAAGACTACTACAACTGAACGCATCTTATTCTATACAGGCAGAGTTCACAAGATCGGTGAAGTGCATGATGGCGCGGCTACGATGGACTGGATGGTGCAGGAGCAAGAACGCGGCATAACCATTACCTCCGCAGCTACGACGTGCCAGTGGAACGGGCATCGTATAAACATCATCGACACACCAGGACACGTGGACTTTACCGTCGAGGTGGAGCGTTCGCTGAGGGTGCTTGACGGGTCGGTTGCCGTATTCTGCGCTAAGGGCGGGGTCGAGCCCCAGTCCGAGACGGTTTGGCGGCAGGCCGATAAATACGGTGTTCCCCGTATGGCGTATGTCAACAAAATGGATATCATCGGCGCCGATTTCTTCCGGGTCGTCGATATGATGAAAAGCCGGCTCGGCGCCAACGCTGTTCCCATCCAACTGCCGATCGGATTCGAGGATACCTACAAGGGTATAATCGATCTGATTGAGATGAAGGCGATCGTCTATACCGACGATCTCGGCAAGGTTAGCGAGGCGACCGAGATTCCCGAGGAATACAAGGAGCAGGCGGAACTTTACCGCCAGAACCTGCTGGACGCCGTCGCCGAGAGCGACGACGACCTGATGATGAAGTACCTCGAAGGCGAAGAGCTGACGGTGGAGGAGATCAGGGGAGGCATCCGCAAGGCGACGATCGCCTGCAGGATGACCCCGGTGCTGTGTGGCTCGTCTTACAAGAACAAGGGCGTGCAGCCTCTTCTCGATGCTGTCGTCGAATTCATGCCGGCGCCGACCGACATCCCCGCGATCAAGGGCGTCAACCCTGACAGCGGCGAGGAAGACGAACGCCCGGCGGGCGACGATAAGCCGTTTTCGGCGCTGGCTTTCAAGATCATGGCCGACCCCTATGTCGGCAAGCTGACCTTCTTCCGCGTTTATTCCGGCAAGCTGGAGTCCGGTTCTTATGTTTTCAATTCGACCAAGGGCAAGAAGGAACGGGTCGGCCGGATTCTCCAGATGCACGCCAATCACCGCGAGGAGATCGAGATAGTTTATACCGGCGATATCGCGGCTGCGGTCGGTTTCAAGGATACGACCACCGGCGATACGCTGTGCGACGACAAGCACCCGATAATCCTCGAGTCGATGGTTTTCCCCGAACCTGTTATTTCGGTGGCGGTGGAGCCTAAGACGAAGGCCGACCAGGATAAGATGGGCGTGGCGCTCGTCCGCCTGGCGGAGGAGGATCCCACCTTCCGGATGCATACCGATCCGGAGTCGGGCCAGACGATCATCGAGGGTATGGGCGAACTGCACCTGGAGATTATCGTCGACCGCATGCTGCGCGAGTTCAAAGTGGACTGCACGGTGGGCAAGCCGCAGGTGGCTTATCGCGAGACGATCAGGAAGACCGTCAAGGCGGAGGGCAAGTTCGTCCGCCAGTCCGGCGGCCGCGGCCAGTACGGCCACTGCTGGCTGGAACTGACGCCTCAGGAGCCGGGTGTCGGCTTCGAGTTCGAGAACAAGATCGTCGGCGGCGTTATTCCCAAGGAGTACATCAACCCCATCGAGGCGGGCGTCAAAGAGGCGATGGAGAGCGGCGTTCTCGCCGGGTATCCGATGGTGGACGTGAAGGTCACGGTCTACGACGGCTCTTACCACGACGTCGACTCGTCGGAGATGGCTTTCAAGATTGCCGGTTCCATGGGCTTCAAGGCGGGTGCCGCCAAGGCCGATCCCGCTCTCCTCGAGCCTTATATGAAGGTCGAGGTTACGGTGCCGGAGGAGTACATGGGCGACGTTATCGGCGACCTCAACTCCCGCCGCGGCCGTATCGAGGGGATGGAGTCCCGCGCCGGGGCCCAGGTTATCAGGTCGTTCGTGCCGCTGGCCGAGATGTTCGGCTACGCGACCGACCTCCGTTCGCGGACCCAGGGGCGCGGCGTTTACTCGATGGAGTTCGACCATTACGAGGATGTGCCGAAGAGCATTTCCGAGGCGATTATCGCCAAGGTCAAGGGCGCGTGATATTAGGCCGGGCGGCCTGTCCGCCCGCCGGGTTGAGGCGATTCTAGACTTCGGCGGGCCAGCCGGCCCGGTAATAGCTGGTATTCGAAAAAGCATCATTTAGGAGGTTTAGTGAAATGGCAAAGAAGAAGTTTGAGAGGACCAAACCGCACGTAAACATCGGGACCATCGGTCACGTCGACCATGGCAAGACCTCGCTGACCGCGGCTATCACCCTGACGCTGTCGAAGCAGGGCGGCGCCGAATTCGTGGCGTACGACCAGATCGACAAGGCGCCGGAAGAGCGCGAGCGCGGTATCACGATCAACACCGCCCACGTTGAATACGAGACCGCCAAGCGCCACTACGCGCACGTGGACTGCCCCGGCCACGCCGACTACGTCAAGAACATGATCACCGGCGCGGCCCAGATGGACGGCGCTATCCTGGTGGTAAGCGCGGCCGATGGCCCGATGCCTCAGACCCGCGAGCACATTCTGCTCTCCCGCCAGGTCGGCGTGCCGGCGATGGTGGTGTTCCTGAACAAGGCCGACATGGTTGACGACGCCGAACTGATGGAACTGGTGGAGATGGAAGTGCGCGAGCTTCTTTCCAGCTACGAATTCCCCGGCGACGACATTCCTGTAATCTCCGGCTCGGCGACCAAGGCGCTGGAGTGCGGCTGCTCGAAACGCGAATGCCAGTGGTGCGGCAAGATCATGGAACTGATGGATGCCGTCGACGAATACATCCCGACCCCGGAACGCGCCACCGATAAGCCTTTCCTGATGCCTGTCGAGGACGTCTTCACGATCACCGGCCGCGGCACCGTGGCGACCGGCCGCGTGGAGCGCGGTCAGGTCAAGGTTGGCGACACCGTCGAGATCGTCGGTATGACCGAGAAACCGAAATCGACTGTCGTAACCGGCGTGGAAATGTTCCGCAAGCTGCTGGATTCGGCGGTTGCCGGCGACAACATCGGCGCGCTGCTGCGCGGCGTTGACCGCAAGGAAATCGAGCGCGGCCAGGTACTGGCCAAGCCGGGTTCTATCAAGCCGCACACCAAGTACAAAGCCGAGGTGTACGTGCTGTCGAAGGAAGAGGGCGGCCGCCACACCCCGTTCTTCAACGGTTACCGTCCGCAGTTCTACTTCCGGACGACGGACGTGACCGGCGTGGTGACCCTGCCGGAGGGCGTGGAAATGGTAATGCCCGGCGATAACATCCAGATGGCGATCGAGCTTATCACTCCGATCGCGATCGAGGAAGGCCTGCGGTTCGCGATCCGCGAAGGCGGCCGCACCGTCGGCGCCGGCGTCGTAACCGCGATCAGCGAGTAACATCCCGCATTCTGATTCGGGCGGGGCGGCTACCTGCCGCCCCGGCCCGGATATGGTTTTTTAAAGTATATACTCGGTTTTCCCAGGCGATGAGACGGGATGTTGCCCGCGTTGCGGGGAAACTCCCGTTGAGAAGTGTCAGTTCATGAAACTGGGCGATAAGGAGGCTACACAATGGCTAAGCAACAGAAGATCAGGATCCGCCTGAAGGCATACGACCACAAGGCGCTGGACGCCAGCGCGGCCAAAATCGTTGATACCGCGAAGCGCACCGGCGCGATGGTATCGGGTCCCATCCCGCTTCCCACCGAGAAGAATATCTTCACGATCTTGCGTTCACCCCATGTCAATAAGGATTCCCGCGAGCAGTTCGAGATGCGGACCCACAAGCGCCTTATTGATATCGTCGAGCCGACCCCGAAAACGGTTGACGCGCTGATGCGCCTCGATCTGCCGGCGGGCGTGGACATCGAGATTAAGCTGTAAGGGGGTGGCATGAATGTCTAAAGGAATTTTGGGTAAGAAACTTGGTATGACGCAGATCTTCACCGAGAAGGGCGAGGTCATTCCGGTGACGGTCGTCGAGGCCGGCTCCAGCGTCGTACTTCAGAATAAGACTGTGGAGAGCGACGGCTACAATGCCGTGCAGCTCGGGTTCGGCCTTATCAAGGATAAGAAGGCCACCAAGCCGATGAAGGGCCATTTCGCCAAGGCCGGCGTGAAGCCGGTGCGGTTCATCCGCGAGCTCAGGCTGCCGAGCGCGCCCGAGTATAAGGTAGGCGAAACGGTCGGCGTGGATGTGTTCAGCGAAGGCGAGATCATCGACGTAACCGGCACTGCCAAGGGCAAAGGCTTCGCCGGCGGCATCAAGCGCCATAATTACAAGCGCGGCCCGATGGGCCACGGTTCCAAGTCCCACCGCGAGCCGGGCACTATCGGTTCCCGGATGAGCGGCGGCGGCGGCAAGGTTTTCAAGGGCAAGAAGCTTCCCGGCCGCATGGGTGGCCAAAAGGTTACCGTGCAGGGTCTGAAGGTCGCGAAAGTCGACGCGGCCCGCAATCTAATCCTGATCAAGGGCGCCGTTCCCGGTCCGCGGGGCAGCTTCGTTGTCATCAGGGACACGGTAAAAAAGACGAAATAACCGCAACTGGTGACGCGAAAGGAGGACTTAAGTTATGCCGAAAGTAGCAGTTTATAACATGACCGGCGCCCAGACCGGCGAAATAGAGCTTAACGATGCCGTGTTCGGCGTCGAGGTGAACGAGGCTGTGATGCACCAGGCGGTGGTCATGCAGATGGCCAATCAGCGTCTGGGTACGGCCGCCACCAAGACCCGCGGCCTGGTCCGCGGCGGCGGCAGGAAGCCGTGGCGCCAGAAGGGCACCGGCCGCGCCCGTTCCGGCAGCACCCGTTCGCCGATTTGGGTCGGCGGCGGTACGGTTTTCGGTCCGCAGCCCCGCAGCTATGCGTATTCGATGCCTCGCAAGGCCCGCCGCCTGGCGATCAAGTCGGCGCTGTCGGCCAAGGTCCAGGCGGGCGAGCTGATGGTGATGGAGGACATCGCTGTCAAGGAGCCCAAGACCAAGACGGTCATAAGCATGCTCGACAGCCTTAAGGTGGGCGAGGATAAGGCGCTTATCATCATGGCGTCGGCCGACGAGAATGTCGAGAAGTCTTCGCGGAATATTCCCGGCGTGAAGAGCATCACTTCGATGGGCCTGAACGTGTACGATATCCTGTATCACGACAAGGTTCTGATTACGAAAGACGCGGTCAGCAAGATTGAGGAGGTGTTGGCGTAATGACAAATGCGCGCGACATCCTGATCCGCCCGCTTATCACCGAGAAGGCTACGGCTCTGATGCAGGACAACAAGTACACCTTTATCGTTCCGCTCAAGGCCAATAAGGTGGAGATCCGCCAAGCCGTCGAGCAGATTTTCAAGGTGAAGGTGCTCGATGTGAACACTATCCGCGTGATGGGCAAGATGAAGCGGATGGGCAAGACTCAAGGCAAACGTCCGGATTACAAGAAGGCCATCGTCAAGCTGGCTCCGGGCCAGAGCATTGAGTTCTTCGAAGGCTTATAAGGTAAGGAGGGGCACCAATGGCAGTAAAGTCCTTTAAACCCTACGCTCCGGGGCGGCGGTTCATGACGGTGGCCAGTTTCAACGAGGTAACCACCGACAGGCCTGAGAAGTCGCTTACCGAGAGACTGCATAAACACGGCGGCCGCAACCAGCAGGGCCGTCTGACCGTCCGCCATCAGGGCGGCGGGCACAAGCGCCTGTACCGGATTATCGATTTCAAGCGCAATAAGGACGGCGTGCCGGCGAAGGTGGCTACGATCGAGTATGATCCGAACCGCTCGGCCCGCATCGCGCTCCTTAACTATGCCGACGGCGAGAAGCGCTATATCCTGGCCCCCAACGGGCTGAAGGTGGGCGATTCGGTTATGAGCGGCGTGGGCGCCGACATCAAGGTCGGCAACGCTCTGGCGCTGAAGGATATCCCGGTGGGCACGCAGGTCCACAATATTGAGATGAAGATCGGCAAAGGCGGCCAGATGGTCCGCAGCGCCGGCGCATCCGCCCAGCTGATGGCCAAGGAAGGCGGCAACGCTCTGCTGCGCCTGCCGTCAGGCGAGCTCCGCAAGGTGCACGTTAACTGCAAGGCGACCATCGGTCAGGTAGGCAATCTGGAGCACGAGAATATTACTATCGGCAAGGCCGGCCGTTCGCGCTGGATGGGTGTCCGTCCCGCCAACCGCGGTGTGGCGATGAACCCGATCGACCATCCGCACGGCGGTGGCGAGGGCCGTTCGCCTGTCGGCCGCAAGCACCCGGTCACTCCGTGGGGCAAGCATGCCGTCGGCGCGAAAACCCGCGGCAAGAAGGCTTCGGATCGCCTTATTGTCAAGAGAAGGACGAAATAACCGCATAGCGAAAGGAGGCCTGTAGGGTGTCAAGATCTGTTAAAAAAGGGCCGTATGTTCACGAGAGCCTGCTGAAGAAGATAAAAGTCATGAATTCCAAGAATGAGAAGAAGGTTGTGAAGACCTGGTCTCGGGCGTCGACCATCCTGCCCAATTTCGTCGGCCATACTATCGCTGTGCACGACGGCCGCAAGCATGTGCCGGTGTATGTCACCGAGGATATGGTCGGCCATAAGCTGGGCGAGTTCGCGCCGACCCGCACTTACCGGGGTCATGGCGGCTCCGAGAAATCAACGTCGCTGAAATAGCCGACCGAGAGGGGGTTTATCATGGAAGCCAAGGCAATTGCCAAGTATATCCGCATCGCGCCGCGCAAGGTCCGCATTGTTATTGATCTTATCCGCGGCAAGAGTGTGGGCGAAGCTTTCGCCATCTTGAAGCACACGCCGAAGGTCGCGTCCGAGGTTGTCGAGAAGGTGCTCAAGTCGGCGGTGGCCAACGCTGAGCACAATTATGACATGAATACCGACAAGCTGTACGTCGCAGCCGCCTACGCCGATCAGGGCCCGACTCTGAAGCGGATCCACCCGCGCTCCCGCGGCCAGGCCTTCAAGATCCTGAAGCGGTCGAGTCATGTGACGGTTGTCGTAAAAGAGCGTTAAGCGGCGAAGGAGGGAAAGAAGTGGGTCAAAAGGTCAATCCGCACGGACTTAGGATCGGCATCATCAAGAACTGGGACGCCAGGTGGTTCGCCGATAAGGACTACGCTAAGCTGCTCCACGAGGATGTCAAGATCCGTGAGTATATCAAGAAGAAGCTTTATTCCGCCGGGATTTCCCGCGTGGAGATCGAACGGGCCGCAACCCGCGTGAAGGTTACGATCCATACCGCTAAGCCGGGGATGGTTATCGGCCGCGGCGGCGCCGGTATCGAGGAGTTGAAAAGGGGCCTTAAGCAGTTGGCCGGCAAGGTTATCGACGTTAATATCGCCGAGATCAAGCAGGCTGAGCTTGACGCTACGCTGGTGGCCGAGAATATCGCCGCCCAGCTTGAAAAGCGGATCGCTTTCCGCCGCGCTATGAAGCAGTCGGTGGGCCGCACGATGCGCATGGGCGCCAAAGGTATCAAGGTTATGGTCGGCGGCCGTTTGGGCGGCGCCGAGATCGCGCGTACCGAGAGTTACCGCGAGGGCAGCATCCCGCTGCATACTCTGCGGGCCGATATCGATTACGGCACCGCCGAGGCTCACACCACTTACGGCCGCATCGGCGTGAAGGTGTGGATTTACAAGGGCGAGGTTCTTCCGCAGGCGCCGAAGCTGGGCACTGCCGGCGAGACGAGCCATGAATCGAGACCCGAACCCCGGCGCGAGAGGCGTGCCCCCAGGAAGGACGCTGCCGTCGCCGCTGAAGGGAGCGATAAGTAATGCTTCTGCCGAAAAGAGTGAAGCACCGTAAGCAGTTCCGCGGCCGCATGACCGGCAAGGCGAATAAGGGCAACACGGTCAGCCACGGCGAGTACGGCCTGGTGGCGCTCGAGCCGGCCTGGATCACCAATCGCCAGATCGAGGCGGCCCGTATCGCCATGACCCGCTATATCAAGCGCGGCGGTCAGGTGTGGATCAAGATTTTCCCCGATAAGCCGATTACCGCCAAGCCGGCCGAGACCCGCATGGGTAGCGGCAAGGGTTCGCCCGAGTACTGGGTGGCGGTGGTAAAACCGGGCCGCGTCATGTTCGAACTGGCCGGGGTGCCGGAAGAGCTGGCCAAGGAGGCCTTGCGTCTGGCTGCCCACAAGCTTCCCATCAAGACGAAGTTTGTCAGGAGGGAAGAAGCGGGCCAAGACCATGAAGAAGTGGGTGGTGACGCGTAATGAAGGTGAAAGACGTGCGCGATATGAGCGTTACTGAGCTCGACCAGAAGCTGGTCGGCCTGAAAGATGAGCTTTTCAACCTCCGGTTTCAGCACGCGACCGGCCAGCTGGAGAATCCGATGCGGATTAAAGAGGTCAAGAAGACTATCGCCCGCATCAAGACGATTCAGCGCGAGCGCGAGCTTAAGGCCAAGCAGGCTTAAGGACGGCAGGTTGCGTAGGAAAGTGCAGTCGGAAGGAGGCTAGAGAACGTGACGGAAGAGAGAAACGAACGCAAGATCAGGATCGGCAAGGTGGTCAGCGACAAGATGCAGAAGACGGTGGTCGTGGCCGTGGAGCGTCTGGTTCGTCACCCCCTGTATAATAAACCGGTCAAGACTACGACCAAGTTCAAGGCTCACGATGAGAACAACGAGAGCAAGACGGGCGATACCGTGAAGATCATGGAGACCCGGCCGCTGTCGAAAGACAAGCGCTGGCGCGTCGTGGAGATTTTGGAGAAGGCGAAATAGGCTGGATGTTCCGCAAAGGAGGTATAACCGATGATCCAACAAGAGACTATGCTCAATGTCGCCGATAACACCGGCGCCAAACAGATCCTTTGCATCCGGGTCCTGGGCGGGTCGTATCGCCGCTACGCCAATATCGGCGACGTGATCGTGGCCGCTGTCAAGGACGCTACACCCGGTGGCGTGGTCAAGAAGGGCGAGGTTGTGAAAGCGGTGGTCGTTCGTTCGCAAAAGGGTTTGCGCCGTCCGGACGGCTCTCATATCAAGTTCGACGAGAATGCGGCTGTGATCATCAAGGACGATAAGAGCCCGCGCGGTACCCGTATCTTTGGGCCGGTGGCCCGGGAACTGCGCGAGAAGGAATTCATGAAGATCATTTCGCTGGCGCCGGAAGTAATCTAGTTGTTTTGAGGAGGTGGCCGGAAAGATGTCCGATGCTGTTAAACTGCACGTGAGAAAAGGCGATACAGTTATCATCTTGTCCGGGAAGGACAAGGGCAAGAAAGGCAAGATCATCGAGGCTCTGCCGAAAAAGGGCAAGATCATCGTTGAGGGTGTAAATAAGGTCAAGCGCCATGCCAAGCCGACCCAGAAGACGCCCCAGGGCGGCATCCAGGTCAAGGAGGCGGCGATGTCTTCGTCCAAGGCGATGCTGGTCTGCCCGGCCTGCGACAAGCCGACCCGCATTAAGAAGACGGCGCTGGCGAACGGTAAGATGGCCCGCACTTGCAAGCAGTGCGGCGAGATAATCGACAAGGATAAATAGACGCGCGGAAAGGAGGTAACTAGCTATGGCCAGATTAAAGGAGAAGTATCTGAATGAAGTGGCCCCGGCGATGATGACGAAGTTCGGCTATAAGAACGTCATGGAGATTCCCCGGGTTGAGAAGGTTATTGTGAATATGGGCGTCGGCGAGGCTGTGGCCAATCCGAAAGTCCTGGACGCCGCCGTGAACGATCTGATGACGATCGTCGGGCAGCGGCCGGTGGTGACGCGGGCGAAGAAGTCGATCGCGGCGTTTAAGATCCGGCAGGGGATGGCGATAGGGACGAAGGTTACCCTGCGCGGCGAACGGATGTATCAGTTCCTTGATAAGCTGCTTAATGTCGCCCTGCCGCGTGTGCGCGACTTCCGCGGCGTGAGCCCGAAGTCTTTCGACGGGCGCGGCAATTATACGCTCGGGATCAAGGAGCAGCTGATTTTTCCGGAGATCGATTATGATAAGGTGGATAAGGTTCGCGGCATGGATATCATCGTCGTGACTACCGCCAAGACGGACGAAGAGGCGCGTGAGCTCCTGAAACTGATGGGCATGCCGTTTAGCGCTGCATAAAAGGAGGGAAAGCTGTGGCCAAGAAGGCGCTGATTGAAAAGTGGAAGCGCGACCCGAAGTTTTCGGTGCGCAAGTATAACAGATGCAAGATCTGCGGTCGTCCTCACGGTTATCTGCGCAAGTTCGAGCTTTGCCGTATCTGCTTCCGCAAGCTCAGCTACCAGGGCGCTGTTCCCGGTGTGACGAAGGCTAGTTGGTAAGAAGCAACCGAAGGGGGGTTTTAAGGCTATGGTAATGACCGATCCGATTGCCGATATGCTGACGCGGATTCGCAATGCAAATTCGGTTTATCACGATAAAGTGGAGATTCCTGCGTCGAAGATCAAGCAGGCGATTGTGGAGATTCTCAAACTCGAGGGTTTCGTGAAAGATTACGAAATGGTCAACGATAACAAGCAGGGCATGCTGCGCGTCGCTCTGAAGTACGGGGCCAACCGCGAGAAGGTAATCACCGGCATCAAACGGATTTCCAAGCCCGGCCTGAGGGTGTACGCGAAGAGCGATCAGTTGCCGCGGGTGCTGGGCGGCCTTGGCATCGCCATCATTTCGACTTCCAAGGGCATCATGAGCGATAAGCAGGCCCGCAAGGAAGGTCTCGGCGGCGAAGTTATCGCTTACGTCTGGTAAGTTTTCGAACTAGGAGGTGCACATATGTCGAGAATTGGTAGGATGCCAATCGCCGTTCCCGCGGGCGTGACCGTCAAGGTCGACGGTAACGTGGTGTCGGTCAAGGGCCCCAAGGGCGAACTGACCCGCACTATCCCTAAGGATATGATTGTGGATATCGGCGAGGGTGTCATTAATATCAACCGGCCTTCGGAAGAGAAGGAGCACAAGTCTCTGCACGGACTGACCCGGACGCTGGTGGCCAATATGGTTACCGGGGTGACGAAGGGCTTTTCCCGGACGCTGGAGATCGCCGGGGTCGGCTACCGCGCCGCCAAGGCCGGAACGAAGCTGAATCTGACGCTGGGCTTTTCGCATCCGGTGGAGGTTAACCCGCCGGAGGGTATAACGATCGAGGTTCCCGCTCCTAATCGGATCGTGGTTTCCGGGATCGATAAAGAGGCGGTCGGCGCTCTTGCCGCGAAGATTCGCTCTTTCCGCGAGCCTGAGCCTTACAAGGGCAAAGGGATCAAGTACGAGGGCGAAGTGATTCGCCGCAAGGCTGGCAAGGCCGGCGCCAAGGGTAAGAAGTAAGCTTACGGAAAGGAGTGAAGGATCTTGCTGCGTAAAGAGCCCAAAAACCTTGCGAGGAAGAAGAGGCACCTCAGGCTGCGCAGGAAGCTTGTCGGCACCGCCGAGAAACCGCGCCTCAATGTCTTCCGCAGCTTGAATCACATATACGCTCAGATTATCGATGACGAGCAGGGCGCTACGCTGGTGGCCGCCGGTTCGATGGATAAGGAGCTCGGTCTGGAGTACGGCGGCAATATCACTGCTGCCAAGGCTGTGGGCGAGGCGATCGCGAAGAAGGCTTTGGCGAAGGGTATCAAGACGGTGGTTTTCGACCGCGGCGGCTATATTTATCACGGCCGGGTGGCGGCTTTGGCCACGGCGGCACGCGAAGCGGGCCTCGATTTTTAGGCAAAAGGAGGGACATGAATGGCCAGAATTGATCACTCGAATCTCGACCTCAAGGAAAAAGTCGTGTTTATAAACAGGGTCGCAAAGGTCGTTAAAGGCGGCCGGCGTTTCTCTTTCAGCGCGCTGGTGGTTGTCGGCGACGGCAACGGCTATGTGGGCGCGGGCCTGGGTAAGGCTGCCGAAGTGCCGGAGGCTATTCGCAAAGGGATCGAAGATGCGAAGAAGAATCTTATCAAGGTTCCTCTCGTCGGGACGACGATTACCCATGAGACGGTGGGCGTGTTCGGCGCAGGCAAGGTTCTCATGAAGCCGGCTTCGGAAGGTACGGGCGTTATCGCCGGCGGCCCTGTCCGTGCGGTGCTTGAGCTGGCTGGCGTCCGCGATATTCTCACCAAGTCCCTGGGTTCGTCCAACGCCAACAACGCGGTGCGCGCCACCCTCAAGGGTCTCGAGCAGCTTAAGCGGGCCGAGCAGGTTGCGCAGTTGCGCGGCAAAACGGTACAGGAACTTCTGGGCTAAGGAGGAAAGGCCATGGCGAAACTCAAAATTACTCTTACCCGCAGCCTGATTGGCCGCCCGGAAGATCAGCGCGCTACCGTGAAGGCGCTCGGCCTGGGCAAAACCAACAGCTCGGTTGTACAGGATGATACGCCTGCTATCCGCGGGATGGTCCGCAAGGTTGGGCATCTTGTCAGTGTTGAAGAAGTACAGGAATAGTCGAGGAGGTGTTGCCGTATGAAATTGCACGATCTAGCTCCGGCGCCCGGTTCTAAGAAGGAACGTACGCGAGTGGGCAGGGGTCTTGGTTCGGGCCTCGGCAAGACGGCCGGCAAAGGCCATAAAGGTCAGAACGCCCGTGCCGGCGGCGGCGTCCGTCCCGGTTTCGAAGGCGGTCAGATGCCGATTTATCGCCGGCTGCCCAAACGTGGTTTCTATAATAAGTTCGGCAAGGAGTATACCGAGGTTAATGTGCGGGAACTCAACCGTTTTGAGGCCGGTACGGTGGTCGATCCCGTACTGCTGGTTGAGGCGGGCGTCATCAAGAATGTCCGCGACGGTATCCGCATACTCGGCAACGGGGAACTGGAAAAGTCTCTGACGGTCAGAGCCAACGGCTTTACGAAGTCCGCGATGGAAAAAATCCAGGCCGCCGGCGGCAAAGTCGAGGTGATCTAGGTGCTTTCGGCCCTATCTAATGTGGTCAAGATTCCCGAACTGAGGCAGAAGGTTATGTTCACGCTGCTGATGTTTCTCGTCTTCCGGGCGGGTACGCATGTTCCCGTGCCGGGCGTGAACGCCGCGATGATCGAACAGCTCTTCAACCAAGGCAATTTGTTCGGGCTCCTCGATCTGTTTTCGGGCGGCGCGCTTAGCAAGTTCTCGGTGTTCGCGATGAGCATCACTCCCTATATCAACGCTTCGATTATCATGCAGCTGTTGACGGTTGTTGTGCCGAAGTTTGAACAGTGGGCGAAAGAGGGCGACGAGGGCCGGAAGAAGATTACCCAGATCACGCGTTACGGCACGGTGCTGCTGGGCTTCATCCAGGCTATCGGCATGGCTTACGGCCTGAAGGTCGCCATTGTTAACCCCAGCATCGGTTCGATCATTCTTATCGCTTTGACGCTTACCGCGGGAACGACTTTCCTGATGTGGCTCGGCGAGCAGATTACCGAGAAGGGGATCGGCAACGGCATTTCGCTGATAATCTTCGCCGGGATTGTATCCCGCCTGCCGGACGGCCTTAGTGTCATTTACCAGTATGTCAAGGCCGGCACTATCAATTATTTCAATGTGGCGCTGTTTGCCATCATCGCGCTGGCGATGGTTGTGTTCGTCATCCTGATCCAGCAGGGCCAGCGCAAGATTCCCGTACAGTATGCCAAACGGGTCGTAGGCCGCAAGATGTACGGCGGACATTCGACCCATATCCCGCTGAAGGTTAACCAGGCGGGCGTTATTCCGATCATCTTTGCGTCATCCGTGCTGATGTTCCCGATAACCATCGCCCAGTTTGTTGAGGTTGGCTGGGTGAAGACGGTGGCAGGGTGGTTCGCGTGGGGTACGATGCTGAATACGACGCTTTATGCGGTGCTCATCATCTTCTTTACGTATTTCTACACTGCGGTTACCATGAACATATCGGATATGGCAGAGAACATGAAAAAATACGGCGGCTTTATCCCCGGCCTCCGTCCGGGCAAACCGACCGCCGACTATTTAGATCGCGTCATGACAAGGATAACTCTCGCCGGTGCCATCTTCCTCGCGTTTATCGCCATTTTGCCTAATATCGTTGTTTGGGCGACAAATATCCAGGGGGTTTACTTCGGCGGCACCGCGCTCCTTATTGTCGTTGGCGTGGCGCTCGATACCATGAAGCAGATCGAGGCGGTCATCCTGATGCGCCATTATCAGGGCTTCATGAAGTAGGAGGTGCGCTAAGTGTTTATCCTGCTTATGGGTCCGCCGGGGGCCGGTAAGGGCACCCAGGCGGCGCTGTTGGTGGAGAAGTATAGTATTCCTCATATTTCCACGGGCGATATGTTCCGGGCGGCTGTGAAAGAGGGCACGCCCCTCGGTCTTGAGGCCAAACGTTATATGGACGCGGGTGGTCTGGTGCCTGACAGTGTGACGATCGGCATTGTTAAGGAACGTCTGGCGAAGCCAGACTGCCAGGCGGGGTTCATCCTCGACGGTTTTCCCCGCACGCTCGAGCAGGCGGCGGCGCTCGATAAGACGCTGACCGAGCTGGGCATCCGGCTTACCCGGGTGGTTAATATTACGGTGCCGGACGACGAGCTGGTGAGACGGATGACGGGGCGGCGCATTTGCAAGGGTTGCGGCGCTACCTATCATGTCGCGTTTAATCCGCCGGCGGCCGCTGACAAGTGCGATAAGTGCGGCGGCGAGATTTTTCAGCGGGCGGACGATAAGGAGGAGACGGTTGCTAAGCGTCTTGAGGTGTACCAGGCTCAGACGCAGCCTCTTATCGGCTACTACCGGGAGAAAGGGCTTTATACCGAGATCGATGGCCGCCAGGGCATCGACGAGGTGTTGGCAGCCATCGAGACCAGCTTGCGGGGCGCCGGGGCATGATCATTCTCAAGTCCGAGCGCGAATTGCGCTATATGCGCGACGCGGGCAGGATCGTGGCCGGAGCTCTGGCAGAGGTTAAAAAAGCCGCCCGGCCCGATGTGACGACGCAGGAACTGGATAAGGTTGCCGAAGAATATATCAAGGGCGCCGGCGCTATTCCGGCCTTCAAGGGTTACCACGGTTTCCCCGGCAATATCTGCACTTCGGTGAACGAGCAGGTGGTGCACGGCATCCCCGGACTAAGACGCCTGAAAAGTGGAGATAATGTAAGTATTGACATCGGGGCGGTAATAAATGGATATTACGGCGATGCCGCCATCACGGTTCCGGTGGGCGAGGTTGACGCCGAGGTCGCGAGGTTGATCGAGGTGACCGAGGCTTCCCTGTATAAGGGGCTCGAGCAGGCGGTGGCGGGGAATAAGCTCAGCGATATTTCCCACGCTGTCCAGGTCGAGGCTGAAGCCCACGGATACGGTGTTGTCCGCGATTATGTGGGCCATGGCATCGGGCGCAATATGCATGAGGACCCTCAAATCCCGAACTACGGCTCTCCCGGCCGCGGCCCGCGCCTCAAACCGGGTATGACGCTGGCGGTCGAGCCGATGATCAACTTGGGCACACACGAAGTAAGGACGCTGGATGACGGCTGGACGGTGGTCACGACCGACGGCAAACGGTCGGCCCATTTCGAGCATACTGTCGTCGTCACTGAGAACGGACCGGAAGTTTTGACCAAATTGTAGGGGGAAAGTTCCGTGTCGGTTGACAGGATAGCACTCGGGCAGGCGGTCCGCTCGCTGACCGGCCGCGACCGGGGACGACTGTATCTGGTGGTCGGGTTTGCGCCGCCTTATATCCTGGTGGCGGACGGCCGGGGCCGCGGGGCTGCCAAGCCGAAGAAGAAGAATGTCCGGCATGTCGGCGTGCTGAAGTTTATTGACGAAGGTGTCGCTGCAGTGATCGCCGGCGGGCGGGAAGCGACTGATCGCGAGATCCGCGCGGCTTTGAACGCGGTCGCTGACACCAGTAGTGATGCGGACGAGGAGGGAGTCTCATGTCCAAGCAAGATGTAATCGAGGTGGAAGGCACCGTTGTAGAGGCATTGCCCAACGCCATGTTCCAGGTCAAGCTGGAGAACGGGCATGTCGTGATGGCACACATATCCGGCAAGATCAGGATGAATTTCATCCGCATCTTGCCTGGGGATAGAGTCACGGTTGAACTGACGCCGTACGACCTCAAACGCGGTCGTATCACTTACCGCTTTAAGTAGTGGGGACTAGAGGAGGTTTTAGTCATGAAGGTTAGACCGTCGGTCAAGCCCATTTGTGAGAAGTGCAAGGTCATCAAGCGCAAGGGCAATGTTATGGTGATTTGCGAAAATCCGAAGCATAAGCAAAGACAAGGTTAGGAGGTGGAGAGTATATGGCGCGTATTGCCGGAGTAGACTTACCGCGTGATAAACGGATCGAAGTTGCTTTGACATACATCTATGGCCTCGGGCTGACCCTCTCGAAGGAGATTGTGGCGGCCACCGGCATCAACCCCGAAACCCGGGTGCGGGATCTTACGGAAGAAGAGATTTCCAAGCTCAGGGAGGCTATCGATAAGAATTACAAGGTCGAGGGCGACCTGCGCCGCGAGGAGCAGCTGAATATCAAGCGGCTGATTGAGATCGGCTCGTATCGCGGCAAGCGTCACCGCATGGGCCTGCCGGTCCGCGGACAGCGGACCAAGACCAACGCCCGGACCCGCAAGGGACCGAAGAAGACGGTCGGCGTAAAACGGAAGTCGAAGTAGGAGGGATAAAGATTGGTAGCGAAGAAAGTTGCCGCCAGACCTAAGCGGAAGGAACGCAAGAATATCGAGTATGGCGTGGCCCATATTCGTTCGACCTTCAATAATACCATCGTGACGATCACGGACCAGAAGGGCAACGCTATTTCCTGGGCCAGCGCCGGCGGAATGGGCTTTAAGGGCTCGCGCAAAAGCACGCCGTTCGCCGCTCAGATGGCGGCCGAGCAGGCGGCCAAGGCGGCGATGGAGCATGGGATGAAGCAGATCGAGGTTTTCGTAAAGGGTCCGGGTTCTGGTCGCGAGGCGGCGATCCGCTCGCTGCAGGCCGCCGGGCTTGAGGTCAACCTGATCAAGGATGTCACGCCCATCCCCCACAACGGCTGCCGTCCGCCCAAACGCAGAAGAGTTTAAGATTTCGGGAGGTGTTAGACAAGAATGGCAAGATATATTGAGGCTGTTTGCAGACAGTGCCGCCGGGAGGGTGCGAAGCTGTACCTGAAGGGCGACAGATGCTATAGCGACAAGTGCGCGTTCAGCCGCCGCGGCTACGCGCCCGGCCAGCACGGCCAGGGACAGGCCCGCAAAAAGGTTTCCGAGTACGGCATCCAGCTGCGCGAGAAGCAGAAGACCCGCCGTATTTACGGCTTGCTTGAGCGGCAGTTCCGCAATTATTTTGAGAAAGCCGAGCGCCAGAAAGGCATTACCGGCGAGAACCTCCTGGTTCTGCTGGAAAGGCGCCTGGACAATGTGGTGTTCCGTCTCGGGTTCGCTTCGAGTCGCACCCAGGCCAGGCAGTTGGTTCGTCATGGCCATTTCATCGTGAATGGCCGTCGTGTGGATATCCCCTCTTTCCATGTTAAGGCGGGCGATGTGATTGCCGTGGCCGAGGGCAGCAAGGATGCGCCGGTTATAAAGGAGATGGCCGAAGGTCTGGCCACTAAGACGGTGCCTGCTTGGCTGGAGCTCAATGCCGCCGGCCTCAGCGGCAAGGTTCAGCGGTTCCCGACCCGGGAGGAGATTGATGTTCCCGTTCAGGAACACTTCATTGTTGAATTGTACTCCCGTTAATCCGCCCTCAACAATGGAAACGGCGTAACTGTTCAGTTTGCGCGAAGAGGAGGGTATTTCCGGATGATGGAAATCGAAAAACCGAAGATCGAGATAGTGGAGATTAGCGAGGACAACCGTTACGGCAAGTTCGTCTGCGAACCGCTGGAGAGGGGCTACGGCATTACTCTCGGCAACAGCCTGCGGCGCATCCTGCTGTCGTCGCTGCCCGGCGCGGCCGTGACGTCGGTGAAGATCGACGGCGTCCTCCACGAGTTTTCCACGGTTCCCGGTGTTCGGGAAGACGTTACCGACATAATCCTTAACCTCAAGGAGCTCTTTATCAAGCTGCACGGCGACGAGACCAAGGTCGTGCGCATCGAGAAAGAGGGCGAGGGCGAGGTCAAGGCCGCCGATATCATCACCGACCCCGATGTGGAGATTTTAAATCCCGATCTTCATATCGCCACTTTGTCGGTGGGCAGTTCGCTCCGTATGGAGATAACGGTCGAGCGGGGGCGCGGCTATGTGCCGGCCGATAAGAACAAGAAGCCTGACCATGTTATCGGTGTTATCCCGGTGGATTCGATCTTTTCCCCGATCCTGCGGGTTAATTATAATGTCACCGATACCCGTGTCGGCAATGTCACCGATTATGATAAACTGACGCTCGAGATCTGGACCGACGGCAGCATTCGCCCCGAGGAAGCGGTGAGCAAGTCGGCCGGGATCATGGTGGCCCACCTGAAGCTGTTCCAGAACATCGCCGGGGTGGCCGCCGAGGACGAGGGCGAAGGCGGTCCGTTCACCGAGTCGGCCGAGGATGCCGGCGCCAAGACGATGGAGATGACCATCGAGGATCTGGAGCTGTCCGTCCGGTCTTACAACTGCCTGAAACGGGCCGGGATCAACACGGTGGCCGAATTGGTGCAAAAGACCGAAGAAGATATGATGAAAGTACGCAATCTCGGCCGCAAGTCTTTGGACGAGGTTAAGAAGAAGCTGGGCGAACTCGGGTTGTCGCTGGCTGAAAGCGAAGATTAAAGGAGGGAGGGTGAATCATGTTTTACCGCAAACTTGGACGCGATTCCAGCGCGCGCAAGGCGCTGTTCCGCAGCATTTTGACTTCCTTCTTTGCCCACGGACGCATTGAGACGACCGAAATGAAAGCTAAGGAAGCAAGCAAGCTGGCCGCGAAGATGATCACGCTGGCCAAACGGGGCGATCTGCACGCCCGCCGTCAGGCGCTGTCGTTCCTGATGGACGAAGATGTGGTGAAGAAGCTGTTCGATGAGATTGGTCCGAAGTACAAGGACCGTCAGGGCGGCTATACCCGTATTCTTAAGCTGGGGCCGCGCCGCGGCGACGCCGCGCCGATGTCCATTCTCGAACTGGTTTAGGGTGAAGACCCGGGTGACAATGGGGGATACTCTAGGGTCGCCTGGTTTTCGTTTATAAGTTTCAGCGGGTTACACACGGGGCGGCCACTGGCCGCCCTTATCTGCCTGTCCGAGGCAGGTCCGTCCTTTTGCTCCATTATAATGCCGATTCTGCTTTAATAGCTCCGGCCATGTATTGGAACGAGCAAGCGCCCGTAGAAGACGCCGCAGAGGGGCTTTTCAAGCAGAGTTACCGTGTAAGGAGATTGACCTGGATGATAAAGACGATAAATCTGCGCCATTCTTACCCCGGCCCCGGCGGGACCGAGGTGGTGGCGCTTGAGGATATCAGCCTGTCCGTCGGGGCGGGCGAGTTCGTGGCGATCATCGGCGCCAACGGCTCGGGGAAGTCAACGCTGGCCAAGCATTTCAACGCTCTGCTCACGCCCACCGGCGGCGAGTGCCTGGTGGAAGGGCTGAGCACGGCAGCGCCGGAGAATGTGTGGCCGATCCGCCAGAAGGTCGGGATGGTATTCCAGAATCCCGACAATCAGATCGTGGCGGCGGTGGTGGAGGAGGATGTCGCTTTCGGGCCCGAGAACCTGGGGGTGGCGCCGCCCGAGATCGCTGCCAGGGTGACCGAGGCGCTGGCGTTGGTTGGGATGGAGGGTTATCGCCATCACGGACCGCATCTCTTGTCCGGCGGGCAGAAGCAGCGGGTGGCGATCGCCGGCGTGCTGGCGATGCGGCCAAGGTGTCTGGTGCTCGACGAGCCGACGGCGATGCTCGATCCGCAGGGCCGCGACGAGGTGTTGGCGACGGTCGTCCGCCTCAACAGGACGGAAGGGATTGCGGTCGTATATATAACGCATTTCATGGAGGAGGCGGTGGCCGCCGATCGGGTCGTGGTCATCGACGCCGGCAAGGTGGCGATGACCGGGCGGCCGGCGGAGGTTTTCAGCCGGGTGGCGGAACTTAAGGCGCTGGGCCTGGATGCGCCGCTGGCGGCGGATGTGGCCGCGCGCCTCAGGGCGGCGGGGATTGCCGTGCCCGAGGCAATAATCACCGACGAGGAACTGGCGGTGGCGCTATGTCGATAGAGCTCAGGGATGTGAGCTATGTTTATATGCCGGGCACGCCGTATGAGCGGACCGCGCTGAAGAATGTCAGCCTGACCGTGGAACAGGGCGAGTTTATCGGCGTCATCGGTCATACCGGCTCGGGCAAGTCGACGCTGGTGCAGAATATGAACGGGCTGCTGAAGCCTAGCCGCGGCACTGTCGCGGTGGACGGCGCGGACCTCGCCGCCAAGGGGGAAGCGGCCAGGCTGGCCCGCCGCAAGGTGGGAATGG
The DNA here is from genome assembly GCA_032334055.1 of Selenomonadales bacterium 4137-cl. Classification (NCBI taxonomy): domain Bacteria; kingdom Bacillati; phylum Bacillota; class Negativicutes; family Acetonemataceae; genus Anaeroselena; species Anaeroselena agilis. The sequence continues at coordinate 2,970,165 of JAUOZS010000001.1, read as the reverse complement.
TGTTCCAATATCCCGAGCACCAGTTGTTTGAGGAGACGGTGTTCGATGACGTGGCCTTCGGACCGCGCAATCTCGGTCTCGCCGCCGACGAGATGGAAGAGCGGGTGCGGCTGGCGCTCGATTTCGTCGGCCTGGATTTTGCCGCGTTCGCCAAACGGTCGCCGTTCCGCCTGAGCGGCGGACAGATGCGCCGGGTGGCGATCGCCGGCGTGGTGGCCCTCCAGCCATCTTATCTGATCCTGGACGAGCCTTCCGCCGGCCTCGATCCCCGCGGCCGCGACGAGATATTCTCCGAGGTGGTGAGGCTCCACGAGACGACAGGCGTGACGGTGGTGCTCATTTCTCACAACATGGAAGAAGTGGCCCGGCTGGTGAAGCGGCTGGTGGTGATGCATGACGGGGCGGTGAGCCTTGACGGTCCGCCGCGGGAAATTTTCCGCCACGCCGCTGAGCTGAAGGCGGCCGGGGTGGCGGTGCCGGGGGTAACGGCGCTGATGGCGAGGCTGGCCGGGCGGGGGCTCGATGTAGATGCGGCCGCGCTGACCGTCGAGGAAGCCGCGGCGTCGATTGCGGCCGCGGTGAGGAGGCGGGGGGCATGCTGACCGATATCACTCTTGGCCAATATTTCCCCGGCTCGTCCTTTCTGCACCGTCTCGATCCGCGCACCAAGCTGGTGGGGACCGTACTGTTCGTCGCCGGCATATTTCTTGCCGAGAGCTACGCCTCGTACGGGCTGGTGACTGCGTTCGCCTTGCTGACCGTATTCGTGTCGGGGGTGCCCGTCCGCCTTGTGCTGCGGTCCATCCGGCCGCTGTGGATCATAATTCTCATCACGCTCCTCATTCATATTTTTTCCACTCCCGGCAAGGTAATCTACACCCTGGGGCCGCTGACGGCGACCCTGGAAGGCGTGCGGCAGGGGGCCCTGATGGCCGCCCGCCTGATTTTCCTCATCGTCATGTCGTCGCTGTTGACCTTCACCACGTCGCCGATCGTGCTTACCGACGGCATCGAGCGGCTGCTCAATCCTTTCCGGCGCTTCGGGCTGCCGGCTCACGAGCTGGCGATGATGATGACGATCGCCCTGCGCTTTATCCCTACGCTGCTGGAGGAAACCGACCGCATCATGAAGGCCCAGATGGCCCGCGGCGCCGATTTCACCCGCGGCAACATCGTGAAGCGGGCCAAGAACATGGTGCCGCTTTTGGTGCCGCTGTTCATCAGCGCGTTTCGCCGCGCCGACGAGCTGGCGGTGGCGATGGAGGCCCGCTGCTACCGGGGCGGCGAAAACCGCACCCGTATGAAGGAACTGCGACTTGCGGCGCGGGACGGAGTGGCGTTCGCCGTCGTGCTCGCCCTGCTTGCGTTGCTGGGGGTGCTGCGATGGAACGTACCCTTAAGCTGACGGTAGCTTACGACGGCACGGAGTTCCACGGCTTTCAGCGTCAGGCGAACGCTTTGACAATCCAGCAGGTGCTGGAGGAGCGACTGGCGAAGATTTTCGGGCACCCTGTGAAGGTGGCGGGCGCCGGGCGCACCGACGCGGGCGTTCACGCCTACGGTCAGGTGGTGAGCCTCAGGACGACCGGCTCCATCCCGACCGACCGGATAGCACTGGCGGCGCGGAGTGTGCTGCCAGACGCTATCGTGGTTACGGCGGCGGAGGAGGTGGACGCTGCTTTCCATGCCCGCTTTTCGGCCAAGAGCAAGATTTATTACTATCGCCTGGATACGGGTCCTGTACCCGATCCCTTTCTGCGCAATTACGCCTGGCATCTGGCCGACGAACCTGATGCAGCCGCGATGCACGCTGCCGCGCAGCGGGCGGTGGGCGAGCACGACTTCTCGGCTTTCCGGGCGGCCGGCGGCGCGCCTGTAAACCCGGTGCGCACTATCCTGGCCGCTTCCTGCCGCCGGGACGGGCCGCTGGCCGAGTTCTCTTTCTGGGGGACGGGTTTTTTGTACCATATGGTGCGCAACCTTGTGGGGACGTTGGTCGACGTCGGCCTAGGCCGGATAAATGAAGAGGATTTCGCGGCGATATTGGCGTCGCGGGATAGGAACAAAGCCGGTATAACTGCCCCGCCGCAAGGGTTATACTTAAAGCAGGTGCTGTATTAAGAGGGTGCGAGCGGGACGCCGCAGATGGACTTTTTATCCGCTCGCCCTAAAAAAATGCCGAATGCCAAGGATAAAGCCTTGACATTGACAACCCTTTCTAATACAATATTTTCGTGGCCTTATCTGCTGTGATTTCCTGCCCCGGAAAATCGTGGCTGAAGAAGGAAACGGATGTTGTTTTATTGCTGCTTGAAGGAGGGAAAGTATGAAGTCATTTATGGCTAGCCCTGCCACTATAGAACGCAAGTGGTATGTCATAGACGCTGAAGGCAAGACGCTCGGCCGTCTGGCTGCTGAAGTCGCCAAGATGCTGCGCGGCAAACACAAGCCGACCTATACCCCCCATATGGATACCGGCGACCATATCATCGTCGTCAACGCCGCGAAGATTCACCTCACCGGCAACAAGCTGGTGCAGAAAACTTATTTCCGCCACTCCGGCTATCCGGGCGGCACGACTTTCACCACCGCCGGCAAGATGCTGGCCGAGCGGCCGGAGAGGGTTATCGAGCTGGCTGTCAAAGGGATGCTGCCGAAAAACCGGCTGGGCCGTCAGATGTACCGCAAGCTCAAGGTATACCGCGGGCCGAGCCACCCGCATGAGGCGCAGAAGCCCGAAGCCCTCGAACTCAACTTGAGATAGTCGCCGGAAGGAGGAAGATTGGAATGGCAATTGTCAACTATTACGGCACCGGCCGCAGGAAGACATCGGTAGCCAGGGTCCGCCTCGTGGCGGGCGAAGGCAACATCGTCGTCAACGGCCGTCCGCTGGATCAATATTTCGGTCTTAAGACCCTCGAATTGATCGTTAAACAGCCGCTTAGCGTTACCGACGCCATCGGCAAGTACGACGTCATCGCCAAAGTCGAGGGCGGCGGCCCCACCGGCCAGGCCGGCGCTGTCCGTCACGGAATCGCCCGCGCCCTGCTTCGGGTCGACGGCGAATATCGCCCCGTCCTGAAGAAAGCCGGCCTCCTCACCCGCGACCCGCGCGAGAAGGAACGCCGTAAGTACGGCCTCAAAAAGGCCCGCAAAGCTTCCCAGTTCTCCAAACGTTAACAGCGCAAGCGCCCGGATATGTCCGGGCGCTTTTTTATTGCAGCCTTGCAAGCGTGCCGGCAGGAGAAAGCAGCCTGCAGGTATAATTATCCTTAGAAGATATTACAACTTGGGGGTTTTGCCATGAAAAAAACGGTTGCGTTGCTCGTGCTTGTATCCTGCCTTTTCATCGCCCAAACAGCCTTCGCCGGCCTCGACGACAAGCGTTCGGATATCGTGGCCAAGTTCGGGGAGTACCGGATGGTGCTTGACGACAACGGCCGGATTTGGACTAAGGCCGACTGGGAGACTGGCGGCAAGGAAGTGGCCAGTACTTATATCTATTATTATATGGCCAAGGACGTCAAGGTTCAGCTGGACGTAATGTACGCGGAGAAGAAAGGGGACAAGAACCCGTACGTCCGGGCGCAGCGCTTTACTCCCGACTGGGCCATCCAGCTCAAGGAACTGAAAGTCTATTTCCCTGAGGTTTATGCGCTGGTGACTTCTCCCGAGGCGCATGTCTTCACCACCCGCGAGAAGCTGACCAAAAACTTCCTTGACGAGAAATCGCCGGTAACGCTGGGGGTCATGGTCGCCAAAGAGCCGCAGTCCGTTCCCGGGATGTACACGCTGGTTTCCTTCAACATCAAGGGCGAGGGCACGTATATCAAGGACCCGAAGGCCATCAACGGCGATACTTATATTTCCGAGATCGTTGTCGAGCGCACGCTCAAACGCAATACGGTCGACCCGAACGACACCAAGAACTGGAGCTTCCAGGAGAATGTTTTCAAATAGGGCGCGGCTACGAAAAAACGACCCGGCGGGAGCCGGGCCGTTTTCATTTTGCCAGGCGAAGCGGCGCCTGCCTGGCCTCCTGGGCGGTGGTGGGGCCGATGTAGTTATATTTGGCCATGGCGTTTAAAACAACCGCCTGGCGCTGTCTGGCGGCCGCCGGGTCGACGTAGGGGGAGTAGAGGGACGGGGCGTTGGGCAGGCCGGCCAGCAGGGCGCTTTCGGCCAGGGTCAGCGCGGCCGGTTTTTTGGCGAAGTAGATTTTGCTCGCCTGGCCGATGCCATTGGCGCCGGAGCCGAAGTAGATGCTGTTGAGATAGAGCTCAAGAATTTCTTCTTTTGAATAGCGCAATTCCATGTCGAGCGCCAGGACGACTTCTTCGAGTTTGCGGCCCCAGGTTTGTTCGGAGGTCAGGAAGAGGTTTTTGACCAGTTGCTGGGTAATGGTGCTGCCGCCTTCCGCGATGGCGCCGTGTTGGAGGTTGACGAGCGCGGCCCGCAGGATGCCCTCGATGTCAAGGCCGATGTGGCGGTAAAAACGGTGGTCCTCGACGGCGATGACGGCCTGCTGCAAGGTGAGGGGGATGTCTTTGAGGGGAATGTAGTTTTTGCGGTCGACGGTAGCCGCGACAGCCTTTTTGAGGGCGAAGACGCGGTAGGCGCGCATCCAGGCGCTGTCGGCGTCGGCTTTTACTTCCGGAAGCTTTGGCGGTGCGAACTGGGGCGCCAGTTTGCCGCCCCCCGCCCAGACGAAGGCGGCTACGAAGACTATCAGCAGAAATAACAGGAATTTGCCGCGCATATATCCTCCAGGCAAAAAATGTAGCCGGAGACTGCGATAAAAGCTTCAGATGCAAGGCGCACCGGATAAGCAGACACACAACGCTTTAGCGTTGATGTGATCGCTTATACCCGAAAGGGTGAGAGCGCGCCGCGACGCGTACTTATGACGTACGCTAGCAAGCGCTCTGAGGAGCAACGCAGCAGATGAACTTTTAGCGCAGTCGACTAAGTATATTTTAGCGGACTTGTCCCCTTTTGGCTATACTTCCCACCCCATCCCCGCGACATAACGGCCGCGGCGGCGGCATATTTTCGTAGGGAAAGGCGGGGATAACAATGTGGCTGGTCAGTCTGAGGCGGCGCAGCCTGGGGGTGGCGGCGGTTATCGGCGTGGCGGCGGCGGTGGCGGTGAACCTGCTGACGGCGAATTTTCCCGGCCCGGAGGAGGTGGGCGATGCCGACCTGGCGGCATTGGCGGGCCGGGTTGTGGCGATCGACCCCGGTCACGGCGGGGTGGACAGCGGCGCCAAGTACCACGGTCTGGTGGAGAAGGAGCTTACCCTGGCGATTTCCCTGCGATTGGCCGAGACGCTCCGGCAAAACGGGGCGACGGTGGTGCTGACCCGCGAGGCCGATATCGATTACTATACCCGCGGCAAGGGCGGCAAGCGCAGTGATCTGTGCAGGCGGGTCGAGATGATCAATTCCTCGGGGGCGGCTGTGTTCGTCAGCATCCATACCAACGCGATCCGCGGCGGACGCTGGTCCGGAGCCGAGGTTTACTATTGTCCCGGCAAGGACGAGAATAAGATGCTGGCCGAGACGATGCAGCAGGCGCTGAAGAATTTTCCGCCTGGCAACAAACGTCAGGCTAAGGAGGATTCGCGTATTTTGGTGTTGAAGGATACCACCATTCCGGGGGTGCTTGTGGAGACAGGCTTCCTGAGCAATCCCGGCGAGGCGGCGCTGTTGGCCGACCCAGCCTACCAGCAGAAATTGGCCGGACAGATCGCCAGGGCGCTGGCGTATCATTTCAGCCATAATGTGGCAAGATAAGACAGTGAAAGGAGTGGTATCGTGAAGAATTTGGTCGGTTGCGCCCTCATGCCTCATCCGCCAATCATGGTGCCGGAAGTGGGCGGGACCGAGCTTGAGAAGATAAGGGCCACCGTGGAGGCTGCCCGGGAGGCTGCCGAGACGCTGGCTGCGAAGAACCCGCAGACGGTTATCCTGATAACGCCCCACGGACCGGTGTTTGGGGACGCGATCAGCATCAGCGTCCATCCCCGCCTCAAAGGGAGTCTGGCAAGCTTCGGCGTGCCCGAGGTGGCGCTGGGGTTCGAGACGGACGGGCTGTTGGTGCGGCATATCCTCCGCAAGGCGGAGCGGCTGGGCATTAACGTGGTAGAGCTGACCGACGATGTGGCCAAAACGTACCGGCTGTCACTGCAGCTAGATCACGGCGCGCTCATCCCGCTTTATTATCTCCACAAGGCCGGTTTCCGCGGCCAGTTGGTCCATATCGCTATGGGCATGCTCCCCTATGAGGAGATGTACACTTTCGGCAAGGCTGTGCAGGCTGCTGTCGGCATGGTGGACAAGCGGGTGGCGGTGATCGCTTCCGGCGACCTGTCCCACCGTCTCACCGCCGACGCTCCGGCCGGCTTCAGCCCGAAGGGGGCGGAATTCGACCGCCGGTTGGTTGCGGCGGTCGGCGATCTGAACGTGAAGGCGTTGCTGAACATGGACGAGGAGCTGATCGAGGAGGCTGGCGAGTGCGGGCTCAGGCCGGTCTATTTTTTGCTGGGGGTGCTGGGCGGGCTGGAAGCGCGCAGCAGGGTGCTGTCTTATGAGGGGCCGTTCGGTGTCGGCTACGCGGTGGCGCTGTTTGCGGTGGAGGAGGGGAAAAGCGATGGCCAGTGAGAGTGCGCCGGTCGCCTTGGCGCGGCAGAGTCTGGAGCATTATCTCGCCGCGCATGAGCACCTGCCGACACCGGCGGGGCTGCCTGCCGAGCTTGAGGCCCAGGCGGGGGTGTTCGTTTCGCTCAAGAAACGGGGCGAGCTGCGCGGCTGCATCGGCACCTTCGCTCCCACCCAGCCAAATATCGCCGCTGAGATCATTCACAACGCCGTGAGCGCGGGCACCCAGGACCCCCGCTTTTGGCCGGTCGAGGCCAAGGAATTGCCTGAGATCGACATTTCGGTGGATATCCTGTCCGCTCCGGAGCGGGTGAACGGCCTTGCCGACCTGGATCCGGGCAAGTACGGCGTGATCGTCCGCCGCGGGCGGCGGTCGGGGTTGCTGCTGCCTGACCTAGCCGGGGTCGACACGGTGGAGGAGCAGGTGGGCATCGCTATGCAAAAAGCGGGGATCGAGCCCGGCGAAGAGATTGAACTGTATCGTTTTTCGGTAACCCGGTACGGCAAGGAGTGACGGTCGTGCGCGAGGCGCTATATTATCAGCCGCACCAGCGCGGCGTCGTCTGTCGCCTCTGTCCGAAGGAATGCGTGATCGGCGAGGGGCTGACGGGGTTCTGCCGGGCGCGTCGCAACGTGGGGGGGAAGCTTCTCGCCGTTAACTACGCCGCCTGCTCTTCCTATGCCCTCGATCCGATCGAAAAGAAGCCGCTTTATCATTTCTACCCGGGCAGCTATATTTTCTCCGTCGGCACGTGGGGCTGCAACTTCGCCTGCCGCTTCTGCCAGAACTGGCAGATTGCCCAGGACGAGCCGGACACGGTGGCGATGACGCCGGATAAGGCGGTGGACACGGCCGCGGGGGCGGGGCCGCGCAACATCGGCATCGCCTACACTTATTCCGAGCCGAGCGTGTGGTACGAGTTCGTGCTCGACACGGCCAGATTGGCGCACGGCCGGGGGCTGAAAAACGTGCTTGTCACCAACGGCTTCATAAACCCCGAGCCGCTCGGCGAACTGCTGCCCCATATCGACGCCCTCAATATCGATGTGAAGGCTTTTAACGAGCGTTTTTACCGCGAAATCTGCGCCGGCCGCCTGGCGGAAGTCAAACGGACGGTGGAGCAGGCCGCGGCATGCTCGCATGTGGAGGTGACCTGCCTGGTGGTGCCGGGGCTTAACGACGACGCGGCCGAACTGGAGGCGCTGGCGGCGTGGCTGGCGGGCATCGATAAAGATATCCCCCTGCATTTTTCGCGTTATTTCCCGAATTATAAGCTCGATGCGCCGCCGACCCCCATCGCCACCCTCGAACGGGCCTACGAGGCGGCCCGTCGCCACCTGCGCTACGTGTATGTGGGCAACGTGGGCGCTGAGGGCGTCAACACTCATTGCCCTGAATGCGACCTGGTCGTCGTCGACCGGCTGCGGCGGGAGAGCCGACTGACGGGCGACAAAAAATGCCCCCGATGCGGGAGCGGTATCGCGGTGGTGGGTGACATCGGTTTTTAAGTCCGCGAAGTTGCCGACAGCCGGGGAGCCCCGCAGCGAAGCTGCGGGGCTCCCCGGCTGTCGGGGTATGAAGATTTACCGGCCCTGTTCTTTTAATTTCCGTCGCCGCCGGAGGTAGAGAAACAGGCCGCCGACGCCGACCACGGCCAGCACGGCAATGGCGGCGGCGACAAAGGTGCCGAGCCGGGCGAAGAAATCGACGAACAGCATCCAGTTTTGGCCGAAATAATAACCGAGCGATACGGAGAGCGTGCACCATACGGCGATGCCAACGGCGGTATAGAGGGCGAATACCAGGGGTTTCAGGTCGAGTAGGCCGGCGGCGATGCTGATCTTGGTGCGCAGGACGGGTACCTGGCGCCAGGGGATGATAAAGGGCGGCCCGAACCGGTGGAACCATTCGCCGATGGTGTCGAGGCGGGCGGGTGACAGGCGCAGCAGATGGCAGTAGCGATACAGAAAATGGCGACCGCCCTTGCGGGCCGCGTAGTAGATGGTGCACGACCCGGCGAAGCTGCCCAGCCAGCCGGACAGGATGGCGCCGGTGAGGGAGAACTTGCCCTGGTAGACCAAATAACCGGCGAAGCCCATAACAAGTTCACTGGGGACGGGAATGCACATTCCTTCGAAAAACATCCCTACAAAAACGGCCACATAGCCGTAGTCCTCGACTAACAGCGTGAGGTTTTCAAGCGCAGGCATCGTTACCCTCCCGAGAAAATCCTGGCAAAAAAACTTATTGCATTTTTATACATGGTGCCGTATAATTATTAGCAAGACTTGGCTTACGCCAAGCGAAGCGCCGGCGGAAGGCTAGTCGCGCTTATCCCCGGAGGGGGCTGGCAAGACTTGGCTTACGCCAAGCGGAGCGCTGGCGGAAGGCTAGTCGCGCTTATCCCCGGAGGGGGCTGGCAAGACTTGGCTTACGCCAAGCGAAGCGCCGGCGGAAGGCTAGTCGCGCTTATCCCCGGAGGGGGCTGGCAAGACTTGGCTTACGCCAAGCGGAGCGCTGGCGGAAGGCTAGTCGCGCTTATCCCCGGAGGGGGCTGGCAAGACTTGGCTTACGCCAAGCGAAGCGCCGGCGGAAGGCTAGTCGCGCTTATCCCCGGAGGGGGCTGGCAAGCCGAACGGGGCGAACACATCGACAATATATATCCACATTTTACCCGATTTTACCGAAAAAAACTAGCGACCGTAAAAGAACTGTAGGAAATCGTTGCTACCGTCGAGACGGTTTTCATCGTTTCCCCCACGGTCAGGGGCGGGCAAGAAGGTTGTCGCCAAAGCGCCGTTATAATCATGATGGATACGGAGGATGTATAGTATGCTCACAGCGATAAAAGGGGGCATTACCGCCCCGAAAGGCTTCAAGGCGGCCGGAGTCAAGGCCGGCATCAAGAAGAGCGGCAAAGAGGATCTGACGGTTATCTACAGTCCGGCGCCGTGCTCCGCGGCCGCGCTGTTCACCACCAATTCGTTCGCGGCCGCAGGCGTGCAGGTCTCGCGTGAGGTGGCGGCCAAGGGCACGGCCCAGGCGATTGTCGTTAATTCGGGCTGCGCCAACTCCTGCACAGGCGAGCAGGGCATGGAAGACGCCAGGGGGATGGCCCATCTGACCGCTTCGCTGCTGGGGCTGGCCGACGATCAGGTATTTGTGGCCTCGACCGGCATTATCGGCGTCAACCTGCCGATGGCCAAGGTGGCCGACGGCATCAAGCGGGCGGTTGCCGGGCTGTCTGCGGACGGCCACGAGAAAGCGCTGCAGGGCATCATGACGACCGACACCTTCCCCAAGGTATCAGCCTACGAGTTCACGCTCGGCGGCGTGACCGCCCGAGTGGCCGGCATCGCCAAGGGCGCGGGGATGATTCACCCCAACATGGCCACGTTGCTGAGCTTCGTGACCACCGACGCGGCCGTTTCGCCCGCGCTGCTGAAGCAGGCGCTCAAGGAGGCGGTGAACGTATCGATGAATTCGATAACCGTCGACGGCGACATGAGCACCAACGATACGATCTGCGTGCTGGCGAACGGCCAGGCGGGCAACAAGCCGATCGAAGCGGCCGGCGACCCTGCGTACGGCGAGTTGGTCGCCGCCCTCACGGCCGTGTGCACCGATCTCGCCAAGCTGATCGTGCGTGACGGCGAAGGGGCGACCAAATTCCTCGAGATTACCGTAAAGGGTGCGGTCAGCTACGACGAAGCCAAGGCGGCGGCGATGTCGGTGGCCCGCTCGCCGCTGGTCAAGACCGCCTTTTTCGGCCAGGATCCCAACTGGGGACGCATCCTATGCGCGGTTGGCTATTCAGGCGCCACGGTGGAGCCTGCCAAGTCAAAGCTGACCCTTGGCGGCATCATTGTCGCCGAAAACGGCATGAACGCTGCCGTGTCCGACGCTAAGGCCCTCCAGAAGGTTATGGCTGAAAAGGATATTGTCGTGGAGATCGAGCTGGGAACGGGCGACGCGTCCGCGACCGTCTGGACCTGCGATTTCTCCTACGAATACGTAAAAATAAACGCCGACTACAGTACCTGATGATGGAGGGGAGCGCATGCTGACCACGATCGAAAAGGCGTCCGTGCTGGTGGAGATTCTCCCGTATATCCGGAAGTTTACCGGCAAGACATTCGTAATTAAATACGGCGGCAACGCGATGTTGAACGCCGACTTGAAGAACAGCGTCATCAAGGATATCGTGCTGATGAAGTACATCGGCCTCAGGCCGGTGGTCGTCCACGGCGGCGGCCCCGAGATCACCGCCCTCCTCAAGCAGTTGGGCAAACAGTCGAGCTTTGTGAGCGGTCTGAGGGTGACGGACGAGGAGACGATGGCGGCGGCCGAGATGGTGCTGGCCGGTAAGATCAACACCGAGCTGGTCGCGATGCTCAACACCCACGGGGCGCGCGCGGTCGGCATCAACGGCAAGGACGCCGGTCTTATCAAGGCCCGCAAGCATCTGGCCACTGTCTATGAAGACGGGCAGTCGCGCGAGGTGGACATCGGCTTCGTCGGTGATGTGGCCGAGGTTAAGCCCGATATCATCTGGACACTGCTCAACAACGATTATATCCCGGTTATCGCTCCCGTCGGCGCGGGCGCGGCCGGTGAGAGCTACAACATCAACGCTGACTACGTGGCCGGCGAGATCGCCGGGGCCCTGCGGGCGGAGAAGCTCATCCTCCTCACCGATGTGGAGGGCATCTACCGCGATTACCATGACAAGAGCACCTTCGTCTCGACCCTCGGCTTTGCCGATGCCAAGCGAATGATCCGCGAGGGCAGCATCGAGGGGGGTATGATACCCAAGGTAGAGGCATGCATCCGCGCCTTGTCCGGCGGCGCCGACAAGGCCCACATCATCGACGGGCGGCAAAACCATTCGCTGCTTCTGGAGATTTTTACCGACACCGGTATCGGAACCGAGGTCGTGAAGGGAGAGGGAGAAAATGACGAGTGCTGAGCAGATTATAGCTGACGAGAGCAAGTATTATCTGCCCGTGTTCGCCCGCTACCAGGTGGTGCTCGAACGCGGCGAGGGACCGTATGTATACGATATCGAGGGCAAAAAGTATCTCGATTTCCTCGGCGGCATCGCCGTCAACATTCTCGGCCATGCCCATCCCAAAGTGGTGGACGCCGTTGCCGCTCAGGCGGGTAAGCTTATTCACGTTTCCAACCTCTACTACACCGCCGAGCAGACCAAGCTCGCCAAGACGCTGGTGGAGCTCACCGGGCTTGACCGCGCGTTCATCTGCAACAGCGGCGCGGAGGCCAACGAAGGGGCGATAAAGCTGGCCCGCAAGTACGGCAAGACGATCGCCGCCGACAAGGTGGAGATCATAACCGCCGAGCACTCCTTCCACGGGCGGACGCTGGCCACCCTGACCGCGACCGGTCAGCCCAAGTACCAGAAAGGCTACGAGCCGCTGCCGGGAGGCTTCTCCTATGTGCCGTTCGGCGACTTGGAGGCGCTTAAGAAGGCGGTATCGGCCAAGACATGCGCCGTTATGCTCGAACCCATCCAGGGCGAGGGCGGGGTTCACATCCCCGACCCCGGGTACCTCAAAGGGGCGAAGGAGTTATGCGAGAAACACGGTGCGCTGCTCATCCTCGACGAGATCCAGAGCGGCATGGGCCGGACGGGCAAACTGCTCGCCTGGCAGCATACCGGCGTCAAGCCGGATATCATGACGCTCGCCAAGGGCCTGGGCGGCGGGGTGCCGATCGGCGCCATTATGGCCACCGAGAAGGCCGCCAAGGCTTTCGGCCCTGGCGACCACGGCACGACCTTCGGCGGCAACCCGCTGGCGTGCGCGGCGGCGAATGCGACGCTTTCCGTCCTGGTTGAGGAGGATTTACCGGCGAACGCCGCGAAAATGGGAGCTTATATGATGGAAGCCCTGAACGGTCTCAAGGCCAAGTATCCCGCCCTGATCACCGGCGTGCGCGGCCAGGGACTGATAATCGGTATCCAGTTGACCAAGCCGGGCAAGGATTTTGTGAATGCCTGCATGGCCGCCGGGGCGCTCATCAACTGTACCGCCGGCGACGTACTGCGGTTCGTCCCGCCGCTCAACATCGAGAAGAAACATGTTGACGAGATGATGGCGATTCTCGATAAAGTATTCGCGGCCGATGCAATGTGAGGTTGCCTAGAAGGCTCCAGATGCAAGGCGTACCGGAGGATGGCCCGCGACGGCGTACGTGGTTGCGTACGTCGAGTGGGCCATCCGAGGGATAACGTAGCAGATGGACCTTATAGGCAACCTCTGAGACGCTGATTTTGTTTTTATCTTATTGGGGGTTTAGGGGAAAATGAAAGGCAAAGACCTGTTATCCGTCAACGACCTAACGGTAGACGAGGTTTACCGGATTTTCGATCTCGCCCAGCAGCTCAAGGCCAGGCAGAAGAAGGGCGAACCTCACCATCTGCTGAAGGGCAAGACGCTGGGGATGATTTTTCAGAAGGCATCCACCAGGACCCGTGTTTCATTCGAGGCGGGCATGTGGCAACTGGGCGGGACCGCGCTGTTTCTTAGCGCGAGCGACCTGCAGATCGGCCGCGGCGAGCCGGTGAAGGATACTGCGAGGGTGCTGTCGCGTTATCTGGACGGCATCATGATCCGTACTTTTTCGCACGCCGAAGTGGAGGAACTGGCCCGCTACGCGGATATCCCGGTTATCAACGGCCTGACCGACTACCTTCACCCTTGCCAGGCGCTGACCGACGTTTTCACCGTCGTCGAGCGCAAGGGGCGGGCCAAGGGCCTCAAGATGGCCTACGTGGGCGACGGCAATAACATGGTCAACGCCCTTCTCCATACCTGCGCCAAGGTGGGGATGGATATTTCCGTGGCCACCCCGCCGGCGTACGCGCCCAACCCCCAGGTGGTGCTGGAGGCCAAAGCCGCCGCCGCCGAGCAGGGCAGCAAGGTGATGCTGACTACCGATCCCAAGGAGGCGGCCGTGGGGGCCGACGTGCTGTATACCGACGTGTGGGCCAGCATGGGCCAGGAGGCCGAGCAGGCCGCCCGAAAGAGCGCTTTTGCCGGGTACCAGATCAACGAGGCTCTGCTCAAGCTGGCCAAACCGGACGCCATTGTCCTGCACTGTCTGCCCGCCCACCGTGGCGAGGAGATTACTGACGCGGTGATGGAGGGGCCCCAGTCGGCGATCTTTGACGAAGCCGAGAACCGTCTACATGTGCAGAAGGCGATCATGGCCCTGCTGATGGGCGACTAGGCAGGAGGCGGCGGATGGCGCTCAAACACGACGGATACGTTTTCAGTCGCGATAAGAGCCTGTTGTCGCTCGACCGGGTGGCCGATCTGCTGGCCCGGACCTATTGGGCCGGCAACCGCGGCAGGGACAAGATACTGACCTCGATAGACAATTCCCTCTGTTTCGGGATTTACAAGGACGGCCATCAGGTGGGCTTCGCCCGCGCCGTGACCGACTACGCAACCGTCTGGTGGCTCGCCGATGTCGTTATCGACGAGGCCCATCGCGGCAAAGGGCTGGCGAAGATTCTGATCAGATATGTTACCGAGACTGAAGAACTGAGGGGTGTGCGGGGCATCCTTATAACGCGGGACGCCCACGGGCTGTACGAGCACTTCGGGTTCGCGCGGGACGGCCAAATGTTTATGATGAAAAACGGCTGATACGCGGCCGCAGTATATATTTCAATATTCCAAGGAGGAGTATTTGTGAGCGATATCAAAAAAGTGGTCCTTGCCTACTCGGGCGGACTCGACACGTCGGTTATCATCCCCTGGCTGAAGGAGAACTACGACGGCTGCGAGGTCATCGCCATGTGCGCCGACGTCGGTCAGGGCGCGGAGATCGAGCCGGTCAGGGAGAAGGCCATCAAGTCGGGGGCCAGCAAGGTATATGTCATGGATGTCAGGAAAGAGTTCGTGGAGGATTACGTCTGGCCGGTGCTGAAAGCGGGCGCCGTCTATGAGGGCAAATATCTGCTTGGCACTTCCTTCGCCCGGCCGATCATCGCCAAGGCGATGGTGGAGATCGCGGAGAAGGAGGGTGCCGATGCCATCGCCCACGGCGCGACCGGCAAGGGCAACGATCAGGTGCGCTTCGAGCTGACCGTCAAGGCGCTGGCGCCCCATCTCAAGATCGTGGCCCCCTGGCGGCTGTGGAACATCCGCTCGCGCGAGGACGCCATCGACTACGCCGAGAAGCACGGCGTGCCGGTGCCGGTGACCAAGAAGCGGCCCTACAGCATGGACCGCAACATCTGGCATTTAAGCCACGAGGGCGGCGACCTTGAGGACCCCTGGAACGAGCCCAAGGACGACGTCTACATGGTTACCAAGACTCCCGAGCAGGCGCCCGACAAAGCCACCTATGTGGAGATCGCCTTCGAGAAGGGCGTGCCGGTGGCGGTGGACGGCGAGAAGCTGGGCGCGGTGGATTTGCTTGAGAAGCTGAACGAGCTCGGCGCCGCCAACGGCATCGGTATCGCCGACATCACCGAAAACCGCCTGGTGGGGATGAAATCCCGCGGCGTGTACGAGACGCCGGGCGGGGCGATCCTTTTCTACGCCCACCGCGAGCTGGAGTACCTGACTCTCGACCGGGCGACGATGCACTACAAGGAGCAGGTGGCGGTGCGCTACGCCGAACTCGTTTACGACGGGATGTGGTTCTCGCCGCTCCGCGAGGCGCTCGACGCCTTCGTCGACTCGACCCAGCAGACGGTCACCGGTCTGGTGCGGCTGAAGCTCTACAAGGGCAATATTATGAGCGCCGGCGCCAAGTCGCCGTATTCGCTCTACCACGAGGGCTTCGTGACCTTCGGCCGTGACGAGGTTTACAACCAGAAGGATGCGGAAGGGTTTATCAACCTGTTCGGCTTGCCGCTGAAGATCAGGGCGCTGATGCAGCAAAAGGAGAAGAAATAAATGACCAAGCTTTGGGGCGGTAGATTCACCAAAGGCACTGACGTGCTTGTGGAGGAGTTTACCTCCTCCATTTCTTTTGACAGGCGGCTTTATAAAGAGGATATCGCCGGCAGCATCGCCCACGCGCGCATGCTCGCCAAGTGCGGCATCATCGCCGCCGACGAGGCCGAAGCGATCATCGCCGGCCTTACGGACATCCTCGCCGACATCGAGGCGGGGAACTTCAGCTTTGAGACGGCGCTCGAGGATATCCACATGAATATCGAGAAGCGCCTGACGGAAAGGATCGGCCCTGCCGGGGGCAAGCTGCACACCGCCCGCAGCCGCAACGATCAGGTGGCGCTGGATACCCATCTCTACCTCCGCAAGGAGGCGGTCGCCGTCGGACAACTGCTGTGCGGCCTGCAGGAGGCCATCATGGAGACGGCCGCAAGATTCCCGGACGCCATCATGCCCGGCTACACCCACCTGCAGCGCGCCCAGCCCATCCTGTTCGCCCATCACCTGCTGGCTTACTTCTTCATGCTCGGGCGGGACTTCGACCGCCTGCGGGGGGTATGGGAACGGGCCGACATCATGCCGCTGGGGGCGGGCGCCCTGGCCGGAACTACTTTTCCCATCGACCGCAAGCAGGTGGCGGACGAGCTGAAGTTCGGCCGTTTGTACGAAAACAGCATCGACGCGGTCGCCGACCGCGACTACATGATGGAGTTCCTGTCCTTCGCAGCCATCCTGATGGTCCACCTCAGCCGGCTGAGCGAGGAAGTCATCCTCTGGTGCAGTTCGGAGTTCAAGTTCGTCGAGCTCGACGACGCCCACTGCACCGGCTCGAGCATCATGCCGCAGAAGAAGAATCCTGACGTCGCCGAGCTGGTGCGGGGCAAAACCGGCCGGGTGATCGGCCATCTGATGGCGCTGCTGACGACGATGAAGGGGCTGCCGCTCGCGTATAACAAGGATATGCAGGAGGATAAGGAAGGGCTGTTCGACACGGTCGACACCGTGAAGTTCAGCCTGTCGGTGTACGCCGCCATGGTGCGCGGCATGAAGGTTAACGCGCCGCGGATGCTGGCGGCGGCCGACGAGGATTTCACCAACGCGACCGACATGGCCGATTACCTGGTCAAGAAAGGGCTTCCCTTCCGGCAGGCCCACGAGGTGTCAGGCAAGAGCGTTCGCTATTGCCTGGAGAAGGATAAAAAGCTTACCGACCTGTCGCTGGCCGAACTGAAAGAATTTTCCCCGCTGTTCGAAGAGGACATCCTTGAGGCGATCAAGGTGGAAACCTGCGTCGCGGCCCGCAATTCCTACGGCGGCACGTCGCCGTCCCAGGTGAAGGAGGCTCTCGCCGGCGGCCGGGAAGCGCTTAAACGGCAACTTGCCTGGCTTGACACCCATCGAAAAAACGGCATATAATGATTGGTAAGGTATTCCACAGCGAGTGTCTTTCCCGCTTGGACAAAAAAGAAGGGGGCTTCATTATGGTCGACATCGCCGTTACCAGGGCTGCGACCCCGAAAGCGCTGCCGGAAGCCGACAAGCTCGGCTTTGGGCAATATTTCACCGATCACATGTTCGAAATGGGTTACCAGACCGGCAAGGGCTGGCACAACCCGCGCATCGTACCTTACGATGAGTTTTCCCTTTATCCCGCCGCCATGGTCCTTCACTATGGCCAGGCCATCTTCGAAGGCATGAAGGCTTTCCGGACCGACGCAGGCGAGATCACCGTCTTCAGGCCGCTCGACTACCTGAACCGCTTCAACCGTTCGGCCGACATCCTCTGTATTCCCAACACCGATGTGGACGTCGTCCACGCCGGCCTGAACAAGCTCCTCGAAATAGACAAACGCTGGGTGCCCGACAAGGTCGGCACGGCGCTTTATATCCGTCCCTTTATCTTCGCCACCGACCCGTACGTGGGCGTTAAATCCTCCGATGCATACAAGCTGTTCATCATTCTCTCTCCGGTGGGCGCCTACTATGCGGCCGGCTTCAACCCGGTCGGCATCAAGGTGGAGGACAAATACGTCCGCGCCGTTCCCGGCGGCATCGGCGAGGCCAAGACTCCGGGCAATTACGCCGCCAGCCTGCGGGCCCAGGTGGAGGCCAAGAAGGAAGGCTACGCTCAGGTGCTGTGGCTGGATGGAATCGAGCGCAAGTATGTCGAGGAAGTCGGCACGATGAATATTTTCTTCAAGATCAAGGGTGAGCTGGTCACCCCCGCCCTGAACGGCAGTATCCTCGGCGGCATCACCCGCCGCACCGTCCTTGAGCTGGCCAAGGATTGGGGCGTGAAGGCGACCGAACGGCAGATTTCCATCGACGAGGTTTTTGAGGCCCACGCCAAGGGCGAGCTGGAGGAGGTCTTCGGCTCTGGCACGGCCGCCGTTATCTCGCCGGTCGGCGAGTTGTCGTGGAAAGGCCAGAAGCTCGTCATCAACGGCAATAAGACCGGGCCTTTCTCCCAGAAGCTTTTCGATTACGTCACCGGGCTCCAGTACGGTAAGGTCGCCGACAAGTTCGGCTGGGTGGAAAAGGTGGCAAAAGTCTAGAAGGTGGTCATGCCTCCCGGGGCGCATCCGGGAGGCATTGTTATTATATTTTCCGCGGAGTTTATTCGCGGCAAAAGGTTTTTGCCATTTTCGGGTAGAATAAAGTTAACAATTACGTATA
Organism: Selenomonadales bacterium 4137-cl; assembly: GCA_032334055.1. Classification (NCBI taxonomy): domain Bacteria; kingdom Bacillati; phylum Bacillota; class Negativicutes; family Acetonemataceae; genus Anaeroselena; species Anaeroselena agilis. The sequence continues at coordinate 2,951,895 of JAUOZS010000001.1, read as the reverse complement.
AGGTGGTTCCGCCATGCTCCTCCAGGTAAGAGGAATTATCTCGACTATCGGCTGGCGAGATATCTTCGACATACTTCTGGTGGCCGTGCTGCTTTACAAGCTGTATATGATGATTAAGGACACCCGGGCCCTCACGTTGCTTAAGGGCCTGGTGGTGTTGCTTGTCGCCACTCTGGTGAGCAAATGGCTTGGTCTTAATGTAATCAACTGGCTGCTGCAGAAGTCGATGACGGTGGTGTTGGTCGCGCTGCCGATCGTTTTCCAGCCTGAGCTTCGCAAGGCGCTGGAGCAGCTCGGCCGCGGGCGGCTGTTCGGCAGGAGCGGCATCCTCAACGAGGAAGAGGCCCAGAATCTGTTGGATGAAACGATCAAGGCGGTCACCGTGCTCGCTAAGAACAAGATCGGTGCCCTGCTCGTCTTCGAGCGGGAGATGCGCCTTAACGATTACGTCGATACGGGCATCAAGGTCGACGGTATAGTGTCGAGCGAGTTTCTCACCAATATTTTCATTCCCAATTCGCCGCTGCACGACGGGGCGGTCATAGTCCGCGGCAACCGGGTGACCGCCGCCGGCTGTATTCTGCCACTTACCGACGACCCGACGCTGGGCAAGGAACTTGGCACCCGCCACCGCGCGGCCCTGGGTATCAGCGAACAGACCGACGCCATCATCGTGGTGGTCAGCGAGGAGACGGGGATAATCTCGGTGGCCGAGGGCGGCCGCCTGTCCCGCTATGTTGAGCCGGCCAAGCTCAAGGATTTCCTGCGCCCGCTGTATTCAGCCAAGGGCTCGCCCCTCAGCGACTTCTTCAACTGGAGGTCTTCGTCATAATGGAAGAAGAGCGCGGGAAAAATATTACCACGAAGATTCTCGCCCTGATTATGGCGGTGGTGCTTTGGCTTTATGTCACCAACGAACAGAACCCGCCTGTGGAGTCGTCGGTGTCGGTGCCTCTGGAGGTGCGCGGCGTGGCCGACACTTTGGTGGCGACCGACTCGCCCGACGCGGTGCGGATCAAGGTCCGCGGACCCCGCAGCATCATCGCGGTGCTGACGCCGCAGGATCTCAAGGCTTACATCGATCTCAGGGGGACGGCCGAAGGCCGCCACACGGTCCGCGTTTTCGCTCTTGTGCCCAGCAGTCTCGAATTCATCGAGGTGCAGCCTGACAAGATCACCGTGAGGGTGGACGGCAAAGCCAGCCGCACGCTGCCGGTGGAGATCCGCGTGACCGGCACGGCTACGGCGGGCGCGGTTGTGGCCAAGGCCACGATCAATCCCCAGCAGGTGACGGTGGAGGGGCCGAAGGCTACCGTCGATTCGGTGGATAGGGTCATTTTGCCTCTCGACCTAACGGGCCGGAGCGCCGACTTCACTGCCCAACTGGTGCCCTTGCTGGTCAACCGCGACGGCCGGGCGGTGGAGGGGCTGACGGTGAATCCGGGCAGGATAAGCGTTGTGGCCAACCTCGCCAAGGGCGTGGATAAGAAGACGGTGGACATCAAGACGATCATTTACGGCGATATGGCGCCAGGCGTTTTTTTGAAGTCGGTGGTGACGGAGCCGGCCAGGGTGGAATTGAGCGGCAACGCCAAGGAACTTGAAAAGATCGACTTCGTTTATACCGAGCCGATCAGCGTCGCCGGCATTAACAAGGATACCGAAAAGGAAGTAAAGCTCCAGATCAAGGAGGGACTGGTGGCGTCGCAGGCGGCGGTTACCGTCAAGATCAGCGTCGGCCGTTAGACGTCGCCCCGTTGCAAGAAGTATCCGCAGTTGTAGGAGTAGATCTGTTTGCTCAGAATAACCAACTTCCGCGTCGCCGTCGAGGATGAAACCCCGCTGCCGCAGCTGGCGGCGAGGCGGCTTCGTCTACCGGCGGGAGGCGTGGCGGATGTGACAATTGTCCGGCGGGCGGTGGACGCCCGCCGTAAGTCTAATATCGGGTTCGTATACACGCTCGATGTTGCGGTGGCCGTAGCCGAAGGGCAGGTGCTGTCCAGGCTGGCCGGCGATCGCGATGTAGCGGTGCGCGCCGAAGAGCCGCTGCCGCCGGTCGTTCCCGGTCTTCGGCCGCTGGACGCGCCCCCGGTGGTGGTGGGTGCCGGACCGGCCGGCCTGTTCGCCGCCCTGACGCTGGCCGAGCACGGTTATAAGCCGGTCCTGCTGGAGCGCGGCCGCGACGTAGAAACTAGGACGCGGGATGTGGCCCGCTTCTGGCGGACGGGCGAATTCGATCCCGCATCCAACGTCCAGTTCGGCGAGGGCGGGGCCGGCACGTTCTCGGACGGCAAGCTGACCACAAGGGTGAACGACCCGCACTCCCGCCAGGTGCTGGATGCGTTGGTGGCCGCAGGCGCACCGCCGGAGATCAAGTATCTCCATAAGCCCCATGTCGGCACAGACAAGCTGCGGACGGTGGTGGCCGCGCTGCGGCGGCGCATCGTCGCGGCCGGCGGGACGGTGGAGTTCGAGAGCCGCGTCACTGATATCGTTGTCGAGAGCGGCGTCCTGACCGGTGTCGTCGTCAACGAGAACCGCCATATTCCCGCCGCCGTCGCTTTGGTCGCCGTCGGCCACAGTGCCCGCGACACGTACGCCATGCTGGCGCGCCGCGGCGTGGCGATGGAGGCCAAACCCTTCGCCGTGGGGGTCCGTATCGAGCATCCCCAGGAGCTTATCGACCGGGCCCAGTACGGCGCGCTGGCCGGACATCCCAGACTTGGCGCCGCCGACTACGCCCTCGTTTTTCAGGACCGGGCCGCCGGGCGAACGGCCTATTCTTTCTGCATGTGCCCGGGCGGGCTGGTGGTGGCCGCCGCGTCGGAAGAGGGCGGCGTCGTCACCAACGGTATGAGCCTGTTCGGCCGCGATTCGGGGATTGCCAACAGCGCCCTGGTCGTAAACGTCGGCCCGGCCGACTTCGGCGACGGGGCGATGGCCGGGGTCGAGTTCCAGCGCCGCTGGGAGCGGCTGGCTTTTGAGGCGGGCGGCAGGACGTTCGCCGCTCCGGTGCAGACGGTGGGCGACTTTCTCGCCGGCAGGACGGGCGACCGTGATTTCCTCGCTCCGCCCAGCTACCGCCCGGCCGTGGTGGCGGCCGACCTTGCCGCCTGCCTGCCGCCGCCGGTGGCCGCGACCCTGGCGCGCGCCCTGCCGGATTTCGGCCGCCGGATAAGGGGGTTCGACCATCCGCGGGCGGTGATGACCGGGGTGGAGACGCGGACAAGCGCTCCCCTTCGCATGGTGCGCGGGCCGGATTTCATCTCGAAGACGGTGGCCGGCCTGGTGCCGATAGGAGAAGGCGCCGGCTACGCCGGCGGCATAATGAGCGCCGCGCTTGACGGACTCAACGCCGCGCTGGCGATAATCAGGGAATACAGACCGCTCTGAAGGGAGATAGAGAATTTTGGGCAAACTTTTCGGTACCGACGGCGTGCGCGGCCTCGCCAACAAGGAGCTTACCCCGGAGCTGGCTTTCCGCCTCGGCCGGGCGGCGACGTACTGGTTCGGTCAGAATTACCGCCGGCCGACCTTTTATATTGGCCGGGATACCCGCATATCGGGAGAGATGCTGGAGGCGGCGCTGGCCGCCGGCATTTGCTCGGCAGGCGGCGAGGCTGTGCTGTGCGGGGTGGTGCCTACCCCGGCGGTCGCTTTTCTGGCCCGCAAACACGGCGCTCAGGCCGGGGTGGTCATTTCGGCCTCCCATAACCCTTTCCCCGATAACGGGATCAAGTTTTTCGCCGGCACCGGTTACAAGCTGCCCGACGCCACCGAGGACGAGCTGGAGAAACTGGTCCTCGCCGGCAAGGACGAGCTACCCAGGCCCACGGCCGAGCATGTCGGCACCATCCGCTACCGCCACGATTTGTTGAAGGAATACATCGATTACGCGATCAGCACGGTGGAGGCGCCGTTCACCGGCCTCAAGATCGTCGTCGACTGCGCCAACGGCGCGGCGTACGAGGCGGCGCCGACGGTGCTCCGCCGTCTGGGGGCGCAGGTGATCGTTATTAATAATGTGCCGAACGGGGTGAACATAAATAGAGACGCCGGTTCGACCCACCTGGAGGGTCTGCAGCAGGCGGTAATTCTCCATGGGGCCGACCTCGGCATCGCCCACGACGGCGACGCCGACCGCTGCCTGGCGGTTGACGAGACGGGAGTGGTGGTGGACGGGGACCAGATCATGGTCATCTGTGCGCTGGAGATGCTTCGGCAGGGCAAGCTGGCGAACAATACCCTCGTGGCCACCGTGATGAGCAACCTCGGGCTTCACCAGGCGGTGAAGAAGGCCGGGGGCAGGGTGGTGGTCACCCCGGTGGGCGACCGTTATGTGCTCGAGGCTATGCTGACCCACGGCTATGGCCTGGGGGGCGAGCAGTCGGGCCATATCATTTTCGGCAATCTGAGCACCACCGGCGACGGGTTGGTCACCGCCCTGCAGCTTATCGCTGCCAGGGTCCGCGACGGGCGGCCGCTGTCGGCGCTGGCCGCCGCCATGACCCGCTTTCCGCAGGTGCTTGTCAACGTGCGGGTTAAAAGCAAGGCCGGCTGGCAGGACAACGCGGCCATCGCCGCGGCTATCGCCGCCGCCGAGCAAGAACTCGGCGAGGACGGGCGGGTGCTGGTTCGCCCGTCCGGCACCGAGCCGCTTATCAGGGTTATGGCCGAAGGACCGTCCCAGCCCGAACTGGAGAGTCTCGTCGAACGGGTGGCGGCTGTGATCAGCCAGGAACTGGGAAGTTGACCGACAGACCCAGTTATATTAAAATGATATTATATACACGGCAAGGGAGCACGGTTGTGCTCCCTTGCATATGTATGTATCCAGGCGCGGAAAGGAGGCGAACGGAGCAGCGGAGCGAGAAAAGGGGAGGTGAGGATACTGCGGCTGTTTTTGCAGCACATTATAAACGATTAGCGCTGGCGCTTGCCGGAAGGCGGCAAGCAGACGAGGGAGAGGTTTATCGAGAAGGTCAGCGGATACCTCTCGGCCTACTGCGGTCGTGAGCAGTCGACAAAACCGCCGGGTGACCGGCGGGACAAAACGCACTGCGGCAGATGAAATATAGGATTTCAGGAGGAATATACCTTATGTGTGGTATTGTAGGATATATAGGGCCCAAGCAAGCGATGCCGTTTCTTGTCGAGGGCCTGAAGAAGCTTGAGTATCGCGGGTACGATTCAGCCGGCATCGCCGTGTTCGACGGCGGCCGGGTCAACGTGGAAAAAAGCGTCGGCCGGCTGAGCGTCCTGGAGAAGAAGGTCGAGCAACACCCCTTGGAGGGCCACATCGGTATTGGCCACACCCGCTGGGCAACCCACGGGCGCCCTTCGGACGCCAATTCCCATCCCCATTCCGATTGTACGGGCAAGTTCGTCGTGGTGCATAACGGCATCATCGAGAATTACCTGCATATTAAGGAAAAGCTGATCGCCAAAGGCCACAAGTTCACCTCCGAGACCGACACCGAGGTTGTCGCCCACCTTGTCGAGGAGTACTACGAAGGCGATTTCGAGGCGGCGGTGAAAAAGGTGCTGGCGGAAATCGAGGGCTCTTACGCCCTGGTTTTCCTTTCCCAGTACGAGCCTGACAAGATCATCTGCTCAAAACAGGACAACCCGTTAGTCATCGGTCTGGGCGAGGGCGAGAATTTCATCGCCTCCGACATCCCGGCGATCATCAGCCGGACCCGCCGCACCTATATTCTCAGCGATGGGGAGATGGCGGTCGTTACCAGGGATTCGGCCTGGGTGATGAACCGCCAGGGCGTGCCGGTGACCAAGAAGGTTTTCGAGGTCAACTGGGATGCCGAGGCGGCCGAAAAGGGCGGCTACGAGCATTTCATGATCAAGGAAATCTACGAGCAGCCCAAAGCAATCCGCGAGACTACCTCCGGGCGCCTGGCCAAGGATGACAGCGGTGTTATCCTCGACGAGCTGAAGTGGTCCAAAGACGATGTGGCCGCGATCAAGAAGGTCGCTATCGTCGCCTGCGGCACAGCCTATCACGCCGGTATCGTCGGCAAATACTATATCGAGCAGTTGGTCCGCATACCGGTGGAGGTCGACGTCGCGTCGGAGTTTCGCTACCGGGCGCCGCTCGTCGACGAGCATACGCTAACCGTCGTTATCAGCCAGTCGGGCGAGACGCTCGATACTCTGGCCGCCCTCAAGGAGGCCAAGAAGCTGGGCGCGAGGACGCTGGCGGTGACTAATGTCGTCGGCTCGTCCATCGCCCGCGAGGCCGACCAGGTCATTTACACCTGGGCCGGTCCCGAAATCGCCGTGGCTTCGACCAAGGCCTATACCACCCAGCTGATCGGCATGCTGATGCTGGCTGTTTATATGGCTACGCTGCGGGGCACAATGAGCGCCGACCGTGTGCGGGAGATCATTCGCGGACTCAAGGCGTTGCCCGGACAGGCCCACGAAATCCTCGACAATGTTGAGCCGATCAAGACCTTCGCCCAGCAGTACGGATTCTGCGAGGACGTATTTTTCATCGGCCGTTCGCTCGACTATGCTGTGGCCCTCGAAGGCTCGCTCAAGCTCAAGGAAATCTCTTATATCCATGCCGAGGCCTACGCCGCCGGCGAGCTTAAGCATGGTACCCTTGCCCTGATTATCGAGGGTGTGCCGGTCATAGCCTTGGCTACGCAGCACGACGTATACGAGAAGATGCTCAGCAACATCAAGGAGGTCAAGGCGCGGGACGCCGTCGTCATCGGCGTCGCCATGCAGGGCGACGAGCAGATCGACAAGTATGTCGACCATGCCATCTGCATCCCGGCGACCGACAAGTACCTCGCCCCCATCCTCACCGTAATTCCGCTGCAGCTCTTAGCTTACTACGCCGCCGTCACCCGCGGCGCCGACGTCGATAAGCCGCGCAATCTGGCTAAAAGCGTCACGGTTGAGTAGAGGAATAGAATTATCCGGAAAGATGTTTCATAAAAATAAAGTTGTGGAATATAAAAAAAGTCACGAAACGCAAAGCCACCCTGGAAGGCTTCCAGGGTGGCTTTGCTTGTTCACCCGTCGTTCTTGGGATAAATTGAATCGGTGGTATAGAAATTTTTACCCGGGGAAAAATTAGAAAAACTCAATATGTTGTTTGGTTTTTATGCAAACCAGTACGACATAACTATATATAGCGTTGGAGGTTGATCGGTTTTCACAACTGAATCCCAAAATAAGGCGCGGGCATATGCAAGTGCCCATAGGCGACCCGTTTCGGGGAGCACGTCAGTACACTACGACGCCAGATTGTTGGCTAGCTTTTTTTGTCTGTCTACTTATTGGGAGCTTGACTACAAATGCGGGTTTCTGCTATTTATAATTGGACATTATGTGGTTTTAATCACACATGGCAAGCCTCGTTTTCCGCCACAAAGCGGATGACGGGGCTTGTTTTTTTGTGTGAATAAAAACGGCAGGGGGGAGCACGTCATTTGCCATACATTTTTCAACAAATGCTTGCATAATACAATATGTGTAAAGTACAATATAATTAATAGTTCATTGAGGTGGTATGTATGAAGGAATTTGACACGGATTCACTTCGCGAAACGCTACGGGTCATGATAAGAAGGTTAGGGTTCTTGCATAAAAGCGGCGCGGGCTGTTACGGACTTACGATGGGCCAGTGTCACGCCATTATCGAAATCGGTGCAGCAAAAAGGATACCAATAGCTCGCTTGGCAGAAAGCCTAAACCTAGACGCTAGCACGGCGACTAGGAATGTTGATACCCTGGAAAGGGCCGGGTTGGTCGTTCGAGAGCCAAGCACTGATGACCGAAGAGTGTCGCTGTTGAGCCTAACCGAAGAGGGCATTAATCGACTCAACAAAATTAATGTTGGCATGAACCGCTACTACGGTCAAGTTTTAGCGAACATCCCACAAGCGAAATTGCCGATTGTTGCTGAGGGCTTAGAGTTATTCGTTTCGGCATTAAACCCGATGCTCCTCGATGAAGAAGCATCTTCGTGTTGTGAAGCGAAGGGTAAATCAAAACAGAACATCAAAAACAGGAGGTCGAATAATGTCTCAGGATGGAATGCTTGACTTTGAAGGTAAGATGATTATAGTATCGGGGGCCAGTTCAGGTATTGGCAAAGCGTGTGCGGTTACTTTACTGGAACATGGAGCAACGGTAGTTGGATTTGATACTGCTGGGGCGACGATAAACACCGCACGGTATATGCACCATATCGTCGATGTCAGTGACGAAAGCGATATTCAGGCGGCTTTTGAAAAGCTTGGCGCTATGCAAGTTTTCGGTCTTGTAAACTGCGCCGGAGTATTTGCAAAGGCGAAGCCTTTTTATGAGCAAACCGTAGATGAATGGAACAGAGTAATCGGAACAAATCTTACGGGGACATTCCTATTATCGAAGTACGTTTCAAAAGAAATGATTAAAAATAGCGTCGCCGGGAGAATAGTTAATATAAGTTGCTTGCGGTCCCGGATTTTTCGGCCGAATATGGCGAGTTATGCCGCTTCGAAAGCAGGGGTAGTGGCGCTAACAGCCGCGATGTCGTTGGATTTGGCAAACAGCAACATTTGCGTCAATTCAGTTGCGCCTGGCTTCATCTATACGGGGATGACTGCTGCGGCGTTTGATATGCCCGAGGTTAGAAAAGCGTCGGAAGATTTGATTCCTTTAAAAAGACTTGGGCAACCGGAGGACATTTCAAGTGTCGTACTTTTCTTACTGTCAGATATGGCTGCGTACATAAATGGTGAAACGATTTTCGTGGATGGCGGATACAAGATATTAAAATAGTGTCAGTCGCCAGGTGGGGCTTGCCGATGCCGGGAGACCGCGAATACGATGTTTTCCGCATTCTTCATAAACCGCAGGGTAGCCAATTCTTCGGTCTGGCGCTTGTTTATGGAGGGCTGGAAGCTGAAGTCGAAAACTTACACCGTTCGCCGCGAGGCAGGTTCTTAGGAATCTGTCTCTCGTTTTTTGCGCAAAAGAAGTTTGTTCACCTGTTGCTATTTTGCGATCCTCGCGAAAGTGGCAACATTCCATAATTAAAATTATCTTGATCTATAATGTGGAATATATAAGACCAAATATATTAATGACAACACGTGTTTTTCTGCTATAATGAGATATAAGCAAAAGGATACCCCCGTAATTAGCATATTTATGTGGGATTTTAATATTTCAGCAGACCCACGCGGTTTATGTATTCGCACTTTTAAGGCGGAGGTCAAGTGGAAGTGAAAAAAAGCGAAGAAGCGAAGTATCAGATTCAGGCGTTGGTTAAAGGGCTGCATGTACTTGAATGCTTCAAGGATAGCGATGAGTTCGGCGTAACTGATCTTGGGCAAATTGTGGGTTTGCCTGAGAGCAGTGTGCAAAGAATAGTGAATACCATCGAGTTGATGGGGTATTTGTATCAAAACCCCGAGACTCGAAAATACAGGTTATCTCCCAAAATGCTGCAAGTTTTCGGTAAATGCGGCAATTTCGTGCGGTGGAGGGAACAGGCCCGGAAGCACATGCTGGTAATCAACGATGAGTTTGGCGAAGGCGTAAATCTGGCGGTGCGCGACCGGGACAAATGCTCGTACATCGAGCTGGTGGAGTCGAAGCATCTGCTGCGGCCGAATTTTACGCTGGACGACAGTTATCCGCTTTATTGCACTTCGCTGGGACGAAGCCTTTTGTGCGACCTTTCCGACGAGACGATCAAGTCTATTCTTCCTAAGGTGCTCGAGCCTCTTACACCGCTTACCACGGTTGACATGCAGAAAGTGCTGGGAAAAATCAAAGAAATTAAGCAAAATCATTATTCGGTGGATGACGAGGAGTTCTATCTCGGTCTTTGTTGCGTAGGGGGACCGGTGTTCGGTGTCGGTAATAAAGTTGTTGCCTCCATAAGTGTGACAGCGCCGAAAGTAAGAATGACGCCGGACGTAATCGAGAGAATTATCCCAGCGGTGGTTGATGCGGCGCAAAAAATCGGCGACGATTTCAGAAGGATTTTTGGCTGATTCCAAAAAGCGCTTTTAAAATTTGCAATAAAGAAAAAGTCTTTACTATTGCCGGATCTTGCAGATCCGGCAATTTCTTTTTAAACATATTGCAACAGGAGGGTTTTACTGTGAGCGATTTTAAAAGTTGACTATCTCAGACATGAAAATGTATTCCGAAAATGAGACAGGTGTAATCTAAAAATCAAGAAGGAATTTTCCGAAATAGGCAGAATGATTAGGAATGTACTGAAAATTGCGTACCGAATTTGTCGTCGATCCGGATGCGGTCTGGCAGAAATGTTTTAAGGCGTCGGGTGCGGTTTTATGGCTGGAAAGCTGACCGGGACAGGGAGGCGTTCCGCCATTAAGGTATATTTCTTTAAAGGAGGGATTTCCGCTTAGGGGTGTTCGCGTGGTTTGGATGTTCGTGTGGTTTAAATTGGTGAGTAAGAAAACGAGGAGGGGTTTCGTATTATGAGCAAGATTATGAAAACTTACGGCATTTTGTTTGTTATCCTGTTGTCTCTCGCCCTTGTAGCCGGTTGCGGCGGCGGGGATAAGAAGCCGTCGGCCGCGAACGGCGCAAAAGTCATCGAGATCAAGTTGGCCCACAGCTCGCCCGCGGTTAACGACAGGCTGGAGCTGGCGTGTCAGGCGTTCAAGAAGCATGTCGAAGAGAAAACCAAGGGTAAGGTCAAGGTGACTACATATCCCAACAGCCAGCTCGGCGGGGAGCGCGAGCAACTGGAGGGACTGCAGATGGGAACCATTCAGATGGCGGCTCTCAGTTCCGGTCCGTTGCCTGGGATATTCCCGCAGATAATGGTTTTTGACCTTCCGTACCTGTTCGGCACGCAGAAAGCTGCTTATACTGTGCTTGACGGTCCTGTCGGCAAAGAAATCCTCGAACTGATGAGAGCCAAGACCGGTGTAAGGGGCCTGGTTTGGGGCGAAAACGGTTTCCGCCATTTTACCAACAGTGTGAGGACCATAAGTACGCCCGCCGATATGCAGGGCCTGAAGATCCGGACGATGGAAAACCCTGCCCATATGGCGATCGTCAAAGCTCTGGGCGGCAGCCCCACCCCGATGGCCTTCAACGAGGTATACAGCGCCTTGCAGCAGAAAACCATCGACGGTCAGGAGAATCCCATTTCCTTGATTGTTTCCATGCGTTTTTACGAAGCTCAGAAATACCTGACTCTCGACGGGCATGTTTATAACCCGTACCTGTTGCTGATTAACGACAAGTTCTACAGCGGTCTGAGCGATGACGTCAAGAAAGCCATTGAAGAAGGCGCGGCTATCTGGCGGAAGGTGGAAAGAGAAGAGAATAACAAACAGATCAAAGCGGGTATGGACAAGCTGAAGGCGGCGGGAGTGGTCATAACTGAGCTTACGCCCGACCAGCTCAAGGCTTTCCGTGAAGCCACGAAATCGGTATATGACACCATCGGCAAGAAAGAAGTCGGCGAGCAACTGCTGAACAAGGTTGTAAAAGCGGTGCAGGAAGCCGAAAGCAAGAAATAATGATTTACTGACCCGGACCAATATGGGGGCAGCTGGCCGAGAATCGTTTATCGCTGTTCTGGGGGCTGCCCCTTTATTTTTGGGAGGACGAGCATGGCTTTTTTGAAAAAACTCGATGAAGTAATGACCTATATCGAAGACCACCTTATCGCCGTGTTATTAATCGCCATGACTGCCATAACCTTCTGGGGGGTAATCACCCGTTTCATCATAAACGACCCCTCGTCGTGGGCTGAAGAAGCGGCGCGTTATCTTTCGATCTGGGCGGTGTTCGTCGGCGCCAGCCTGGGCGTCAAGAAGGGCGCCCATATAGGTGTGGAAGCATTTGTCGTGGCCTTACCGAAAAAGGCCCAACGGTACGCCGGTATTGTTACGAGCTTGGTTTGCCTGGTTTTTTGCTTATCGATCACCTATGTCGGGATCGATTACACCCTGCGCCTGATGGCCACCGGGCAGCTTTCTCCCGCCATGCGTATTCCGATAGTCGTAGCCTACGCGGCGGTTCCGGTCGGGTGTTTCATGATGACTGTCCGCTATTTGATCAAGTTGGTCGAGCAGTGCGGCAGTGCGTCAGACCCGGACGATGAGCAGGCCAGGGTGGAGAACGCTATATAAGGAGGCGAGGCAACTGTGGGCGACATACTGATAATCGTATTCGGAATACTTGTTGTTCTAAACGTGCCGCTTGGTATCGGCATGGGTCTGGCCTCGCTGGCGGCGCTGGCGATAACGCAGAAGGTGCCGGTCTTCGTCGTGGCGCAGAGGATGTTCACCGGTCTGGATTCTTTTTCGTTGCTGGCCATCCCGCTGTTTATGATCGCCGGGCGCCTGATGGAGCGGGGCGGCATCTCGAAGCGACTGATCGGTCTGGCTACCAACATGGTGGGTTCTGTCACCGGTGGTCTCGCGTTGGTCGCTGTGCTCGCGTGTATGTTTTTCGCCGCCATTTCCGGCTCGGCGCCGGCGACGGTCGTGGCCATCGGCGCAGTCATGGTGCCGGCGATGATAAAGGCCGGCTACGACAAGGATTTCGCCGTCGGCCTGATGGCGGCTGCCGGAACGATCGGCGTCATCATCCCCCCGAGCATTCCCTTTGTAACCTACGGTATCGCTATGAATGCCTCCATCGGCAAGCTGTTCATGGCTGGCGTGGTGCCTGGCATTTTATTGGGGCTGTCGTTGATGGCCGTCTGTTTTGTAATCGCCAAGAAGCGGGGCTATAAAGGAACGGTGAGGCCTACCCTTGCGACGTTCTTGGCGTCACTCAAGGATTCAATCTGGGGTTTGGCGATGCCGATGATTATCCTTGGCGGCATATACGGCGGCGTATTCACGCCTACCGAGGCGGCCGCTGTTGCTTGTGTTTACAGTCTGCTTATCGGTTTTTTCGTCTATCGCGAACTTAACTTTAAGGAAATGGTCACCAGCTTTTCAGAGGCGGGCGTGACCTCGGCGATGGTAATGCTCATAATATCCACCGCCACTGCCATGGGATGGATAATGACCACTGAGCAGATACCCGTGAAGGTGGCCACTGCCATCTCTGCGGTTGCCCAGGACGCCGACATGCTGCTGCTGCTTGTGAACGTAATATTGCTCATTACCGGTTGCCTTATGGAGCTTAATGCGGCCATTATTATTCTTGGCCCTATCTTTCTTCCTCTGGTGACTTTGATGGAAGTGGATCTCATTCATTTCGGGGTTATTATGGTTGTCAACATGACGATCGGTCTACTGACGCCGCCGCTGGGGGTAAACCTGTTCGTCGCCGGCAGCCTGCAGAAAGATGTCGGCTTTAAGCAAATCCTCAGGGCGTCATTCCCGTTCCTGGTCATCCTTATCATCGATTTGCTCCTGATAACCTATTTGCCGTCCCTGTCGCTAGCCATGGTGAAGTTACTGAGCTAGCCGACTTGAACGCAGGGGAGACCGGGCGGCGTTGCGGGCCGTTAATAGCGCCAAGCAGTGGCGTCTTTTGTGCTGTTGATCCTCGATAGCACGGTCGAGACCGGGACGCCGCTGTTTTTCTTACCTGCCTGATTGCCTGTCGAGGTTTAGGTTCCGACCTAAATGGCAACTGGAGGGTTTTATCCAATCTCGAGAAGGAGAAAGGCAATTTCGGAACGAATAATGAATAAAAATGGAATAATGAATTCCGTTTTTATTGGATGATGATGGCTTTGAGCCAATGAATAGGTGGTATACATAGCGTATTCGTTAAAAACATTCCAAAATGAATTGATATTATGACTTTGAATTAATCAGTTGTGCACTAATTGTGGAATGGGTTTTGTGGTGCTTCAGATTCGGCTTTGTCCGAGGGTTATATATGGGTCCCTGCTTTATCGGCGGCATCACCTCATTCCCCATAAGATTAGAAGTCACAGTAGTGTTTGCATAAGAGAGGAGTATGAGCGATGATTACCCGCAACAAGAAAACGATGGACGGCAACACCGCGGCGGCGCATGTGTCGTACGCGTTCACCGAGGTGGCGGCCATTTATCCTATCACCCCTTCGTCGCAGATGGCGGAATTGGTCGACGAATGGTCGGCGCAAGGCAGGAGAAACATTTTCGGCCAGCCGGTCAGAGTAATCGAGATGCAGTCCGAAGGCGGGGCTGCCGGTACGCTCCACGGCTGTCTGCAGGCGGGGGCGCTGGCCTCTACTTATACGGCGTCTCAGGGCCTGCTGCTGATGATACCGAATATGTACAAAATCGCCGGCGAACTGCTACCGGCCGTCTTTCATGTCAGCGCCCGCGCCTTGGCCGCCAACGCGCTCAGTATTTTCGGCGATCATCAGGATGTCATGGCCGCCCGCCAGACCGGGTTCGCCCTGCTGGCATCCAGCAGCGTGCAGCAGTCCATGGATCTCGGGGCTGTCGCCCATCTGGCCGCCATCCGGGGACGGGTGCCGTTCCTCCACTTCTTCGACGGATTTAGGACTTCGCACGAAGTGCAAAAAATAGATGTCCTTGAATACGATGAGCTGGCCAAACTGTTGGATATGGAAGCTGTGGACCAGTTCCGCGGCCGTGCCTTGAACCCGGATCATCCGGTGATCCGCGGCACTACGCAGAATCCGGATATTTATTTCCAGACCCGCGAGGCGGTCAACAAGTTTTATCTGGCTCTTCCCGGCATCGTCGAACATTACATGGGGGAAATCAACAAAATCACCGGTCGCGACTACAGATTGTTCAACTACTACGGCGATCCCGCCGCCGAGCGGGTCATAGTGGCCATGGGTTCGGGCTGCGACGCCATCAGGGAGACGATCGACTTCTTAAACGCACGCGGCGAAAAGGTGGGGTTGGTCGACGTTCATCTTTACCGGCCCTTCTCGGTCGAACACTTCCTCGGGGCAGTGCCGCCCACCGCCCGCGCCATCGCTGTTCTCGACCGGACCAAAGAGCCCGGAGCGGCCGGCGATCCACTTTATATTGATGTGAGGAATGCTTTCTTCGACACCGCCTCCGCGCCGGTGATCGTCGGCGGGCGCTATGGCCTGGGATCGAAGGACTTCACCCCCGCCCACATCGCGGCGGTGTACGAAAATCTCAAGCTGCCAACCCCCCGCACCGCCTTTACCGTAAGCATCACCGACGATGTGACCTTTACCTCATTGCCGGAATACACTCAGGCGATCGACACCACTCCGGCCGGCACCACCTGCTGCAAATTCTGGGGCATGGGCGCCGACGGCACGGTGGGCGCCAACAAAAGCGCCATCAAGATAATCGGTGATCACACCGATTTGTATGCTCAGGCATATTTCGCCTATGACGCCAAAAAGTCGGGCGGCCTCACCGTTTCGCACCTGCGGTTCGGCCGGCAACCGATCCAGTCTTCCTATCTTATAACCAACGCCGACTTTATCGCCTGCCACAACCAGACGTATGTCGATCAGTATGATCTGCTGGCTGGCCTGAAGCCAGGCGGAAAATTCCTGCTTAATTGCCAGTGGCGGCCCGAAGATTTGGATAAGAATCTGCCGGCGGCGATGAAGCGCTATCTGGCGGACAACGACATCCAGTTTTACACCATAAACGCCGTTGACATCGCCCAGGAGCTGGGACTGGGCGGGCGGATCAACATGATCATGCAGGCGGCTTTTTTCCGGCTGACGGAAATAATTCCGGTGGAGGACGCTGTCAAGTACCTCAAGGATGCGATCGTCGACTCTTACAGCAAACAGGGGCAGGCCACCATCGACATGAATTTCGCCGCGGTCGAGCGCGGTATCCGCGAGCTGATTCGCGTCGAAGTGCCCGCCAGCTGGAAAAACGCCACGGATCGGCAGCCGGCCGGCGCCAAGCAGTTGCCGGAATTTATCAGGGAAGTCATGATCCCGATGAACCGCCAGGAAGGCGACAAACTGCCGGTAAGCATCTTTAACGGCCGTGAGGACGGTACGTTCCCATCGGGGGTCACGGCCTGGGAAAAGAGGGGGGTCGCCATCGAGACGCCCGTCTGGCAGGCCGACGAATGCATTCAGTGCAATCAATGCTCGTTCGTATGCCCGCACGCCGTCATCCGGCCCATGCTGCTTAGCCCCGAAGATATGAAAAACGCCCCGGCGGATTTCGTCACCAAACCTGCCACAGGCTATCCCGGCCTGCTGTTCCACTTGGCGATATCTGCGCTGGATTGCACCGGCTGCGGCAATTGCGTCGATGTTTGCCCCGCGAAGGAGAAGGCGCTGGCGATGAAGCCGCTGGCCGATCAGCGGCCGGCCTGCGAGGAGTGGTGGGATTTTTCGCAGACCCTCGCGCCCCAGACCGTGCCGGCAAGCCAGAAGCTCACCGTCAAAGGCAGTCAGTTTTCCCAGCCGCTGCAGGAATTCTCGGGCGCGTGCGCCGGGTGCGGCGAGACGCCCTACGCCAAGCTCGTCACCCAGCTTTTCGGCGACCGCATGCTTATTTCCAACGCTGCCGGCTGCTCCACCGTCTGGGGCGCCACCGCTCCCTCGATCTCTTACACTACCGACCGGCGCGGGTTCGGGCCGGCCTGGGGCTTTTCCCTGTTCGAGGATAACGCGGAGTACGGCTTCGGCATGCATATGGGCGGCCAGCAGGTCAGGAAAACGCTCGCGGGACTGGTAAACGAAGCACTCGCCGCCAATATTTCCCCCGATCTTAAAACGGCGATGGAAGATTGGCTGGCACATATCGACGAGGGGTCCGGAACGCGGGAACGGGCCGACCGCCTGACAGAGGCGCTCGCGGCGGAGAAGGGCAGCGTTCCGCTATTGAATGCGATCTACAATCAACGCGACTTTTTTGTCAAACGGTCGCAATGGATATTCGGCGGCGACGGTTGGGCGTACGACATCGGCTACGGCGGCCTTGACCATGTGCTCGCCTCCGGGGAAGACGTCAACGTCCTCGTGTTCGACACCGAGGTTTACTCCAACACCGGCGGCCAGTCCTCCAAAGCGACGCCGGCCGCGGCTGTCGCCCAGTTTGCGGCCAGCGGCAAGAAAACCCGCAAAAAGGACCTTGGCCTTATGGCGATGTCGTACGGGTATGTGTATGTCGCCCAGATCGCCATGGGGGCGGATAAAAACCAAACTCTCAAGGCCATCGCCGAAGCCGAGGCTTATCCCGGCCCGTCGCTCATCATCGCCTACTCCCCCTGTCTCAATCACGGCATTATGGCCGGGATGGGCAAAAGCCAGGCCCAGGCCAAACGGGCGGTGGAGTCAGGCTACTGGGCGCTGTTCCGTTACAATCCGCAGCTAAAGGAAAGTGGCAAGAATCCGTTTATGTTGGATTCGAAGGAACCCACTGCCAGCTTCCAGGACTTTATCAAGAGCGAAGTCCGCTATACGGCGCTGGCTAGACAATTCCCCGCAGCGGCGCAGTCCCTGTTCGAAAAAGCGGAGCGCGACGCCAGGGAAAGGCTCGAAACTT
The DNA here is from genome assembly GCA_032334055.1 of Selenomonadales bacterium 4137-cl. Taxonomy (NCBI): domain Bacteria; kingdom Bacillati; phylum Bacillota; class Negativicutes; family Acetonemataceae; genus Anaeroselena; species Anaeroselena agilis. Next base: position 2,934,448 of record JAUOZS010000001.1, on the reverse strand, counting down.
ACAAACGCCTTGCGGCTTATTGACGCAGGAAGATAGCCGAACCTCATTAGGCAAATAATGGCTGGAAGGTGCTGCAATGCTTAATCAGCAAATATTGGCGAACTTGACCAAGATTGTGGGTAAGGAGAATGTCTTTACCACCAAGGAAGATCTTATCTGCTATTCGTATGATTCCACGCCGATAGATCACATGCCCGACGTTGTCGTGGCGCCGGTCAAGACGGAGGAAATCGCCGCGATAATGAAGCTGGCTAACGAAAATAGGATACCGGTGGTGCCCCGCGGCGGCGGCACCAACCTTTCGGGGGGCTCCGTCCCCGTCGCGGGCGGGATCGTAATGGCTCTTCACCGCATGAATAAAATTCTCGAAATCGACACCGACAACCTGACCGCCACCGCCCAGCCGGGGGTCGTCACCGCCGCCTTTCACCAGGCGGTGGAGAAGGAGGGGCTGTTCTATCCGCCCGATCCGCAGAGCATGTTTATGTCCACCCTGGGCGGCAACGTCGCCGAGAATGCCGGCGGCCCCCGCGGGGTCAAATACGGGGTGACCAAGGATTATGTTCTGGGGCTGGAGGTCGTGTCGCCCAACGGGGAAGTTATCCGCGTAGGGGGCAAAACCATCAAAAACGTCAGCGGCTATGACCTTATCCGCTTGTTCGCCGGCTCCGAGGGCACGCTCGGCATTATCACCGAGATTACCTTCCGCCTCGTTCCGTTGCCCGAAGCCAAGCGTACCGTGCTGGCCCTCTTCGACCGGCTTGACGATGCCGCCAGAACGGTATCCGGGATCATCAAGCAGCGGATCATTCCCACGACATTGGAGCTCATGGACCAAAAAACCATGGAACTCATCGAATCCTTCAAGCCGGTCGGGTTTCCGCTCGACGCCGAAGGCGCGCTGCTCATCGAGGTGGACGGCAGCGCCGGCGAGGTCGACAGGCAGATCGTGATCGTCGAGGAAATATGTAAAACCTCCGGCGCCAGGGAAGTAAAGGTAGCAGCCGACGCCGCCCAAGCCACGCAGCTTTGGACGGGGCGGCGGAGCGCGTTCGGGGCGATGGCCCGCAACGCTCTTCAGGTGCTCGCCGAAGACGCTACCGTGCCGCGGAGCAAGGTTCCCGATATCGTCAGGGAAATCCAGCGGATCGCCGCGAAATACCAACTGACCATCCCCACCCTGGGGCATACCGGCGACGGCAATATGCACCCCAACATTCTCGTCCAGTCCAACGACGAAGAAGAGCTGAAACGGGTGGACGCCGCCATCGACGAAATCTTCCGGGCGGCGCTCGACCTCGGCGGCACTCTCAGCGGCGAGCACGGCGTCGGGCTGGCGAAGCAGAAGTACATGGATTGGGAATTCAACAGCTCCAGCCTCAACATGATGAGAGCCATCAAAAAAGCGGTCGATCCGAACAATATTCTTAATCCCGGCAAGATATTCCTAAGGGGGGAATGAATGTGACCGAACCCCTTGATAAATATCTTGACGAGACGGAGAGATGTATTCGCTGCGGTCTGTGCCAGAAGGTCTGCCCAATATATGCCGAAATGGGCTCGGAGCCGTTCGTCGCCCGCGGCAAGGTCCGGCTGATCCGAGAGCTCATTAAAGGGAACGTGGAGCTTTCGCCGCGACTCAAGGAAATTCTTGCGCTGTGCCTGGATTGCGGCGCCTGCGTAGCCAACTGCCCGCCCTCGGTTCATACCGACAAGCTCGTCCTGGAGGCGCGGGCCAAAATTACCGCCGAACATGGTCTGCCGCTGCCGCTGGCCGGCGCGCTGCACGGGTTCCTGCCCAACAACAGCGCGCAGGCGCTGGTGACCAAGATGGCTTACTTCTACCAGCACAGCGGCTTCCAGAAGCTGCTGCGCGGCACCGGTCTCTTAAAAGCATTGCCGCTGGACCTGGACAAAAAGGAAGGGCTCATGCCTGAGTTCGCCCCCCGGACCTTCCGGAGCATGCTCGGCGAATTGCCCCTGAAAAAAGACGGCAAAATCCGGGTCGCCTACTTTTTAAGCTGCATGACCAACATGGTCAAACCCGAGCTCGGCCAGGCGGTGATCAAGGTTCTCGAAAATCACGGCTGCGAGGTTGTCATTCCGGCTGGCGTTCAATGTTGCGGAACGCCCCATCTGGCCTACGGCGACACCAAGGTGGCCGCCCAACTGGCGGAAAACAACGCGCGCCTGCTGCTGGAGACCGGCGCCGACTACATCATCAGCGACTGCGCCACCTGCGGCGCCGCCCTCAAAAAATACGACAAGCTGGTTCCCGGGCTGGAAGGCTTCGCGGACAAAGTGCGCGACATTGCGGAGTTTCTTGTCAACGTTGTGAACCTGCGGGCAGGCGAAAAACCGGTGGACGGCGTCGTCACTTACCATGAGCCCTGCCATCTTGGCCGGGGCCAGGGGGTTACGGCCGCTCCGCGGGAGATTCTAAAAGCGATACCGGGGCTTACTTTCGCCGAGATGGAGGATGCCGACCGGTGCTGCGGCGGCGCCGGAACCTTCAACGTCATGCATTACGACCTGTCGATGAAAATCCTGGATCGCAAGCTTGACTCCATCCGGAAGGTGAATCCCCAAATGGTGGCGACAGGCTGTCCGGCCTGCACCATGCAGCTGGAGCACGGTCTGTCCCGGCGAGAGATGCCGATATCCGTCGTACACCCCGTGGAGCTGTTGGCCAGAACTTACTGATGACGAGAGTTCTGTCCGTAAAGCAATTGTAGAGGAGGTTTCAACCATGCCTATCAAAACCGGCGAACAATATGAAGCGAGCCTGCGCGCCATGAAGTTTAAAATATATCTGCAGGGCGAGCTTGTGGAGAACCCGGTGGACCACCCGATAATCAGGCCTTCGATGAATTCGGTCAAAATGACCTATGACCTTGCCAACGATCCCCAGTACGAAGAGTTGATGACCGCCACCTCCCACCTTACCGGCGAGAAGATCAACCGTTTCTGCCACCTCCACCAAAGCTGCGACGATCTTGTGAAAAAAGTCAAGATGCAGCGCCTTCTGGGCCAAAAAACGGCCGCCTGCTTCCAGCGCTGTGTGGGCATGGACGCCATAAACGCCGCCGACAGCGTTACCTTCGAGATGGACCGGAAGTTCGGCACCGACTATCACAAACGCTTCACGAACTTCCTGCGGCGCATGCAGGAAGAAGATTGGACGGTCGACGGCGCCATGACGGATCCAAAGGGTGACCGCAGTCTGCCGCCCCATAAGCAGGCCGACCCCGATCTGTACGTGCATGTCGTCGAAAGGCGCAAGGACGGCATCGTCGTCTGCGGCGCCAAGGCTCATCAGACGGGGGCGGTCAATTCCCACTGGATACTCGTGATGCCGACGATCGCCATGGGCAAAGAGGACGCCGACTACGCCGTTTCTTTCGCCGCTCCCGCCGACGCCGACGGCATATTCTATATTTACGGACGCCAGTCCTGCGATACGCGCAAGCTCGAAGGCGGCTCCATCGACGTCGGCAACAAGCAGTTCGGCGGCCATGAAGCCCTCATGGTGTTCGATAACGTCTTTATCCCCTGGGAAAATGTCTTCATGTGCGGAGAAACCGAATACTCCGGTCTCCTGGTCGAACGCTTCGCCGGCTACCACCGCCAAAGCTACGGCGGTTGCAAGGTCGGTGTCGGCGACGTGCTCATCGGAGCGACCGCCCTGGCCGCCGACTATAACGGCGCCAGCAAAGCCTCCCACGTCAAAGACAAGCTGATCGAAATGACCCACCTCAACGAGACGCTGTACTCGTGCGGCATCGCCTGCTCGAGCGAAGGCAGCCCAACCGCGTCCGGCACTTACCTGATAAACCTCCTGCTGGCAAATGTCTGCAAGCAGAACGTCACCCGCTTCCCCTACGAGATCGCCCGCCTGGCCGAGGACATCGCCGGCGGCCTGATGGTTACCATGCCGTCCGAGCATGACCTCAGGCACCCGGAGATCGGCCGCGTTGTCGAAAAGTACTTCTGCGGCGTATCGTCGGTGCCGGTAGAAGAGCGGATGCGCATCCTGAGGTTAATCGAGAATATCACCCTCGGCACGGCGGCCGTCGGTTACCGTACCGAATCGATGCACGGGGCGGGTTCGCCCCAGGCGCAGCGCATAATGATCGCCCGGCAGGGCGGCATAGAGCAGAAAAAGTCGTTGGCGAAAGATATCGCCGGGATTGCCCACCCCTCCCCTTAACCGGGGTTACCGCCATCCGTTTCCCCCCTCCCGGCCGGCGCCGTTTCCGGACCGGAATGGCCGCCGGCTTTCGGGTGGCGGAACGAGACGGAAAGCTGGCCGGATTCGTATTGAGGCGACGGGAAGGCTGGTTACCCTTTCCTGGCTCCCGGCATAATAACGGGTTTTGTCGGATACAGTTGTGCGGTTTCTATGAGAGCCTTCCGTTCTTCGGAAGGCTCTTTTTGTTCGGGCCATCCGCCAACATTCGTTTGCCGTTCACAATATGTTTTCGTCGAGCCTGGGCAGCGCGGGGGGCCGCTTTTTTGGAGGCGCAATCGCCGCGGATCATCTGACAAAGGCTGACATCTTAACTTACAATTAACAATCGCTTAATATTCGCTTAACATATCCCAGCCAAAATTGTGCCATAATGAAGGCGAAACGAAAACAAGCTATCCCCCCCTCTACGATAGAACCCCATCCCCGTGCCGCTTTCCAGGAAGGCGGCACAAAAACTATCGATATTTGTCTAGACGTCCGGAGGGCAATGAGGAGGCAACGCAGTGATCGAACGGGAAAGCGGCATACCTTACTACTGGCAACTGATGGAAATAATCCGCCGGCAGATCGTGAACGGCAGACTCAAGGAAGGCCAGCGCATCCCCTCGGAGATTGAACTCAGCAGCGCCTACCGCGTGAACAGGCACACCGTCAGGCAGGCCATCGGCGAACTATGCCGGTCCGGTGAGCTTTATAAGCAGCGCGGCCGTGGCACGTTTGTCGCGAAGCCGCCCGTAGACCTGTTCGAATACCGTCTGTCGCCGAAGACCAGCTTCACCGATGACATCCGCGAAGCCGGCAAAACCCCGGACAGCAGGCTGCTTGCCTGGAGGGAAGTCACCGCCCCGGTGCATGTGGCCGAAGCGCTTGGCCTGGCGGCCGACGAGCGGGTTTTCGCCCTCGACATTCGGCGCCTGGTCAACCGCCAGCCCTTCCTGTTCTCGAAAGTTTTTCTGTCCGCCGCCCGGCTGCCGGGTTTGGCCGGCTTTATCGACAAATTCCGGTCGCTGCCGGCCATCTACGACGCATACGGCCTGTCGCCCCGGCGGGTAAAGTCCGTGTTTCGGGCCTCCTTCCCTGAGCAGGAGGAGGCGGTGGCGCTGGATATCCCCGGGAATCTGCCGGTGTTAAAGGTCGAAAGCGTGCTTAAAAGCCAGGACGGCGTCCTGATTGAATATAGCGTTTCCTGTTACCGTAGCGATTTCGCCAAAGTCAGCATCGACTGGTAATGTGAGAAAATGGGGGGGTAACGATGCGAGGTATGCCCAGAGCAGCCATTATCCTTGGTATCGTTTCAAATCGCCCGCGCAGCGGCGCTCTCCGGTTGCGGCGGCCAGTCCGCCAACCCCGCCGCCGCCCGAGCGCCCAGGAAATCAGGTTCTCCGGGAGGGCGTTATCGAGGCCGTGCGGACACGGCAAACAAAATTAAATTGGCGCTTGTACAGGAAAAATTTATAGAAAACTAATTGACAAGATGCAAAAAGGCGGTTATCCTTAATCCATACAGTTACAATGATTTAATGGTTGCAGGCAAGGCTGCCTTGGCAAAGATTGTTCTTTGCGAGGCGGTTTTTTTATTTGATTCTTTACTATTACTTGCGAGAGGTGGTTCGTGTGATGGCGACCTGGGGTAAAAGCGGCTTAGACAAGGATGTCTTTTGCGTCCCAGATGATGGTACGACGTACCGCTTGGCGGTACTGGAAATGACTCATCCTCATGTTTTGGGCATGACAAAGTAGGAGGAAGCAATGTACGATCTCGGGATAGTAAATGGGTTACTCGTTTCCGGGCAAGGCACCAAGGCGGCGAATTTGTATATCCGCGACGGGAAGGTGGCCGAGGTTACGGCCGACATCCGGCCGGCGGCCGAGGTGCGTGACGCGGCCGGACTGTATGTTCTGCCGGGGTGTGTCGATGTTCATTGCCATTTCCGCGATCCCGGCCACGCGGACAAGGAGGATTTCGCCCACGGTACACGCGCTGCTGCGGTCGGCGGTGTGACAACGGTTTTCGATATGCCGAACAGCAACCCTCCGGTCATGGATGCGGACAGCTTTGCGGCCAAGGCGGATTATTTCAGTTCTAAGGCCTATGTCGATTACGCGTTGTGGGGCCTGACAATGGGGGTTTACAACCGCGAAAAGCTGGCCGGCATGGTCGCGGCGGGCACGATCGCATTTAAGTTTCTCTGGGGATACGCCCTGAACAGTAAGACGTACGAGCTGGTGTATAACTACGACGATGATGCGCCAGATATAATTCCCCCTTTGGACAACGGCCGGGTTTACGACGTGTTCGACGACGTCGCCCGCACCGGAGCGGTGATGTCCGTTCACTGCGAGGATCCCGCGCTGGTGAGAGCCCTCACCCGGCGGGTATTGGAGTCGGGCCGCCGCGATTACGCCGCGCTTTTGGCGGCGCGGGCCAATGTGGCCGAAGAGGTGGCGATCAAGATCGCTATATCCTACAGTCGGGCCACCGGCGCCAGGCTGCATATCGCCCATATGTCCACCGCCGAGGGGGTGGAGCTGGTGGCCGAGGCCCAGGCGCAGGGACTTCCGGTTACAGCGGAGACGTGCACGCATTACCTGTTTCTCGAAGACAAGGATTTCGACCGCGTCGGGCCGGTCATGAAGGTCTATCCGCCGGTGCGGGGCGAGCGGGACAGGCTGGCGCTGTGGGCGGGACTGCGGGCCGGTACGATAGCGCTGGTGTGCTCGGACCACGCGCCGCATATGGTGGCGCAAAAGCAGGGCGATCTGTTCAGTATCCCGGCCGGCATGTGCGACGTCGAAACCATGCTGCCGCTGATGCTGGGGGAAGTAAGCCGGGGGGCGATCACCCTGCCCTTCGTGGTCGAGAAGATGGCCGAAAACCCTGCCAGGCTCTTTAATCTTTTTCCCCGGAAAGGCAGTCTCGCGCCGGGGGCGGATGCCGATTTCGTGCTGGTCGACATGAATATGGAACAGGAAATACGGAACGAAAGGCTGCATAGCAAGCAGCCGCTTACCGCCTACCACGGCATGAAGATTAAGGGCTGGCCGGTGGCAACATATTTACGGGGCCGGAAAATCGCCAAGGACGGCGTGGTTCAGGGCGGGCCCGGCGGATGGCTGGTCAAACCGGTTACTAGATAGAGCATTTACGATTGCTTTGATATTGTTTTGAGAGGTAGTGGTATTGTGGAATGGCTCGACCGCTTTGTGGAAGTGATGGACATCGTCAGTGAGGAAGGCTTGACCGGGCTGGGCACGAGTCAGCTGGCCAGAAGGACTCAGCTCAGCAAGGGGACGCTCCACCGCATGCTGCGGGAGATGGTAACCCACGGCTTGCTCAGCCAGGATGAGGCAACTAAAAAATACTGCCTCGGGCCGCGGTCGATGCAGTGGGGCAGCCGTTTCCTTGCCGGTCAGGACCCGGTGGGTTTGCTGCGGGAGCACTGCGATCTGCTGGCCCAGCGCACCGGCCTGTACACGCATCTATGCCGCTTCGACGCCGGCCAGGTGTATTGCGTGTATACCAGGCAGCCGTCCGACAGCAGAAACACATATTTTGTCCATGTGGGGCAGCGGATGCCGCTGCACTGCACGGCGGCCGCGAAGGCGATTCTGGCCTTTCAGCCGCCACGCGTGATCGAGTCGCTGTTTCCGAAAGAGACGTTGACGAAATTTACCGAGCATACCAAGACCGAACTGGCCGATATCACGGCCGAGCTGGCCGATATCGCCCGTACCCGGATCGCCTTCTGCCTGGAAGAGCTGGAGCCCGGAGTATCGGCCATCGCCACGCCGGTGTTTCACGGCAAAGGCGAAGTCATCGCCAGCATCGGCCTGATCGCGGCCACCCAATACGTCGAGGCCAACCGGGAGGCGCTTTGCCGGGAGCTGATCGCTATCGAAGGCGCTGCCAGCGCTAAGATCACGCCGGCGTACCACCTGGCTTCGACCAAGCCGGGAGTAGTTTAACCGGACTCCTGAAAGACTGCCGGTGTAGGCAAAAACTTGGAGAGGAGCGGGACTATGACGAAGTATCGCTATGTTGCGCCCGCCACCGTGGACGAAGGTCTGGAGATACTGCGCCAGGGGGGCGGAAAAGTCCGTATCGCGGCGGGCTGTACCAACTTGCTGCCCGATATGAGGGCTAAAGAATTGGCCGACTGTGTGCTGATGGATATCAGCGGCCTGGGGGAACTGCGCGGCGTGGACGCCGATGGCGGCAGCATCCGCATCGGGGCGCTGACGACCATCGACGAAATGCTGCACTCGCCGCTGCTTGAGCAGGAAGCCGTCGCCTTGTGGCGTGCTTGCCGCCAGTTTGCCGACCCGCTGGTGCGCAACCGGGCGACTGTCGGCGGAAACCTGGCCAATGGCTCGCCGGCTGCGGACAGCGCGGTGCCCTTGCTGGCGCTCGACGCTTCGGCCACTGTGGCCAGCCGGGCTGCCGGCAAGCGCGAAGTGCCACTGTGCGAGTTGTGGCGGGGTCCGTATCAGACGGCGATCGCCGCCGACGAGCTGATTACCGCGATAACCTTTCCGCGCGACGCCGCACGGCGAAGCTGGTTCATCAAGAACGGCCTGCGGCGGGCAATGGCGATTTCGCTGATTACGGTGGCGACGGCTGTCAAACAGGACGGCTGCGTCGTAACCGGGGCCCGTGTCGCACTCGGCGCGGTGGGCCCGACGCCCTTGAGGGCAAGACGGACCGAAGAATATCTTCAGGGCCGCGCCATCGACGCGGCGACGCTGGCCGAGGCCGCAGAGATCGTCCGTGGCGAGATCAGCCCGATCAGCGATCTGCGGGCATCGAAGGAATACCGGACTCACTTGGCGGGCGTGCTGCTGCGGCGGGCGCTTGAAGCCGTCCGGGCATAAGGGGGTGCCAATTATGGAGTTCAAGCAGCAAGTAGCGATAAAGGTGACGGTTAACGGCGCTGATATTCGGGCGGCGGTCGCGCCGGAAGAGTCGTTGCTGGATTTTCTGCGCAAGCAGTGCGGCGTGACCGATGTCAAATGCGGTTGCGGCATGGGAGAATGCGGCACCTGCACGCTGGTGCTTGCCGGCAAGGTCGTCAAGTCCTGCCTCGTGCTGGCGGCCCAGGCAGACGGCCGGGAAGTCTGGACGCTGCAGGGCCTGGAACGCGATCCGCTGGCGGCGCGGCTGCAGGATAGCTTCGCCCGGCATGGCGCGGTGCAATGCGGTTTCTGTACCCCGGGGATGCTAATTGCCGCCAGGGGGTTCCTGCAGCGCAGCCCGCAACCCACCCGGGCCGAGATCCGCGAGGCTTTGTCCGGCAATCTTTGCCGCTGCACCGGCTATCAAAAGATCGTGGATGCCGTTTGGGCCGTCGCTTACGGCGACGCGGCCGAGCAGGAACGGGCATAGGAAGGAGGCGTGACATGAAAACGAGCATCGTGGGCAAAGGGTTGCCGAAATTCGACGCATGGCCGAAGGTCAAGGGCACTGTTGTTTACGCCGACGATTTCGCAATGCCCGGCATGCTGTACGCGAAGGTGCTGCGCAGCCGGTACCCGGCAGCCGCCATTCTGGCGGTCGACACGGCGCGGGCGAAAGCCTCGCCGGGCGTAAAGGCGGTACTGACCGCCGCCGATGTGCCCAACAACAACCTGCGGGCCAAGTTTGGGCAGAGCACCGATGTCGGTGCGCAGTTCGAAGGGCTGTACCGGGTGCTGGCGGAAAAGAAGGTGCGCTACGTGGGCGAGCCGATCGCCCTGGTGGCGGCCGACAGCGAACAGGCGGCCGAGGCGGCGCTCGACCTTATCGAGGTGACATATGAACAGCTGCCCGGTGTTTTCGATCCCGTGGAGGCGTTGAAGCCGGGCGCGTACTGCGTGGGTGAAAACGACACCAACGCGGTGTCCCGCTTCAAGATCCGCAAAGGCGACGTCGACGCGGCATTCAAGGCGGCCGATGTCGTCATTGAGAACACATACCGCATGCCCTTCAGCGACCATGCTTATCTCGAGCCCGAGTCGGGAGTGGCCTGGATCGACGAACACGGCGTGGTCACTATCAGGGTGTCGACCCAGGTTATCGAGCATTTCCGCACCGTGGCCGAGGTGCTGGGGGTGCCGCACAACCGGGTGCGCGTCATCGGCACCTGGGTGGGCGGCGGTTTCGGCGGGAAAGAGGACATTACTGTGGAGAGCTTTCTTGCGCTCCTGACTTGGTATACCGGGCGCCCGGTCAAGCTCACCTATACGCGGGAAGAGTCGCTGCTGGCCCATAGCAAGCGGCACCCGTTCACCATCCGCAACAAAATCGGCGCCATGCGGGACGGCCGGCTGGTGGCCGCCGAGGTCGAACTCATAGCCGACGCCGGCGCTTACACATATCTCAGCCCATGGGTGTTGCTGTATTCCACGGTAAATGCCGCGGGGCCCTATAATATCCCCAACGTCAAAGTGGACGCGGTGGCGGCGCTGACCAACAATCCCTTCAGCAGCGCTTTCCGGGGCTTCGGGGCGATACAGCCGAACTTCGCGTATGAATCACAGATCGACGAGCTGGGGCGGCAACTGGGCATCGACCCTGTGACCATCCGCGAACTGAACTGTTTGCAAAAGGGCGATTCCCTGGCCACCGGGTATGCCTACGACCGCGAGCTGGTCCTGGGCGAACTGGCCGGCAGAGCGTGGGAGGCTCTTGGTCCGCCGCGCGAGGCTGGCGACAGCCCGGTGAAGATCGGCCGGGGATTGGCGATCGGGATGATGAGCTACGGCCGGCTGACTTTTTTGCATGACACATCGCGTTCGTACGTCAAGCTGGAGCTGGACGGCAGCGTGCTGCTGCGCTGCGGGGTCCCCGACCTCGGCGCCGGCCAGGCGCAGGCTCTTTGCCAGATCGTGGCCGAGGAGCTGGGAGTGCCGATGGACAAAATCAAGATGTATATCGCCGATTCGGCGTTGACCCCGCTGGCCGGAACTTCGACCGCCACGCGGCAGCTGTATATGTCGGGCAACGCCACGCTAAAAGCCGCCCGCGAGCTTAAAGACCGGCTAATCAAGAAGGCGGCGGCGCTGCTGAACTCCTCGCCCGCCGACCTGCGGCTGGCCGACGAGACGATCGCGGATGCCACCGCGCCGGATAAAGTATTGCCACTCAAAACGGTGGTGGGGCATTGTTCGTCCGACGGCGACGAACTATACAGCGAAGCCCAGTTCAACGCTCCTTTCACGACGGTGCCGGTTTCCGAACTGATAACTGGCCAGACGTTCGCCGATTTCACTTTTGGCGCTTACGCCGTGGAGGTGGCTGTCGACACTGAGACCGGTGAGGTGACTCTGGAGAAGGCTATCGCCTGTTTCGACGTCGGGAAAACCATCAACAAGCTTAACGCCGAGGGCCAGCTGGAAGGCGGCGGCGCGATCTCGGTCGGTTATGCGCTGATGGAAAACCTGATGGTCAGCCAGGGGAATCTGCAGACCAGGTCTTTTACGGAGTATCTCATTCCCACGGCTATGGATTTGCCGGATATCGGGACGATCATGGTCGAGACGGAGAGCGGCATTGGCCCTTACGGGGCTAAGGGCGTCGGTGAGCCGTCCAGCAACGCGATGGCCCCGGCCATCACCAACGCTATCCGCGACGCGGTCGGCGCCAGGATTACCTCGCTGCCGGCCACGGCCGAGCAAGTGTTCACCACGATGAAATTCCGCAAGTAACATAGGGATTAGGCGAAAAGGAGGGGGAAACGGCGGACATAAGCGGGTGCGACTGATGAGGATAAGGGGAAAAGAAGGAGGAGAAAGATTATGAAGAGTTTGCGGATGCGCAGGGTAACCGTAATTATGACTGTATTGTTCTTGCTGACGGCCCTTCTGGCCGGCTGTGGGGGAAAAGAGCCGGCCGCCGATAAAAAGACTGTAAAAATCGCGTTCATCGGCCCGTTGACCGGCCCCAACGCCATGCAGGGCGTCGGCGCCCGCAACGCTTTCCAGCTGGCGGTCAAACAGGCCAACGCCACGGGCGCGCTGCCCTATAAGCTGGAAGTGGTCGACCTGGACGACGCCTCCAACCCGGCGACGGGCGCCTCGGTAGCCCAGAAAATCGTCGCCGACAAAAGCATCGTGGCGGTATCCGGACACTGGAATTCGCCGGTTGCCGAAGCAACCATTCCGATTTTCAAGTCCGCGGGCATGAACCTGTTGATCTGGGGAGCCATATCCCCCAAGCTGACGGTTAAAGAGAATTATCCGTTCGTGACCCGGGTGGCGCCTACCCAGTCGCAGGAGAACGCGCCACTGGCCAAGTTCGTCGTAAGCGATCTGGGACGCAAGAAATGGGCGATAATTTCCGACACCAGCACTTATGGCAAAAGCAACACTCAGGCTTGGACCGATGAAGTGAAAAAGTATCCCGGCACCTCGATTGTGTCTGTCGACGAAATTCAGGTGGGGCAGACCGATTTCCGGCCGATTCTCAGCAAGATCAAGGCCGTGGGGGTTGACGGCATTTATTTCGGCGGCGTTGTGATGGAAGGCGCGCTGGCGCGCCGTCAGGCCAGCGAACTGGGGATGAAGGACACGTTGCTGGTCGGCATTTCCGGCATCATGGACGCCAAGTACATCGAGACCGCCGGCAAGGAAGTGGCTGAGGGCGTTGTCGCCACCAAGCCGGGTAAAGACGTGAGCAAGATGCCGGGCGGCAAGGCATTTGTCGAAGCCTACGGGAAAGCCGGCTTCAAGGAGCCTTACGGCGCTTACGGCCCGTACGCCTACGACGCGGCCAACATCATCATCGCCGCACTGAAGAAGGCCGGTCCCGACCGCAAAGCGCTGGTCGACGCCGTCGCCAAGACGGAACTCGACGGCTTGCTCGGCAAGACGGTCTTCAACGAAGTCGGCCAGACGAAAAATATTGTCAGCACCATCTATGTCGTTCAAGACGGCAAATGGGTTGATTGGGAAGCTTCCGATTATAAAAGCGGCAAACGGAAACTGCCGGGCGCCCAATAGTCCGGACCCGGTCTGACGGGCGATGCCGACCGGCGGCGATGGCGCCGCCGGTCGGAAAAGCCCGCGCGGAACCGGCCGGCTTGCCGAGAAGCAAAGGGGGGAATGGAATGAATTTCCGGGTAATCGGCAAAGTGTTGCCAAGAAAAGATGCGGTCGCTAAAGTCTGCGGCAGGGAAGCCTTTGCCAGCGACGTGGTGATCCCCAATATGCTTCATGCCGTAACGTTACGCAGTCCTTACCCCCACGCCGACATCGTCGGCATCGATACGAGCGCGGCCGAAGCGATGGGAGCGGTCTGCCTCGTGCCTGACGATGTTCCCGATTTCATTTATAACGAGCGTACGGTGAGCATTCCCGAAAAAACCTACCGGGACCGCCGCGTGTTGCCCCGGCGCGCCCGGCATGTGGGCGAGGCTATCGCCGCCGTGGCGGCGGAAACGGAGGAATTGGCGTTTCGCGCCCTGCAGGCGTTGAAGGTCGAATACCGCGTTCTGCCTGCGGTGCTGGACGCCGAGTTCGCGATGTCGCCGGCGGCGGCGCCGCTATATGAGGAAGTCCTGTTAGGCGACGAAACCGTAAAAGTAAACAGCAATATTGCCTGCGAGCGCAATATAGTGATCGGCGACCCGGCGGCGGGGTTCGCCAAAGCTGACTATGTCATCGAACGCGAATACAGCCTGCCGCGCGTGTATCATCTCCAGATGGAGCCCAAAACGGCTGTCTGCCAGCCTGAGCATGACGGCGGCGTCACGCTGTGGGTTACGACGCAGACCATTCATAATGTCCGCCAACTGGTGGGACAGATTTTCGACATTCCGCTCAGCAAGGTCAATGTGAAGAAGATGGCTCTGGGCGGGTCCTTCGGCTCAAGCATACAAATGAATTCGATAATTCCCATCTGCACGGCCTTGGCGCTGAAGGCCGGGCAGCCGGTTAAACTAGTCTCCAGCCGCGAAGACGATATGTACGACCACGTGAAGTTCCCGGCGAAGATCAGGCTGAAAGTCGGCGTGACCAAAGACGCCCGCATCGTGGCGGCCGAGATGAACGCCCTGGTCGATATCGGCGCGCATCAGGTGAACGCTTATCCCCTGCTGGGGTGTATGGCGGGTTGGTATGCTTCCCTGTATAAATGGCAGGATTTTTCCTTTGCCGGCAAATCCGTCTACACCAACAAGGTTCCGGCCTGCGCGATGCAGGGCTACGGCAACCCGCAGGTCAATTTCGCGGTAGAGTCGCATATCGACATCATCGCCCATGAATGCGGCTTCGACCCGGTCGAGTTCCGTCGTAAAAACTACGTCGGCACCGGCGACGAGTTCTGGGGCCAGGGCCCGACGGTGAAATCGATCATTAAGAGCTGCGGTGTGGAAGAGATGCTGGCCGTGGGGGCTGCGAAACCCAACTGGCGCGGGCGGCAGTCGCCGGCAGCGAAAAGCGGCCGATACCGCCGGGGCATCGGGGTTGCCCGCGGCTTCCACACTTCCGGCACCGGCGGCCCCAAGCCGGGCGAGGTCATCGATTATTCCAGCGCCACCGTCAAGATCAACGAGGACGGATCGGTCGACGTCCTGACGCCGGTCATGGACCTGGGCGGGGGCACCGGGGAAGCCGCCGTGAAGATTGTGGCGGAGGTATTGCAGCTGCCCTATGATAAAGTCGACCTGGCCAGGGTCGACACCAGGACGACGGGCTATGACGTGAACACCCACGCCACCCGCGGCGTATACTGCGGCTGCGGAGCCGTCCTGCACGTGGCCAGGCAGGTGCGCCGCAAGCTGCTCGAATATGCCGGCCGCATTCTCGACGAAGATCCCGAGATTCTCGATCTGGCATTCATTCCCGCCGAGAACGCCACCGTCGTCCAAGTTAAGGGGTATGAGCGGAAGCGGCTTACCATCGGCGAGGTGGCCAAGTTGGCGCAGATATACAGCTGGGGGACGATCGCGGCCACCGACAGCTACCGGCAGAAAAACTGTCCGCCCTGCTTCGTAACTCATTTCATCGAGGTGGAGGTAGATACGCGGACAGGGATCGTACGCGTTCCCAAGGCGCTGATGTTGTCGGACTCGGGAACGCCGATCAATCCCGATATGCTTGCCGGGCAGTTGATCGGGTCGCTCTCGCGGGGCCTGGGCTACGCGGCCTACGAATCGACGGAGAACGATCCGGCCACGGGCCACCTGGAATGCCGCGGTTTCGTCACCGACAACAAGATTCCCACAAGCTGCGAAATGCCGCTGCGGGAAAACCTCGAGGTTTACTTCGCCGACACCTACGAGCCGACGGGGCCGTTCGGGGCGAAGGGGATCGGGGAGGCTGCGCTCAATTCGGTAGCCTCCGCCTACGCCAACGCGGTCTATAACGCCATCGGCGTTCGCTTTTATGAGCTGCCCATCACCCCGGAGCGAGTGCTGGCGGCATTGACGGGAGGTGGCACGCATGCTGACAGACAGTAAGATTCTGGCTGCCGATTTTGAATACGTGCCTTGCTCTACCGTCCGGGAGGCGCTCGATTGCCTCGCCAGCTACCGGGAGAAAGCGAAAGTATTGGCCGGCGGCACCGATCTGCTGGTCAAAATGAAAACCGGCGTGCTTAGATGCGATTATCTTATCGACATCCGGAACGCGGGCGAATTGCGCTATCTGCGGGCCGAGGCCGACGGCCTGAATATCGGCGCCCTGACCAGTCTGGCGGAAATCCAGGCCAGCGGCCCCGTGAAAGAGCGCTACAGCGCCTTGTATGAGGCGGTGCGTTCCATGGCCGCGCCGGCGGTGCGCAATATGGGAACCATCGGCGGCAACCTCGGCAATGCTTCCCCCGCCGCCGATACCGCGCCGCCGCTGCTGGTTTTCGACGCAACGGTCACGCTGGCCGGCACAGGGGGCGAACGTACGCTGCCGCTGGCCGAATTCTTTACCGGGCCGGGGCAGACGATGCTGGCCGCGGACGAATTGATAACCGCCGTAAAGCTGGCCACGCCGGCCGATGACACCGGCAGCAGTTTTTTGAAGCTGGGACGGGTCGCGGCCGATATCGCGAAGATAAATGTGGCGGTATTGCTGGAGCGGGACGGGGACGTTTGCCGCCGCTGCCGCGTCGCCTTCGGCTCGGTGGGACCGACGCCGCTGCGGCTGCCGGCGGTCGAAGCGATGCTCGCCGGCCGCGAGGCCACGACGGCGCTGTTCGAGGCGGCGGCCCAGGCGGCGGCCGGGCTTATCAAGCCGATCGACGACCGCCGGTCCACCGGCGATTATCGCCGGCAGGTGAGCGCGGTGATGCTGGAAGAAGCTCTGGCCGCGGCCTGGCGGCGGGCGGGAGGAGACGCGCGATGACAAAAAACCGGATCAGTTTGACGGTCAACGGTAAAGAGCGGGAACTGTATGTCAGGCCCAACGACCTGCTGCTCAACGTGCTGCGCGATCAACTCGGCCTGATGGGCGTCAAGTACGGCTGCGGCATCGGCGAATGCGGCGCCTGCACCGTGCTCCTGAACGGCCGGACGGTATTGTCCTGTCTTATGCTGGCGGTATCGGCCGACGGTCAGGAAGTCGTTACGGCGGAAGGCCTGGGCAAGCCCGGCAACCTTCACCCGCTCCAGAAGTCTTTTGTCGAGCACGGCGCTGTTCAGTGCGGCTTTTGCACTCCCGGCATGCTGATGTCGGCCGCGTCGCTGCTGGCGGAAAACGCCCAGCCGACCGAGGAGGAAATCCGGGAGTATCTGCGGGGCAATCTTTGCCGCTGCACGGGTTACGCGGCCATCGTCAAGGCGGTGCAGGCCGTCGCCGGGAAAGAATGAACGCCGTGCCGGCGCATCTGTAAAGAAGGAAGGTGGATCAATTGTCGCTGATTTTGTCCCAGATCATTAACGCCGTCATGCTGGGCTGTACATATTCCCTCATCGCCATCGGCTTTTCCCTGTTTTTCGGCGTCATGGACGTAGTCGTGTTTTCCGCCGGCGATGTGGCGATTTTCGGGGCGTTCAGCATCATGGCTCTGGCTAGCATGACCGTGCTGCTGCCCGCGCTCGATGCCTTTCTGCCGCACGCGGTCGGCACGGTGGTCGTGGTTGCGCTGGGCAGCGTGGTGACGGCGTTGGTCATGCTGCTGATATACCGGGTGACGATCAAACCTTTTGCGGGCAAGAGCGCTTTGATGCCCCTGCTCAGTACGATCGCCGCCGGCATCGCCTTGCGCGAGCTTATCGGGATATTTTACCCCCAGGGCAGAAATCCCCAGACCTTTCCCCAGTTGCTGCCGAACGAAGTCCTGACCAGCGGCGTGGTGCTTACCGAGAAACATGTAATCATCATGGCGGCGACCGTCGTTCTCGTCAGCATCCTGTACTGGTTCGTCAATAAAACGAAGCTGGGGATGTCCATCCAGGCCGTGTCTCAAAACCGGGAGGCCGCCATCATGGTGGGCGTAAACTGGCGGTACTGCATTGTGGCCACTTTCCTGATCGGCGGGTTTATTCTCGGCGTCGGCGGCTTCCTGGTGGCATCCTATTTTGACGTGGTGCGGTTCGATATGGGCTCGATGTACGGACTGAAAGGCTTCAGCGCGGCGGTGGTCGGCGGGCTTGGCAGCCTGTACGGGGCGATCGCCGGCGGCATGCTGATCGCTTTCATCGAGGTTTTCGTCAGCGCCTTTATCCCCGGCGGCACGGCCTACGCCAGCGTGGCGGCGTTTGTCATGGTTATCGTATTCATCCTGTTCCGCCCGGAAGGCATCATCGGCGACAAAACGGTGGAGAAAGTATGATCCATTCGGACCGTTTAGGGGGATAACATGCCTAATACAGCATTATTCACAAGACAGAGGCTGCTGGCCTGGGGCGTCAGTCTGCTAGGTTGCGCGCTGTTGTTCACCGCCCTGGTGGGTTCGCTGGCGGTGGCGCTGGCGGTGCTCGTCGTGGCCCTGAGCCTGATCGTGCTGGGGGAACGACGCTGCCAGATGGAGACGGTCTACGCGGCGATGAACGAACACCGCCGGTCTTCCCTGGCCGTGGTTATATTATTTGTTGTTCTACTGCCTTTTCTGTTCAGCGGCAACAGCTATCTGCTGCACGTTCTCGTGATGGGCGGCATCCACAGCATTGTCGCCCTGGGGTTGAACTTCCAGGTCGGCAGCACCGGGATGGTCAATTTTGCCACTGCCGCTTTCTTCGGCACCGGCGCGTATGCGTCCGCGCTGCTGGCCACGAAGTTCGCAATTTCGCCGTGGCTGGCGACGGCGGCCGGCACGGTCGCGGCGGCGGCCCTGGGGGTGGTGTTCGGATTTCCGGCTCTCAAGACGCGGGGATATTATCTGTCGCTTATCACCATCGCCATGCAGATAATCTTCACCCTAATGATTATCAATACCAGCTGGCTGGGAGGGCCGAACGGCGTCCCCGGGATACCGGCCTACACCCTTGGCGGGGCTTCGCTGCGCGACTCGCTGGCGCTGCCGGGATTTTCCCTGCCGTATCAGGCCAATTACTTCTATCTTGTATTCCTGCTGCTCGGCCTGGCGATGGCGGCAGCCTCGCGCTTGTACAACTCCCGGGTCGGCCTGGCCTGGAACGCCATTGAGCAGGACGAGATCGTCGCGGTAACCCAGGGAATCGATCTGACCAGCACAAAACTGGTGGCGTTCGCCCTGGGGGCGGCGTTCGCGGGGATCGCGGGCGGGCTTTACGGCCACTACACCAGCTTTATCGGCGTGGAGGACTTTGATTTCAGCAAGTCGCTGGTGTTCATCTGCATGGTTCTGCTCGGCGGCATGGACAATGTGGTCGGCGTGGTGCTGGGCGCCCTGCTGCTCACCATCGTCGACGAGAAGCTCCGCGATTTCGCCGACTACCGGATGCTGATGTACAGCGTGATATTGATCGTCATCCTGCTTTCCCGGCCTCAGGGGCTGCTGCCGAAGAGGATCAGGGGCTACCTGCCCGCCGAGGCGACGGGCGGGCAAGCCTGCATGACGGCGGAGGAAAGGGGGGCCGGGACGCGATGAACGTGATGCAGACCGAGGCGTTAACCATCAACTTCGGCGGCCTGAAAGCCGTCGACGAGGTAGACTTTGCCATCGGCGACGAAGTGATCGGCTTGATCGGCCCCAACGGTTCGGGGAAGACTACTTTCCTCAATCTGGTGAGCGGCATCTATAAGCCGACCGGCGGGAAGATCGTTTTTGAGCAGCGGGATATAACCGGCGCCGGACCCGATGTCGTCAGGCAAAAAGGCATCGCGCGGACTTTTCAGACCAACCGGCTGTGCCTGAATCTCAGCGTCATGGACAATATCCTGCTTGGCCTTTACAGCCGCCAGAAGGCGACGTGGTGGCAGGCGATACTGCAGCCGGCCCGCTGCCGCCGGGAAATGGCGAGGGACATCGACGACGGTTTGGCAATCCTGCACCATTTCAACCCGGCGCTGGTGGCCAGGGCGTACGAACCGGTCACCGCCATTCCGCTCATCGACCGGCGGCGCATCGAAATCGCCCGCGCCATCGTCGGCCGGCCGCGCCTGCTGCTGCTCGACGAGCCCACCGCCGGGCTGAACGCCGAGGAGACGGGCCAAATAATCGGCGACATCGGTAGGATAAGGCAGCAAGATCACCGGATCAGTATGATCATCATCGAACACGACATGGCGGTAATCTCCAGCATCTGTCAGAGGGTCGTCGTACTGAACGCCGGACGAAAGATCGCCGATGACTGCTTCGGCGAAGTGTGCAAGAACGAACAAGTCCGCCGGGCGTACCTGGGAGGTTAATCATGCTGGAACTTCGCAACGTCAGTACCGTTTACGGAACGATTCCCATGCTGATGGACGTGACCATCAATGTCGGCAAGGGGGAGGCGGTCTGTCTGCTGGGAGCTAACGGCGCCGGCAAGACCACCGTGCTCAAGACGATCATAAGCATGGTCAGCCCGGTGAGCGGGGAAGTGCATTTCAACGGCCGGCGGATCGACACGCTGCCGTCCCACAAGGTCATCGAAAGCGGCATCGCTATCGTTCCCGAGCGGGAGGGGCTGTTTCCCAGGATGACGGTAGCCGATAACCTGCTCATGGGCGCTTATTACGAAGCCGACAAGAAAAAAATCAAGGCCAGGCTGGCCGAGGTGCTCGCCATTTTTCCCCGGCTCGGGGAGCGCTATCACCGCAAAGCCGGCACGCTGAGCGGCGGGGAGCGCAAGATGCTGGGCATCGGCCGGGCGCTGCTGGCCGACCCGCAGGTGATGCTGATGGATGAACCGTCGCTCGGGCTCGCGCCGGCGCTGGTCAATGAGGTATACGAGGTCATCGGCAGGATAAAGCGGGAAAAAAATCTCGCCATCCTGCTGGTGGAGCAGAACGCCCAGAAGGCGCTGGCGGTCGTGGAACGCGGCTATGTTCTCCAGAAGGGCGGCATCATTCTGAAAGGCTCCACCGCCGAACTGCAGGCGGACAAGATCGTCCAGGAAAGCTACCTGTCGGCGGGCGCCTAGCTTGTCGCGGTTTTCCGCAGCCGGGAAAAGGTGGTGGATCAATGAAAGAGCCGTTGATTTTGATAAAAGGGGCCGGCGATCTGGCCAGCGGTGTTGCCCACCGGCTGCACCGCGCCGGCTGGGTGCCGGTGATGACCGAGCTTGCGCAGCCGTTGGTAGTGCGGCGGACGGTGTCATTCGCCGAAGCCGTCTATGAGGGCCGGGTCGCGGTCGAAGGCGTGACCGCGGCGCTGGCGGAGAACGAACGTGACATAGCCATCCTGCGGCGTCAGGGGATAATCCCGGTAACGGTCGACCCGGCCGGGACACTGGTTAAGGCAATGCGCCCGGCGGTGTTGGTCGACGCCTCGATGGCGAAGAAGAATCAGGGAACGCGCATAAAGGACGCTAAGTTCGTGATCGCGCTGGGGCCGGGCTATTGCGCCGGCCGGGATGTCCACGCGGTTGTCGAGACCAAGCGGGGGCACTATCTCGGCCGGGTGATTGTCGATGGTTTTGCCCTGGCCGATACCGGGGAGCCGGACCCGGTCAACGGCTACTCCCACGAACGCCTGCTGCGGGCGCCGGCCGGCGGCGTTTTCCGTTCTGGCCGGCGGATCGGCGATACGGTTGCCGCCGGCGAAATTGTCGGCTGGGTGAGGGAGGCCGGCGACGATCAGGCGCCGCCGCCGGAGATCCCGGTCCGGACGGCGATAAGCGGCGTGTTGCGCGGGCTCATCCGCGACGGCTGCCGTGTGAAAACGGCGCTTAAGATCGGCGACGTCGACCCGCGGGGCAACCCGGAATACTGTTCGGCAATCAGCGACAAGGCCCGGGCGGTGGCGGGAGGAGTGCTTGAAGCCTTGTTGATGCTTAGCGAAGGGGATATAAAATGCAGCTTTTTCGTAGAATCAGCCAGATAGTCGACCAGGGCGGGCGTGTTAACACGGTCACCTTAATCGGGGCTCCGGCGGCCCATGCCGCGGCAGTCGGGCAGATGATGGCGCTGTTGCCGGACGGTACGGCGGACGGCTGCCTGATCGACGAAAAATTTACCGCCGCCGTGGTCGAACGCATAAAGACCGGGGCGTTTGGAGCGCCGACAGTCTTCGCGGTCGATTACGGGGGAGACTTCACGTTGTTTTGGGATTGCTGGGCCGGGGAGGCAAACGCGGTAGTCTTCGGCGGCGGGCACATCAGCGTTGCGCTCGCGGATATCCTGCGCCATGTCGGGTTTCGGGTTTCGGTGATCGACGACCGGCCGGAATTTGCCGGTAAAACCCGCTTTCCCGGGGCCGACAAGGTTATCTGCAAGGATTTCGCCGCGGCGATAGCCGACGGCGATGTTGCCGTCGACGACCAGACGGCGGTCATCATTGTGACCCGCGGGCACCGTTACGATCTCGACTGCCTGCGGGGAACGATCGGGTCAGGGGCGAAATACATCGGCATGATCGGCAGCCGCAGCCGTGTTGCCGGCATACTGAGCATGCTGGCGGAGGAAGGGTTTTCCCCGGACCATCTCGGGCGTCTCCGGGCGCCGATCGGCCTCGATATCGGCGCGACGACTCCGGCGGAAATTGCCGTAAGCATCGTCGCCGAAATCATCGCCGTCTTTCGCGGTGGTTCGCTAAGACCGCTGAAACTCGCTGCCGGGGAGGGGCAGGAATGGACGAAGTGCTGAGGGCCTTATCCACAGCCCGGGCGAACGGGGATCGGGTCGCCTTGGTAACAATAATAACAACCCGGGGGTCGACGCCCCGGAAAGCGGGAACGAAAATGGTCGTGTCGGCCGATGGGCGTGTTAGCGGCACGATCGGCGGCGGCTGCGCGGAGGCCGAGGTCAGGCTTAAGGCGCTGCAGGTGCTCGACGACGGCCGGCCGGTGTTGTACCAGGTGAATTTGCTCAACGATGTGGCTGCGGCGGACGGCATGGTCTGCGGTGGAGTAATGGAGGTTTTTATCCAGCCGGCCTGACGGCCGTAGACAAGAATGCACCTTACGCTTTGCGTAAGGTGCATTCTTGCAATGAAGCAAATGCATATCTAAGAGCGGGCTGCTTTTTTGCTTTAGCTGTCGGAAGGGCTATTTAGGGTTTAAGGAATGCTGAGCTCGATGATGCGTGAAGGCCGGCCTTTAGTGAGTACGCGCCTGCCGACCTCGATGCAAAACCCGTGCAGCGCCAGTTTGGCCAAAATCCGGTTCATGGTCCGGGGGGTAACTCCTGCCAGGGACGCAAGTTCAGCGGCGGTAAAGCGCGTTTTGCCCTGCCGTTCCAGGATGCTGTGCAATTGGAAAATGGTATTGATGCTAAGGTCGGACTTTTCGGAGATGGCGAGCAGATTGCCGTCGATCTTACGGTTAGGTGATTTCTGGCGGGTTTCCTCGCCCGTGCGGATCGGGCCGATTGTTTTGTTGCGGTTGTAAACTATGAAGGCAGTATTGCCGCCAAGCTTGCTGGCCCGTTCCATACCCAGACCGGCGCTGGCCTTCGCCTCCTGGGCGGTTTGGCCATATCCTACGCCAAGGCTTATCGTATTGGCGGTGTTTTTCCGTACCGCTTCCAGAAGATCGATCTTTTCATAGTTTTCGGTCACACTTTCCAGCAGTTGCCTTGTGGAGAAAAGCAGAAACTCCCGCGCCCCGACTTCAATAGTCGCGGCCTGCACCCGCTGGGCGAAAAGATATATATGCCTGGCCACATTGGTTTTAGCGATATTATATTGGTACTCGCTATCCCTGAAAAGCGAATACTCGTCAGGGAAATCTATTCGGACGCAGATGGCCACAATCTGGCTCTGTTGGCTGACCTGAGCCAGGTGATTGAGCTGCATTTTGTGCAGTGTCTGGCGGATGACGTTGGCGGTTGGGTCGACCAGGAAGCAGGGGATGTTTTTGGCCTTCAATCGCTCGTGGACGGTGGACAATGCCGTTATGCAGCAGGAAACCTGATTGCACAAAAAGTGTTGCTCGTGAAAGGCGCATACGTAGTCGATGTACTCGTCGTCAATGGGCGTTTTGTTCACGGTATATATTTGGAAATCACTCTTGGCTATGCCGATTTCCTCATAGGTTTCCGACAATTGTTCCACGTCGTACAGGTCGGTGCTTAGCCGGCGGATATCGTATTTTTTCGACAGAGCGATCTGCAGCAGCACTCTGAGCAGCGAACTGCCGCTGCGCGGGACGAATTCCCAGGGGATTAGCTGCTTGACATGCTTTTCCGCGTACGAAAGGGGGGTGGCGCCGGCGAACAGAATGGCGTCCAGGTGCGACTGCGGGCCAGCAATGAGGCCGGGAACTTCGGCATATTCCTTGTACAGGAACTTCACAGGCTCGATTTGCGGGAATTCATGTTTGATGATCAGGATGAATTTATCAACAATGCCCAGCGGACCAACAATACCTACTCTCATGATTTTCTCCAATCCCCCAAGTATTTCGAGACGATATAAGGACGATTTAAAGTCGTTTTGTTGTTTATATAATAGCATTAATAGAGAGAAATCCCTAGGGGATAAATCGTGGTTTACAACTTTATCATTGATTGCTTGGCTGGTGAGGTAGACTATACAAGAAGGGGGAAGGTTTGTGGGAACCACACTTAAAAAGGGTGCCGGGAAGTATATCGTTTTTGCACTTTTATATCTTGGTTGGTGCGTGTCGTATATCGACCGGGCGGCGATAAGCTTTGCGATGGCGGCGATCGCCAAAGACTTCAGCTTGGATCCTAAAGCGATGGGCGTGGTGCTGAGTACGTTTTTCATCGGGTACTCGCTGATGCAGATTCCCGGCGGCTGGCTGGCCGATAGATTCGGCTCGAAAAAAGTAATTATAATCGCAATCTTTTTCTGGTCGGTTTTCACGATGATCACCGGCTTGGCATGGTCATTGGCATCTTTGATCGTCATTCGCTTTGTTTTCGGTTTAGGCGAAGGCATCTTTCCGCCCGCCAGCTTAAAAGGGGTAGCCGAGAATTTCTCCAAAATCGAAAGGCCCAAAATGACAAGCGCGCTCTTGTCTTCAAACTATATCGGCAGCGCCATTGCGCCGATGATAGTAGCCCCGCTGATCCTGTACGCCGGTTGGCGGCACATGTTTTTCGCCATCGGCATCGCCGGCATCGTCTTTGTCGCCATTTATTGGTTTATGGTGCGTTCGAATAAGCAGGAGCACTCTATTGAAGGCCAGGAAAAGGCCGCTAAAGAAAAAGTGGACACGAAAACGTTGCTTAAAATGCCGCTGATGTGGCAGCTCGTCATTACCTGGTTCGGTCTCAGCCTGGTGAATAAAGGGCTGGATTCCTGGATGCCAACCTATCTTCTGACCGTGCGCCACATGAACCTGAAAGCGGTCGGGATGGCGTTGCCCTTCCCGTTTATCGCCGCGGGGATCGCGACGGCGATCGGCGGCTGGGTCATGGTCCGCTTCTTTGACGGCAAAGAAAAATACCTGCTGGTAATCAGCGCAACCATGACCGCCGTGTTCCTTTATTTAATGGCCCATGCCGCAACCATTACCTCGGTAATCGCTTTCCAGTGCCTGGTATATTTCTTTAAATCCTTCGTACTGGCGACCACAATGGCATTGCCGATGAAAATGTTCCCCGGCAGAGTGGTCGGGTCGGCCGCCGGCATGATCAACTTCGGCGGGCAATCGGCCGGCTTTGTCTCGCCGCTGATTATCGGCCTTTTGATCAGCGCCTTCGGCGGCTCGTACGACGCGGCGTTCTGGTTCCTAATCGGGGCTGCCTGCCTGTCGGTGGTGACCAGCCTGACGATTAGAAGGACCAATAAGATTACAACCATGGTGGAGGACTGATCCCTGCCATGAGCATGAATTGACACGGGTGTGAGGAGGAAGAAGACATGAAGATAGAAAAAATCGTATTGCGTAAGATGAAAGTCACATTTAAAACTCCGTTTGAGACCAGCTTCGGGGCCATGGCGGAAAAGCATTTCATACTTGCCGCGCTCCATACCAAGGATCATGTCGGCTACGGCGACTGTCCCGCTTTCGCCAGCCCCTGGTATAGCGAAGAGACGACCACCACCGGCTGGCATATGCTGAACGATTTCCTTATTCCCATCCTCTTCAGCCAAGGGGAAATCAACCACCCGGAAGAACTGGCTGAACCGTTTTCCCAGATCCGGCGCAACAATATGGCCAAGTCGGCCCTCGACTGCGCACTGTGGGATCTGTACGCCAAGGAGAGGAATATCACGCTGTCCCAGGCGCTGGGCGGCACGCGGGACAAGGTGGAAACAGGGATCAGCATCGGCATTCAGGAGAGCCCCGACGCGCTGCTGAAGGCGGTGGACCAGTTCATGGCCGAGGGCTATCGCCGGGTCAAGGTAAAGATAAAGCCCGGCAAAGACATCAAATACCTGGAGGCCATCCGCAAGCGTTTCGGCGACATCATGCTCATGGCTGACGCCAATTCCGCCTATACCCTGAAGGATATCGACCTGTTCAAGGAAATGGACTGTCTGGGCATGATCATGATCGAGCAGCCGTTGTCTCATGACGATATTGTCGATCACGCCAAGCTGCAGGCTGTCATGAAAACCAGGATCTGCCTGGACGAGAGCATCCACTCTGTGGATGACGCGCGTCACGCCATCGAGCTGGGCAGCACCAAGACCATCAATATCAAAGTGGCGCGGGTCGGCGGCCTGACTCAGGCCAAGAAGGTCCATGACCTGTGCGCGGTCCATGATATTCCGGTGTGGTGCGGCGGCATGCTGGATACCGGTATCGCCCGAGCCCACAATATCGCCATAGCATCTCTGCCGAACTACAAATTCCCCGGCGATCTGCCCGCTTCAACCCGCTACTGGCATCAGGACCTTATCACGCCGCCGATCACTATCGACAAGAACGCCATGGTTGAAGTCCCGGCCAGACCGGGCATCGGGTTTGACCTTATTCCGGAAATAGTGGATAAGTTTACTTATGAGAAGAAAGAGATTGTGCGCTAGTTTTTAAGGCGACGTATTTGCGGTCGTTCGTAAAGCCCCGGAGGCCACAAGCGGCTGGCCTTTACGAACGGCCGCATATTTGCCGGGGAGGATAAGATAAGGATGAGAATTGACCGTATCGATATTATCCGGGTGAAAACGCCTTTCGTGCACCCTTTCGAAACCAGCTTTACCCGTTTTGTGGAACGCGATGCCCTGATCGTAAAGGTCTATTCGGAAGGCCTTGTCGGCTACGGCGAGTGCAAAGCCTTTTACGCGCCGCTCTATAATCCCGAGGATAACGGGACGTGCCTGCATATCATCAAAAATATGATCGCGCCTGCCATCTTGCACCAGGATATCGTTGGTCCGGCGGAATTTATGGCTAAGGTCGCGTTTATCGTCGGCAACCGCCTGGCCAAGGCCAGTATCGAGAACGCGCTGTGGGAGCTGCAGGCCCAGCGGGAGGGCAAGTCGCTCAAGACGTTGCTCGGCGGCACGCAGGACGAGGTCAAGGTTGGCGTGAGCCTGGGCATCGAGCCGACCATCCCGGCACTGCTCGAAAAAATCGAAAAATACCTGGCCGAGGGATATCACCGGACCAAAATAAAGATCAAGCCCGGCAAGGATATCGAAGTGCTGCGGGAAGTCCGGCGACACTATCCGGATATCGTCTTGACGGTGGACGCCAATTCGGACTATACGCTGGCCGATATCGAGCTGTTCAAGGCGATGGATGACCTCAACCTTCAGTACATCGAGCAGCCGCTGGCCGAGGATGATATTGTCGACCACGCGGTGCTGCAGAAAGCGATAAAAACCCCGATTTGCCTGGACGAAAGCATCGTGTCCGTCGATACCGCCCGTAAGGCCATCGAACTGGGAAGCTGCAAGATCATCAACATCAAGTCCAGCCGCTGCGGCGGCCTGTACGAATCAAAAAAAATCCACGACCTGTGCCAAAAGAACAATATCCCGGTCTGGGTAGGCGGCATGACCGAGCTGGGTATCGGCCGGGTGCAGAACATATCGTTCGCCAGCCTGCCGAACTTCGCCTCCCTGGCCCACGATATCGCCGCCAGCAAGCGCTACTTCGCCGAGGATATCACCCTTCCCGTCGTGGACATCACCCCGCGCTGCACTCTCATCGTGCCGGACGAGACCAACGGCGTGCGCTACGAAGTTGATACGAAGGCGATCGACCGGATGATGGTCAGTTGCGATGTGATTAAATAATAGTAAGTAGCACCACATCGATTTTCGAATGTATATTGTATACAATGTCGAAAAACACTTGCAATTGACGCGAAAAATTATATAGTGGAAGTATGAAGAATAATAATGGGCAGACAGACGCACCGATTTTGCATCGTACGCTTCCCGGCATGATCGCCAACATTCTGCGCGAAGAGATAATTGCCGGGGGACTAAGCGGCGGCGTCCAGCTGAAGCAGGAAGAATTGGCCACAAAGTTCAGCGTCAGTCTCAGCGTCGTGCGGGAGGCGTTGAAGAGCCTGGAAGCCGAAGGATTAGTGCGGTTTTATCCCAACCGGGGGGCTGTTGTCAGCGAACTGTCCGCGGACGAAGCCAGGGAAATATTCGATATCCGGCTGTTTCTCGAATTAGGGGCGCTGGAACTGGCGATTCCCAATTTGACGGAGACCGATATCGCTGCCGCCGGGAGCATATTATGCAAGGCGGATGCCGAACCTCACGGCCGACACTGGGGGGAACTTAACTGGCAGTTCCACGAGACTCTGTACCGGGCTGCCGGAAGACCCAAATTGCTTACTTTGATCCAGACCATGCATAACAACGTCGAACGATACATGCGCCTGTATTTGTCGACGATGAACTATCAGGCGAAGTCGCAGGCGGAGCACCGGGAGTTGTTGCAGGCCTGTGCCCGACAAGACGTTGCAGCCGCGCAGGCTTTGTTGCGCAGGCATATGGCTGATGCGAGCGTCAATTTGGGCCGATATTTGAGCGGGTAACGCCGTTATCAGGAGCGGATTTAGGATTGTTTGTTCGGTATACATTCGAAAATCGAAAATCGATAACATGTAGGCGAGTGTACGCCGGCGGGCATTAAACGAGGAGGTATACCATGTCCAGCAAACGGATCGAAGAATTCAAGAAGTCGTACATAGCATCGAAACCGTCCATCAGCATAAAACGGGCCGAAGTATTTACCGCGTCCCACAAAAAGACCGAGGGCGAAGCAATCATAATCAGGCGCGCCATGGCTTTTAAGGAAGTGTGCGCGAGCATTCCGGCAACCATTTTTGACGACGAATTGCTGGTCGGGTCGATCGGCGAGTTTCGCAAGTCCGGGATCATCTGCCCCGAGTATTCCTGGAAATGGGTTGATGATGAGCTTGATTCGTTCGAAAGCCGGACACAGGACCCATACCTGATCGAGGCCGAGGCTAAAGAAAAGCTGCGCCAGGAGATTTTCCCGTACTGGCGGGGCAAGTCGCTGGAAGAAACTTTTCTGGCGCGGATCAACCCGGAGACGGCCAAAATTCTCATCGATACCGGCATCATCGACAATGACTCCAAATGGCGCAGCGCCGTAGGCGAGGTTACGGCCGATTACCAGGATGTGATATTCAAGAAGGGGTTTGGCGGGCTTAAAGCCGAAGCGCTTGCCCATCTGGCGGAATTGGAGCCGGTTACCGCGGACGATCTGGATAAAATCACTTTTTATCGGGCGGCCGTGCTGGTATGCGACGGAATCATCACCCTGGCCCGCCGGTACGCCGATAAGGCGACCGAGCTTGCCCAAGCCGAAAAAGTCGCCGGTCGTAAAGCCGAGCTGCTGGAGATCGCGAGAATATGCCGCAAGGTGCCGGAGCAGCCTCCCGAAACCTTCTATGAAGCCATACAGACCGTGTGGTTCACCCAGTTGGGGTCGGTCCTGTCCGAGAATTCGCTGGCGCTGAACCTGGGCCGCTTTGATCAATATATGTATCCGTATTACAGCAAAGACATAGCGGCAGGCGTTCTTACCCGGGAAAAGGGCCAGGAACTGGTCGAGGCGCTGTGGATCAAGCTGTCGGAATGGGTCTGGGCCATTTCCAGCAATACCGCCAAATTTTTCGCCGGCTACAATTCTTTTCAGAACCTGACGGTGGGCGGCAGAGCGCGCGACGGCCGCGACGCGACCAACGAACTGTCCTATATGTGCCTGAAGGCTACGGAAAATGTGAAGACTCACCAGCCGGGCCTCAGTGTGCGCATCCATCCGGACAGCCCGGACGAATTCCTGCTGGCGGTTTGCAAGCTGATCGGCGTCGGCACCGGCTTTCCGGCCGTCCACAACGACCGGGCCGGTTCGGAGATGCTGCTGGCGGCCGGGTTGTCGCCGGAAGATGCGCGCGACTGGAACAACTGCGGTTGTGTGGTACCGCATTTCCGCAAGGTGGGCGAGTGGACATCGGCGGTCAGCATCAACCTGGCGGCTGCTGTCGAGTATGCGCTGAACGGCGGCAAAAGCCGCATTACCGGCCAGGCCATGGGGCTACCGGAAAGGCCGGCGGCGGAGTTCGCGAGCTATGAAGAGGTCAAGGCCGCTTATTTCAGGCAACTCGCGTATCTCATCAAGCATTCGGTCGTCGGTACGATTACCGCCCAGCAAATTCATGCCGAAATGGTGCCGAGGCCCTATTTATCCATGCTGGTGGACGGTTGTATGGATAAGGGGAGAGACCTGAGCAAGGGCGGCGCCAAGTATAATGTCGGGCCGGTTCTGACCGGCATCGGCGTGGCCGATTCGGCCAATTCCCTGGCGATGATCAAGAAACTCGTGTTCGAGGAGCGGAAATATACGCTGGCGGAGATTTGCCGCGCCCTGGACGCCGACTGGGCCGGTTACGGCGAATTGCGGCGGGCGGCGTTGGCGTGCCCCAAATACGGCAACGACATTGAGTACGTCGATGCGATCGCGGTGGAGATCAGCGAATTCTATTATAAAGAGATCAGGGGCTACAGGGATTATTTCGGTTCCCCTTTTAATTCGGCGTTCATGGGCATTTCCAATTATATTCCCGCCGGCAGTGTGATCGGCGCGACTCCGGACGGCAGACTGGCGAAAAGCCCACTGACCGAAGGGATTTCGCCGCATGCCGGCACCGATCTCACCAGCCCCACCGCTGCCATGCGGTCGGTGGCAAAAATCAACCACGACGTGCATTCCGGCGGTACGCTGCTGAATATCAAATTCGCGCCCGAGCTGCTGAAATCGGAGCGAAACCTCAAGAATCTGGCTGCCCTGATCAGGGCGTATTTCGCCCTCGGCGCTTTCCACGTCCAGTTCAACGTCATTTCGACCGAGACCCTGCGCCGGGCCCAGGAGAATCCGGAGGATTACCGGGATCTGCTGGTCAGGGTAGCGGGCTACAGCACCCAGTTCGTCAATTTATCCCGGGAAGCGCAGGATGCGATAATCGCCAGAACCACCTATGAGACGCTATAGTTTGGCGGGATGGAAGAAATGAGCACAATAGCGGGTAATATTTTTCAAATCCAGCGATGGTCGGTTCATGACGGCGAGGGGATAAGAAGCACAGTCTTTTTCAAGGGTTGCCCGCTGCGCTGCCGGTGGTGCGCCAATCCCGAGTCCTGGCACGGCGCTCCGGAAGTCTTGTTTTTCCATAGCCTGTGCAGCGGCTGCGGGCGCTGCGTTCAGGCGTGCACCAGCGGCGCGATTGCCGTAGTGAACGGCATTGCTCGGACGGTATCCCCGGAAAAGTGCCGCGGCTGCGGCAAGTGTTGCGAAGGTTGCCCTACCGGAGCCAGGAAAATGATGGGCAAAGTCTGCTCCGTTGATGATATTTTGCGGATTATCCAACGGGACGCCATCTTCTACCGGACGTCGGGCGGCGGAGTGACATTTTCCGGCGGCGAGCCCTTCGCCCAGCCGGAATTCCTGCGCCAGCTGGCGGCTGACTGTCATCGTCTGGGCATCGATACCGCGGTCGAAACCTGCGGCCATTTTGACTGGGAGCAGGTCAAGGATATCGTGGCGCTTCTGGATGGCGTTTTTGTAGATATCAAGCATATGGACGACGCGGTTCACCGGCGGCTGACCGGGGTCGGCAACCGCCTGATACTGGAAAACATCGCGCTGATGTCCCGCCTTAAGCCCGGGGTGATCGTGCGGGTCCCGCTTATCGCCGGAGTCAACGACGGAGAGCGGAACATCCGGGCTATGGGCGAGTTTCTGCAGCTTCGGACACGGGTTCAAGGGGTTGAGCTGCTGCCGTACCATGACCTTGGGGTCGGCAAATGGGAGGCCGTCGGCGCCTCGGCCACCGTGTTTACGGCGCCGGACGACTCCCGGGTCGACGCCGCCAAGCAGATTATCGCTAGCTGCGGCTTACGCATTGTTGATTATAAATAGAGACTCAGCCCGGCAAAAGCCGGGCTGGGGAAGACAAAAGATAAACATCAATTTATCGGGAGGCGAGACAATGAACCAGAAGCACGCGGCCTTTCAGTTCGTGGACGACCATCGCGAGGAAATGCTTGCCCTGTGGCGAGAGGTGGTGACGCTGGAAAGCGGGCCGCACGAAAAGGCGGGGATTGACGCCGTCGGCGCCAGATTCAGGCAGGTGCTGGAAGAAGCGGGCGCAACCTGCCGGGTGGTGGAATTCGCACAAGCCGGCAATATGCTTATCGGCGAGCTGGGCGCCAAGAGCACTCTGCCGGGGGTCATTTTGCTGGGGCATATGGATACCGCCATCCCGGCGGGGGCGATTGCCGAGCGGCCGTTCACCATCAGGGACGGAAAGGCTTATGGGCCGGGGGTCCTCGATATGAAGGGCGGCATCGTCGCTTTCCTCTATGCCATCAAGGCGCTGAAGGCCGCGGGCTATGACGCGCGGGCGATCAAGGTTCTGCTGGCCGGTGATGAGGAGGTCCTTCACGCCCACTCGGCTGCGGCGGACGCGCTTGTGTCCGAAGCCGCCGGCCATGCGGCCGCTTTCAATTGCGAAACCGGGTTTGTCGACAACGGGATTGTCGTCGGCCGCAAGGGGATAGCGCGGATAATGATGGAGGTTAAAGGGGTTGCCGCCCATGCGGGCAATGATCCCGAAAACGGGCGCAACGCGATCATCGAGCTTGCCCACAAGGCGATCGCGGTCCAGGGTCTCACAGACTGGGACAAGGGCATATCGTTCAACGTCGGCGTAATCCAAGGCGGGACAACCTCCACCGCCGTTCCCGACCACGCGAAAATCTTCATCGATGTACGCTACAAGGAGCCTGACGACCTGCCTGGGGTGATCGCCCGGGTTGAAGAAGTCGCCGCCAAAACTTATATCGACGGTACATCCACTAAAGTCGTTTTGCTCGACGGCCTGAAGCCGATGAAAACAACCGAGGGAGTAATGAAGCTGTTTGAACTGGTCGCAGCGGCCAGCGAAGAAAACGGTTTCGGCAAGCCATACGCCAAATATGTGGGCGGCGGCTCGGATTCGGCCTACACGGTGATCGCCGGCGTACCCACGGTGTGCGCCATGGGGGTGAAGGGCGGCCGCAACCATAGCCCCGAGGAGTACGCTGTCGTGGATACGCTCTTTGAACGGGCCAAGCTGCTTATCGCCAGTGTGCTGAAGCTGGAAGCTTAGCAAAACTGGAAAGGAATAGGGGCAACCAGCTCTGATGCGGCGGTTGCTATTCCTGCCGGGGAGTTGCCGTAAATTCCTAGGGGGTGGTAGGCGTGGATACGGATATTGCCAGCCGGGTCGAACAATTTATTTATGACGAGACCGGGCTGTTGCCGGTTATTTGCGACCACAACGGAATTATTGTGGCCGCACATGATAAGACCCGGATAGGCAAGCCGCATAGCGGTTCGAAGCAGGTTCTCGGAAGCAAAATCGAGTGCCGCATGGTCACCGCCGAGGATGAAGAGCGCTCGGGCGGCGCCAGCAGAATGGGCGTTCACATGCCTATCATTTACAAAGGCGAGTGGATAGGCAGCTTCGGCATAGGCGGCGATCCAAACTACACCAAGCCGATCGCCCAGATTATTACCGGCATTATCCGCAAGGAACTGGACGAAGCTGAAGGCAGGCTGCATACGGCAAAGCAGGCTCAGAAGGTTCAGGATTCTATAACTACTATTGCGGCCACTGTCGAACAGCTAAATGCATCCTTGGAAGATCTGGCCGCTACCATGCAAAACGTCGCCAGCATTTCAGACAAGGCTGCAAAGGATGTCAATAATACGGATAATATTATTTCTTCCATTCAGCAGATAGCTACGCAGACAAATCTTCTTGGGCTAAACGCCGCCATTGAGGCCGCCAGGGCCGGTGAGCAGGGGCGAGGATTCGCCGTGGTGGCGGAAGAGGTCAGGAAGCTATCTGATCAAAGCAATCGTTCAGCAAGCAACATCCGGAATACGCTACAGGAACTGAAAGCATCAGTGGAACTGGTTATCCATCATACTAAACAAACCGCATCGGTAGCCCAAGAACAGGCCAAAGCTACCCAAAGTATTACGGAACAGGTGATGAAGCTGCGAGATGTTGGCGAGGAATTGCTTAATATGGCCGGGATGGAATAGTTTCACGGCCACTATGTAGCCACCTGTGTAAATAGTTCATAATAAAATGAAAATTGAATATCGCTTTAAAATCGACAATCGGAGCAAGGAGTGACATCGTGAGCAGCATGAAAGACAAAGCTTTTCGTTTCGTCGAGGAGAATCGACAGGCCATGATCGAGCTTTGGCGGGAGCTTGTCAGTATGGAAAGCGGTTCGGCCGATAAAGCGGGGGTCGATGCCGTCGCCTTGCGGCTAAAACAGTTTTTGGACAGCGCGGGCGGTACGACCAAACTCATTGAGATGGAAACGGCCGGCAATATGCTCGTCGGCGAGATCGGGGCCGGGCGGGCAAAACCGGGGATTCTGTTCGTGGGGCACATGGACACCGTTTTTCCGGCCGGAACGATTGCCAAGCGTCCCTTCACCATCAAAGACGGCACCGCGTACGGACCGGGCGTTCTCGATATGAAGGGCGGCATTGTCGCGTTTCTCTACGCGATTATGGCGTTAAAGGCCGCCGGCTATGATGCGCGGCCGCTGAAAGTCGTTTTGGCCGGTGACGAAGAAGTCGGCCATGCGCATTCGGATGCTGCCGGGCACATTATGCACGAGGCGCGCGGTTGCGTTGCGGCCTTTAACTGTGAAACAGGCTTTGTCGACGACGGCATCGTGCTCGGGCGCAAAGGAACCGCGGAGTTTACCCTGGAGGTCAAGGGGGTCGCCGTTCACGCCGGCAACGAACCGCAGAATGGCCGCAGCGCGATTCTCGAAATCGCCCATAAAGTCATCGAAATTCAGAAAATGACCGACTATGACAGGGGAATCACTTTCAACGTCGGCGTCATTCAAGGCGGCACGGTGAAGAACGCGGTGCCTGATTACGCAAAAATCCTCGTTGATATCCGCTACCAGGATCCCGGGCAGCTGGGCAAAATCAAAGCAATGGTTGATAAGGTCGCGGCGAAGACGCATATCGACGGCACCAGCACGACATATTCCTTTTCGGACGGCATCGCGCCGATGCAAACGACACCCGCCAGCAAAGCGCTTTTCGAGATCGTTAGGCAGGCGTATGAAGAAAACGGCTTCGGCCGGCCGTACGAGCATTTCGTGGGGGGCGGCTCGGACTCGGCTTTTACCGTGCTGGCCGGCGTTCCGACCGTCTGCGCCATGGGGGTAAAAGGCGGCCGCAACCACAGCGCTCAGGAATATGCCGTGGTCGAGACGCTTTTTGAGCGGGCCAAGCTTTTAGTCGACTGTGTTCTCAGACTGGATTAGTGGCCAGGGCCGGGTGCCCGTATCGCTAATGGGCACGGGAGCAAAGGCGGCCTTATTGAAGGGGGGGATGCCGGGTTGCCTGGTGGCAGGTATTCTGTACCGGTGTTTCTATAAATGTAAGGAGGTAAATTCATGGAAGTTAAGCGCGGGGACAGTTCTATCGGTAAGAAGGCTTCAGCGGAAAGAATGAAAAATTTCCTCAAGTTCGTTGAAACAGCGGGAAACAAACTCCCCGACCCGTTTCTCCTCTTCGTGATCTTTGCGGTGGTCGTGCTGGTGCTTTCCTACCTTCTCCACGCGGCTGGCACCTCGGTAACGTATATGGCTGCCGCCAAAGGGGGGGGAGCCCCGAAAATGACCACGGTTGCAGTGCGAAACCTTTTGGACGCGGGGTTTTTCCAGGAGTTTCTCCGTGATTTCATAAAAACCTATATTACTTTCCCGCCATTGGGCATTGTTATGGTACTAATGCTGGGTATAGGCTATGTTCAGGATACGGGCTTCTTTGACGCTTTCATGAAAAAGACGCTGATGGGTGCGCCGCCCTTCATGATCACCTTTATGCTGGCGCTGGTCGGAATCTGCGCCAACATTTCCGGTAATGCCGGTATCATTATTTCGACAACCCTTGGCGCAGCGCTTTTCGCCTCCTTAGGAAGAAACGCCATCCTGGGCGCGATCGTCGGTTATGTTGCCGGGCATGGCGGCTTTACCGCCAATCTGCTGGTTACCGGCGACGATGCCCTGCTGTCCGGCATTACGGCTTCCGCGGCCAAGAGCATGGGTATAACGGCGCCGATACATCCGCTGATCAACTATTTTTACATGGTGCCGGCAACCTTGATAATAGCGACCGTAATCACCGTTGTCACCGAGTATGTCATGCCCATGTACGTAAATCCCAAAGGCAAGGTGGATGCCAGCGGAATGGATGTAGGGCGCGTAACGCCCGCGGAGATAAAAGGGCTGAAGATGTCTTTGTGGTACTTCGCGGCCTTTCTGGTATTGCTCCTAATCGGCGTTGTTCCTGGAAACGGCATATTGCGCAACGCGGCCGGCGGCTTTTTGCCGCATTCCCCCCTGGTTGACGGCGTCGTAGCTATCCTCTTTTTCCTCTTTATTTTCGTGGGGACAGGTTATGGAATAGGGTCCGGGTCGATCAAAAACCACCGGGATGTCCCCAAATACATGGCCGGCGGGCTCAAGTCGTCCCTGTCGTATTTCGTGGTGGCCTTTCCGGCGGCGTTCTTTATTTACTTTTTCTCCGCCAGCAAACTGGCCGTAATTCTGTCCGTCAACGGGGCGGAATTTCTCAAGGCGATGAACTTCACCGGTGTGCCGCTGGCAGTCGCATTTGTCATTCTGGTGGCTTTCCTGAATTTGTTCCTCACCAGCGGTTCGTCCAAGTGGATGATCCTGGCGCCCATTTTCGTGCCGATGTTCGCCCAGGTCGGCTTCTCTCCAGCCTTGACCCAGGTAGCCTTTAGGATAGGGGATACGTGCACCAATCCCATCACCCCCATAAACTACTTTATCCCCATAGTGCTGGCGATAATGGAACAGTACAAGCAAGAGGGCGAGGAGATCGGCCTAGGCAACGTAATATCGATGACGCTGCCTTACGGGTTGGCTTTCCTGGTTATGTTAACATTGCTGCTCGTCGTCTTCATGGTGTTTAACATTCCGCTGGGGCCCGGGGTCAGCCTTTGGATGTAATGCGGAAGACCGGAGACATAAGGTTTTTCCGCAGGGAAGAGGCTAACGGTTAGACGGTTTGCCGCGTATTCGCCCAGAGACGCTTTTGCTCAAAAAGGCGTCTCTGGGCGATACGCACGCCGGCGGTCGTTGCCGGAACGATGCAGTAGACGAAAATGATACCTTGCCCGAATTTGTTGATACACTGCCAGGAGGTTTTGCAAATGAAGCCGCTTGAAGGGATTCGCGTTCTGGATTTGACCCGGGTCTTGGCGGGGCCTTATACGTCAATGATGCTTGCTGATTTCGGGGCCGATGTCATAAAAATTGAAGCTCCGGATACAGGCGACGATTCAAGAGCGTTCGGGCCGTTCGTCGGCAAGGAAAGCGCTTATTTTATGAGCTTGAACCGGGGAAAACGCTCCGTGACATTGAACCTGAAATCGTCGGAAGCGCGAGACCTGTTTAAAGAGATGGCGAAGAAGGCCGATGTTGTGCTTGAAAACTACCGGCCGGGGACGATGGAGAGGTTCGGTTTAGGCTACGATGCTTTGCGCGCGGTCAACCCCCGGATTATATACGCCGCCTGTTCCGGGTTCGGGCACAGCGGCCCGTATATGGAAAAACCGGCTTATGACGTGATCGTACAAGGCTTGGGCGGCCTAATGAGCGTTACCGGCCAGGAAGGCGGCGAACCAACGCGGGTGGGAGCGTCAATTGGCGATATCGCCGCGGGACTGTTTACCGTCAACGGCATTTTAATGGCGTTATACAGTCGCATGATAACCGGCCGGGGCCAAAAGGTAGATGTGGCAATGCTGGATTGCCAGATAGCGATCTTGGAAAACGCCATCTCCAGATATCTGGTTTCCGGAACAGTGCCCAAGCCGATCGGCAATCGCCACCCGTCCATAACCCCGTTTGAAGCCTTCCGCGCGAAAGACGGCCATGTTATTATCGCTATCGGCAATGATCGGTTGTGGGCGGCTTTTTGCCGGCTGATTAAGCGGGAAGACCTTATTGCCGATGAGCGGTTCAGTACTAATGCTTGCAGAACCAATAACCAGAAGCAACTGAAGACGGTATTGGATGAAGTGTTTCCCACCAAATCCGTGGACGAATGGATCGAAACCCTGGATGGTGCAGGCATCCCCTGCGGGCCGATCAACACCGTCGACCGCGCGATAACTGACCCGCAGGTCCAGGCCAGGGAAATGATCGTCGAGATAGAGCATCCGGTGGCCGGTCGCCTGAAAATGCCCGGAGTGCCGATAAAGCTTTCCGAAACTCCGGGAGAGGTGGAGCGGCCCGCACCGCTACTCGGCCAGCATACCGAAGAGGTGCTGCATGAACTGTTGGGAATGACCCCGGACCGGATACACGACCTCCGGTTCAGGAAAGTAATATAAGCGGTGGGATTGTCAGCCTTGCTCAATACAAATTGGGATCGCCATTCTTGTTAAGATTTATACCGTCGTGCATGAAAAACCGGGGATGAACCGTTTATGGTACATCCCCGGTTTTTTCGTTGCTGATGAAACACCCGCAACCGACGCGTGGGGAAGGGGCATAAATCGGGTTTGGCTCGACTAGTCGCAGAAGATTGTACCATAAACGGTACAAAATCCCAGCAAAACTTATCTGAATGTTACGAAAAAGGTACAAAATTATGACGGGTAAAAATGCGAGTCTCAGGCACTGCTAGGTTGGACGGCCTACGGGGGCCTTTTTTTTTTAGCTGGCATAAAAGTTGCGTTGTATATACATATAATCCGGATGTTGCGAAGGAGGATTCTGTTATGACAAAACTTATTACCGCTGACCAGGCTGCGGCCTTGATCAAGGATGGGGCGACGGTTGCGGCTACTGGCTTTGGTCTGGCGGGCTGGGCTGAAGAGGTGGCGCAGGCCATTGAGAAACGTTTTCTTGAGACCGGACAGCCCAAAAACATAACTATTATGCATGCGTCAGCCATCGGCGACTGGAAAGAGCGCGGCACCACAAGACTTGGCAAGGAAGGGCTGGTCAAACGGTGGATCGGTGCTCATATAGGTTCCTCGGCCAATATGTCGCGTCTGGTAGCTGAGAACAAGATCGAAGCATATTGTTTGCCGCAGGGCTCGATTCTTCATCTTTTCCGCGAAATAGCCGCCAAGCGTCCCGGACTTTTCACTAAAGTGGGGTTGGGAACTTTCGTTGATCCACGGCTGGATGGCGGGAAAATGAACACCATGACCACCGAGCCTATCAATAAGGTTGTGGAATTCGAAGGGGCGGAGTGGCTGTTTTACCCGACCTTCCCGATCAATGTCGCGCTGATTCGCGGCACTACCGTGGATGAAAACGGCAATCTGACGATGGATAAGGAAGGCCCGCTGGTTGAAGCGTTGCCGGTGGCTCAGGCGGTCAAGAACAGCGGCGGCATCGTTATTGTGCAGGCCGAGTATCTCGCCAAGGCCGGCACGCTGCATCCCAAGGCTGTACGTGTGCCCGGCATACTGGTAGATCATATCGTGATCGCCACCAAACAGGAAAGCTGCTGGCAGACTGAGGGACTGTACTTCAACCCGGCTTTCTCCGGCGACATCAAGGTGCCGCTCGACAGCATCCCCGAACTGCCGCTGGATGACCGCAAAATCATCGCCCGGCGGGCGGCCATGGAGCTTTCCCCCGGCGCCGTAGTGAACCTCGGGGTCGGCATCCCCAGCGACGTTGCCGCTATTGCCGCCGAAGAAGGCGTCAGCGACACAATGACAATGACTACCGAGGTGGGGGGCATCGGGGGCGTTCCGGCCAGTTTGCCCAACTTCGGCCATTCGTATAACGTCGAGGCCGTGGTCGAGCATCACGCCCAGTTCGATTATTACGACGGCGGCGGCATCGACGTGGCCTTCCTCGGCCTTGCCCAGACAGATACGTCCGGCAACGTCAATGTCAGTAAATTTAAGGGCCGCGTCGTCGGCTGCGGCGGCTTCATCAACATAACGCAAACCTCCAAGAAAGTCGTGTACTGCGGCACCTTTACCGCCGGCGGGCTTGAGGTTGCCGCCAAAGACGGCCAACTGGTCATCGTCAAAGAAGGCAAAAACAAAAAATTTGTTCCCCAGGTCGAGCAAGTCACCTTCAGCGGCAAATATGCGGTCAAAGTTGGTCAACCGGTTGTTTATGTGACTGAACGGGCCGTATTTACGCTGGAAAATGGCGAGATGACCCTTGTGGAAATCGCCCCCGGGATCGACCTTGAAAAAGACGTGTTGGCCCTGATGGACTTCAAACCGCGTATTTCCCCCAACCTGAAAACGATGCCGGCCGGCATCTTCCAACCCAAATGGGGCGGACTGAAACCGCTTATCGAAGCCAAAATGAAAGGTTGATGGATATGGCAGACAAATCGTTGACACCGGAGCAGCAAAGATTGCAACTGCTGGCGCGGGAATTCACCGCCAAGCACATCATCCCGGTCGCGGCCGAATACGACCGTAGCGGCGAATTTCCTCTGTTTATTGTTGAGGAAGCCAAAAAAGCCGGTCTGATCTGCAACGCCGTGCCCACCGAATACGGCGGGGCGGGTTACGATTCGGTATCACAAGCGGCGATCGTCGAGGAATGGGCTTATGGCTGCGCCGCTTTTGCCACCACCCTCGGCGGCAACGGCCTTAGTTGCTATCCTTTGCTCATTGCCGGTACCGAGGAACAGAAAAAGCTCTATTTCAGCCGCATCGTTGCCGGGGGCTTGGGAGGCTTTGCCCTGACCGAGCCGGGGGCCGGTTCGGACGCCGGCGCCGTGGCTACCACCGCCAAGCTGGAGGGCGACGAATGGGTGCTAAACGGCACGAAGTGCTTTGCCACAAGCTGCGGTTATGCCAACATCATGATTATCTTCGCGAGTACCGACCCGTCGCTTGGCGTCAAAGGCCTGAGCGCCTTCATCGTTGAGCAGGAACGCCCGGGCCTGACCGTCGGCGCGGTAGAGCATAAGTTGGGCATCCGCAGCTCTAACACCGTCGAACTGCTCCTGAAAAACGTCCGTATTCCCAAAAACCATCTTCTGGGTAAA
Organism: Selenomonadales bacterium 4137-cl; assembly: GCA_032334055.1. Lineage (NCBI taxonomy): Bacteria > Bacillati > Bacillota > Negativicutes > Acetonemataceae > Anaeroselena > Anaeroselena agilis. Next base: position 2,893,213 of record JAUOZS010000001.1, on the reverse strand, counting down.
GAGGGAGAAGGCATGAAAATTGCCATGAAAACCCTCGACATGGCCCGGCCGATGGTGGCCTCCCAGGGCGTTGGCATAGCCCGGCGCGCCCTCGACGAAGCCATCAAATTCGCCAAAAGCCACCTGGACGTTAACGGCAAACCGTTGGCCGCCAACCAGAGCATCGCTTTCAAACTGGCCGATATGGCCATTCAGACCGAGGCGGCCAAGCAGCTTGTTCGCAACTGCCTGCGGCTGAAAGACAGCGGGTTGCCCTACACCAAAGAAGCGGCCATGGCCAAGACCTTCGCCACCGACACCGGCATGCGGGTGGCCGCGGATGCCATGGAAATCATGGGAGCGTATGGGTACTCGCAAGACTCGGTGGTGGAAAAACTCGTGCGCGACGCCAAAATACAGCAGATTTACGAAGGCACTAACCAAATCCAACGCCTCGTCATTTCGGGAATTATCCTGAAAGACTAGGCCCGGCGAGATGAAGATAGGGGGTTAACGCATGAGCTACACATTAACGGAAGAACAACTGCTCATTCAGCAGACGGCGCGGGAATTCGCCCAGGAGTACGTCGTGCCGTCGGTGGCTGAATCCGATGCTACCGGCGTTTTTCCGGGGGAAGTCATTCAAAAAATGGCTGAACACGATTTTCTCGGCCTGTATCTGCCTGGCGAATACGGCGGTTCAGAGGCGGGATACCTGAGCTACATTCTTACGGTCGAGGAACTCGCCAAGGTAAGCGGCGCTGTCGCCGCCATCCTGGTTAGCCACGCTTCGGCCGCAGCTTACGCCGTCAGCCGGTGGGGCAGCGACTCCCAGAAAAAAAACTGGCTGACGCCCCTGGCAAAAGGCGACGTCCTTGGCGGCCTGGCCGATCTTGAACCCGGAGCCGCCCTCGGCGCCGGCGCTGACAAACTGGTGGCCGTCCGCGAAGGCGACACATACCTGCTGAATGGCAAGAAAACCTATGTCGCCAACGGCGGCGCCGCTGGCGTCTACATAGTGTTCGCCGTTACCGATCCCGGGGCGGGCGCGAAAGGACTCAGCGCCTTCATCGTCGACGCCAAAACGGCGGGGCTCAAGGTAAACCGGCTTATCGGCAAAATGGGCCTCAGAGGCTGCCAGTGGGCCGAACTGGTTTTTGACAACGTCAAAGTTTCCGCTGCCAGCCTTTTGGGCGGCGAGGGCGCAGGCGCGGCCATGCTGGCCGAAATCCAGGCGACAACCGGCGTTGCCGATGGAGCGATCGTCGTCGGTATCGCTCAGGCCGCCATGGAAGATGCCGCCAAGTACAGCAAGCAGCGTATCCAATTTGGCCGGCCGATTTCCAGCTTTCCGGCCATTCAGGGCATGCTGGCCGACATGGCCGCCAATATTCACCTGACCAGGCTGGCGGTATACCATGCCGCCGACCTCGTAGATAAGGGCGAGCCGTTTGCCGTGGAATCCGCCATCATCCGGCTGTTTGCCAACCGGATCGGTAAAAGCGCCCTGATCGACGTCATCCAAATCGAAGGGGGCTACGGCTACAGCGAAGAAATGGTAGCCTCCCGCTTTTACCGCGACGTCCAGGGAGTAATTCTCAAAAATAGCTCGGCCGAATTCCCGGAAAAAGCGATTGTCGCCGAAGTTTTGGCCTAAACGCTCTATCGAAAGGAGAAAACAATGCCGAAAATACTTGTCTGCTACAAATGGGTGCTGGACGAACAAGATATCAGGGTTAATGCCGCCGATGCCTCGCTCGACTTCAGCCGGGCCAAATATAAAATAAGCGACTATGACAAAAACGCCATCGAAGAAGCCGTACAACTGCAGGAGAGCCAGGGAGCGACGATTGACGCCATAACTTTCGGCGGCCCCGCCGTGAAGCAGTCGCTCAAAGATCTCCTTTCCCGCGGGCCGGATAAAGTATACTACCTTGCCGACCCGGCCGCCGACAAGGCCGACGGCCATGTTACCGCCGGCGTTCTTGCCGCCGCCGCCCGCACAAAGGGTCCCTACGACCTGATCATCTGCGGCGAAGGCAGCTCCGACGCCTACAACCAGCAGGTAGCGCCACGCATGGCGGCCAGACTCGGCCTTCCGGCGATCACATTTGTTCAGTCCCTCAAGCTTGAAGACGGCCGCATCGTCGCCACCCGCAAGCTGGGAGACTGCACCGAGGTCGTGACAATCGACGGCCCCGCGGTAGTGAGCGTTGTACCGGAAATAAACAAGCCGCGGATTCCCAGTCTCAAGCAGGTGCTAGCCGCTGCCAAGAAGCCCTCGGAAGAGATAAAAATCGCCGACCTAGGCCTCACCCCCGCGCAGCTTACCCCCAAGACAGTCAGTATGACGGTCAAGGGCTTTGTCATGAACCGCAAAAACATCCTCTTCAAAGAGCCAGCGCAGGCAGATAACGTCGCCAAACTTGTCGCCGCACTTGCCAAAGAAGGCGTGTGCTAGAGGAAAGGAGCCTTAACATGTCGGGAATTCTCATCTTCTCAGAAAACAACGCCACTGCCCTGGAACTCCTCACCGCCGGCCTTGGACTTAAGGCAACCATGAATCAGCCGCTCTGCGCGGTCGCCCTTGCGGAAGAAGACGCGGCCGCTCTGGCCGCCGCCGGCGCCGATAAAGTCATCCTGCTAAAAGGCCGCGACTGGCCCGAAGGCTACGCTCAGCCGATCGCCGAACTGGCGGCCAAGGACCTTGCCGCGGTTATCCTCATAGGCGGCACTGCCCGTGGCAAGGATATCGCCGCGAAAGTCGCCGACGGCCTGGATGCCGGGCTGGTAACCGAAGCGCAGACGATCGAAATTGTCGACGACAAACTGCAGACAACCCGTCTCAAATACGGCGGCCTGGCTGTGGCCAGCGAGGCTACTGTCCTGCCGGCTGTTGTCACTGTCGCTCCCCGCACCTTCGACAAAGCGACGGCTGCCGGCGGTCAAGGCCAGATCATTTCGCTCGACACGGCCGACGGCGATCCGCGGGTGAAAGTCAGCGACCTTTGCCCGATAGAGCGCCAGGGCGTAGATATCGCGGCAGCCGCCCGGATAGTATGCGTAGGCCGCGGCCTGTCCCAAAAAGAAGACCTGGCCTTGGCGGAGGATCTGGCAAAAGCTCTCACGGCGGAAATCGGCTGCACCCGGGGTATCGCCGAAGACTATCACTGGCTGCCGGTAGAGCGCTACATCGGTATCTCCGGCCAGAAGGTCAAACCCGAAGTCTACCTTAGTCTGGGCGTATCCGGCCAGGTTCAGCACGTCGCCGGTATCCGGGATTCGAAGATCATCGTGGCGGTCGACTCGAACGAAAAGGCGCCTATCTTCGAAGCGGCCGACTACGGCATTGTCGGCGATCTTTACGAAGTAGCTCCGCTATTGACGGCAGCTTTCAAAAAATAGCAGCGCCGTAAGGCAACTGCTAAAAAAGGGGAACAGCAAACATGTCCGCCGATGATAAATTTGACGCGATAATAATCGGGGCCGGGCCAGCAGGCTCAGCCTGCGCGTATGTGATGGCCAGGGAAGGAAAAAGCGTCCTGCTCGTTGAGCGGGGCGTATCCGCCGGCAGCAAGAATGTCACCGGCGGACGACTTTACACCTATGCTCTGGAGATGGTCGAGCCAGGACTGTACGCCAGGGCGCCGCTGCAGCGCAAGGTAGTCCGCGAGCAAATCATGATGCTGGGCAAAAACGGGGCCGTGACAATGGATTACGCCGACTACGACTTTGGCGGCGAAGTGCCTCAGTCCTACACCGTCTTAAGGGCTCCCTTCGACGAATGGTTCGCGGCTGAAGCCGAGGCTCAGGGAGCGATGGTGGCGACCGGTATTCTGGTTGACGAGCTCATCGAGGAAAACGGCAAAATCGTCGGCATTAAAGCCGGTGAAGACGAAATGTACGCCGATGTTGTCATCGCCGCCGATGGCGTGAATTCGCTGATCGGGCAAAAAGCGGGGCTTCTCGGCGATATCACGCCGCACCAGGTCGGTGTCGGCATCAAGGAAATCATCGAATTACCCGACGACATCATCGGAGCGCGGTTTAACCTTTGCGGCGACGAGGGGGCGGCACGGCTCGCCGTCGGCTGCACGGAAGGCATCTCCGGCGGCGCATTCATCTATACCAACAAAGGGAGCGTTTCTTTAGGGATCGTCTTCAATCCCGAACAGGCTGGCCGAAACGGCAAAAAGATTCATGAAATCCTCCAGGACTTCAAGATGCACCCGGCAATCCTGCCGCTCATTGAAGGCGGGACAACGGTGGAATACGGCGCCCATTTGGTGCCCGAGGTCGGCCTGAGCGCCATGCCGAAAAGCCTCTACCGCGACGGCCTCTTACTGGTAGGCGACGCTGCCGGTTTCGGCATCAACACCGGGTTCATTATCAGAGGCATCGATTTGGCGATCGTCAGCGGCTTGGCTGCGGCCAACGCCGTTATCGCGGCCGAGGAAGTGTCCGCCGTAGGGCCCCTTTACGCAAAGCAACTGGAGCAACTATCGCTCATGCCAAACATGAGGCTGTTTGCCGGCTGGCACAAAATCATGGAGATACCCCGCGTTTTCAGCGAATATCCGGCGCTCGCCAACGATGCGTTGAAACTCATGTTTACCGTCGACGGCAGCGTTCCGGAAAAGATGACCTCTGCGATGTTCGGCATCATGCGCCGGCATGTGACGGTGGGCCAAATACTCGCCGACGGCTGGAAGGGGTTTAGAGCGATATGACGATCAAGAGGCAAAGCGCCGAGGAGCTCCTGGGGCTCAACAAATTCGCCGTCGACGAAGGCCATCCGCATATCGTTCTCGACAAATCGATATGCGCCAAATGTCAAGAAAAGCCGTGCCTGGTGGTCTGTCCGGCCGTACTCTACACCCTGAAGGGAGGGGAGATCAACTTCGACTATGCGGGATGCCTGGAGTGCGGTACCTGCCGGGTTATGTGCAAGAACAAAGGCATAACGAGCTGGAATTACCCGCGGGGGACTTTCGGGGTCGCCTTCAGGTACGGTTAACCGAGTGCTTCCGGTTGAGTATCCTGACGTTTAGGACAAAAAAGGAGGCTGCAAATGGGTAACAACGAGCAGAAATTCTACGGTTGGTACATGGTCGCTGTGTTATGGGTTATCTATCTCATCAATCTGGGTTTCCCGCTATACGGCGGAGCCGTCATAAATTCGTTCATGATCAAAGATATCCCGATGGACCGTATGACTTATGGCGCGGGCTTCTCGCTGACCAACCTATTCGTCGGTCTGGGCGCTATCCCCGCCGGAATGGCGGTCCTGAAATACGGAATCAGAAAAACCTTCGCCATGGGCGCGGTGGTTCTGGTGATTGGTACCGTATGGCTGTCTCAGGTGGCCACCCAGCCCTGGCACTACCTTATCGGTTTCGGTGTCCTGAATGGCTTTGGCATGGCCATGGGCACGATGCTGCCGCTGGCGACCACGGTTACCCGCTGGTTCGTCAGGTATCGCGGCCGGGCGATGGCTATCGCCATGACCGCTTCTGGCTTTGCCGGCTTCATCGCCTCGCCGGCCATAAACAAGTTCATCGCAGCTACCGGCGGCAACTGGCGTCTGGCCTGGCTTTGCGTTACCGGCGCCTGTGTCATCGCCGGAATAATCGCTTTCATGTTCATCAAGGAACGGCCGCAGGACTACGGCCAGATACCCGACGGCCGGGAAGCGACCGAAGCCGAAAAAGCGGCGGCGGCCGCCAACCCGCTCTACACCAAGTACGCCTGGACACCGGCCGAGGCATACAAAACCGCTGCCTACTGGTTTACTGTTCTGGCGGCGGCCTGTAGTCAATGGCCCTTCTTTTTCTTCACCGCCCACTGGATTATGCACCTTCGCGGCAAAGGCGTCAATCCCGCCGACGCCGCCTTTGCCATGGGCATCTTCACCATGGGCGGCATCGCAGGCCGGCTCATCAGCGGCTGGCTGATGGACCGGATCCCCGCCCGCTTCGTCATGATGCTTGGGTTATGCTGCTACTTTGTCGGCTCCTTCCTGGCTATCAAGGCCAGTCCGTCGACCCTCATGCTGGTTTACATAGCCGCCGCGTGCTACGGCGCCGGGTTCGGCTGGTGTTTCGTCGCCCAGCAGACTATGCTCGGCCATTTCTTCGGCCCGGCTGCCTTCCCCAAACTCAACGGCAACCTACTGGCTATCAGCGCCGTCCTCGTATCCGGCGCCGGCCTTGTCGGCGGCAGGCTGTTCGACGTATTCAAAGGCTACAACGAAGCCTTTTATCTCAATGTGGCTATGGGCGTACTCGGTATCGTCCTGTTAATATTCACCACCATGCCTAAAGCGCCCAGCGCCAGCGAAAGCGCTCCCAGCGTCAAAGCCTAGGAAACTTGGACACTAGGGCACGGGGAGCATATGCGAATAGGGGGGATGCCGGGCCGGAAGATCAGCTAGCATGGAAAACAGCCGTTACTCTACATCAGGAGGGAAAAACGTGAGGAAATTGTGGACAATCGTTCTTATCGCCCTATTTACCTTCGCGCTCTCGACCACCGCGTTTGCCGCCCAGACCTTCACCGACGTACCTGCCAAGCACTGGGCCTATGACGCGGTAGCCAAGCTGGCCAAGGCCGGAATAATCGAAGGCTACGGCGACGGCACCTTCCGCGGCGACAAGCTCATGAACCGCTACGAGTTCGCCATTGCCACCGTAAAGGCCATCGACCGCTTCGACAAAGCCAACGAAGCCCAGAAAAAGCTCATCGACCAGCTGGCGGCCGAGTTCGCCGGCGAGCTCAACCGCATGGGCGCCCGTATGGCCAAGGTGGAAGCCAAAACCAACACCTGGCTGCTCGGCGGCGACAGCCGGTTTCGTTGGCTGAGCAACAGCCCCAAATACCCCAATGGCCAGAAACTGCATGGGGCTGATTCGACTGATTTTCGGATCCGGCTGAAATTCGCCGGGACGATCAACGAGAAGACCAGCATCGAAGGTCGTCTCACGACCAACTATAGCAACAAAATCGGCGACACCGACACGTCGTTTGGTTCTACCGCTTACTTCGATATCTTCAACATCAGCCACAAAGACGCGCTTGGGTTCGATAAAATCCGGCTGGGCCGGACACCGCTCGATTTCATCGGCAAAGGCCTGCTCGGCAAACCGATGGCGGTAGACGGACTCACCTTGTACCGGACCATAACCCCGAACACGAAACTCACCGCCTTCACCGGCAACATCAAGAGCTCTGCCGGCACCGGCAGCGCCAATCAGATTACCACCGCCGACCTGACCTTCAAAGTGAGCGACAAATTCAGTTTGGGCACCGGCTACTACTGGGCCTCTATCCCTGGCACCGGCGGCCTTGGTGCTGGCGCCACGATGATCGCCGAATCCGGAAACTTCAGAAGCTCCAACGGTTATGACATATCCGTAAAGTGGAAGATCGATAACGGCCTGACGCTGCTGGGCGATTTCGTCGGTTCCAAGCTTAACGGCGCGACCAGCAACCTGCCGACCAGTCCGCGTGCCTGGTCGGTCCAGTTGAGCAACGGCACAGGTCCGGGAGCGACGATGGCCTATTACCCCACGTCCTACCAGCTGGTTAACCGGAAGAAGGTAAATGACGCCGCTTGGGCGATCATTTACCGCAGCGCTATGGCGGGCGCACTGCCGAGTGGCGCCGGCGGCTTCGATACCACGGGTGTAGCATATCCCGGCCCGGTATTCAGCCCGTACCTTCGCGGCACCGACAACTTGACGGCCCTCTACCTGGTATACCAGACGGTAATCGACAAGAACGTCATCCTGTCCTTCGAGTGGCAGGATTTCAAAGTCAAGGACCGGGCGCTCACGCCGTCTCTGACCGGCAACCGGCTTGACACCACCTTCATGACCAAGCTCGACTACTACTTCTAAAAAAGTCCCGCCGCGTTCCGGGCGGGGGATGGGTTTTTCCGGGAAATCGACAGGAGCCCGGAATTCCGGGCTCCTGTCGAATACTTCCGCTGTCGGCCTGCCGGCTAGCGTTCTATGGCTAAGATGGGCAAAAGGCGGATGCATCAAAAACGACGATTTACAGGGCTATTCCTTTTGCTCGAAAGCCTTGAGCTTCCGGTAAAGGACCGTCCGGTAGATGCCCAGACGGTTGGCGGCTTCGCCGATCCGCCCGCCGCAGGCTTCAAGAACACTATCGATATATTTCTTTTCGACCTTTGACAATACTTCCCGCAGCGTGCCGCTGAGGCCGAAATATTTGAAGATATCACCCTGGCGCTGCTCTTGCGTATCGACGGTTGCCGCGGATTGAAGACAGTCCTCCGGATAATCGTGCAAACTGCAGATGACTTTGCGCTCGATCAAATTTCTAAGCTCGCGCACGTTTCCCGGCCAGCTTTGTTTCTTAAAGATTTCCAGGGTATTGGCATCGAGCTCGACATCGGCATCGTATTTTTTGTTAAAGTCGGCTAAAAATTTGGCCGCAAGGGCGACAATGTCCTCCGGGCGATCCCTCAGCGACGGTATTTGTACCGGGATGACGCTCAGCCGGTAATAAAGGTCTTTACGGAAGGTTCCCTGCTCGGTCATATGCTCAAGATTCTTATTGGTGGCGGCGATCAGGCGGAAATCGATCCTGCGGCCTACATTGCTCCCTATTCGCCGGACTTCGCCCGTTTCCAGCACGCGGAGCAGTTTGGACTGCAGGGCAAGGGGCAGTTCGGCAATCTCGTCCAGAAATAAAGTGCCGCGATGCGCAGCTTCAAACAAGCCCATTTTTCCGTCGGCTCTGGCGCCGGTGAAAGCGCCCTTTTCGTAGCCGAACAATTCCGATTCGACCAGAGGCTCCGGGAATGCTGCGCAATTGACGGCGAGAAACGCTTCAAGCGATCTTTTGCTATGGCGGTGGATATACTTGGCCAGCACTTCCTTGCCGGAACCCGACTCTCCCGTCAACAGCACGGAACTGTCGGTCTGGGCAATCTTGTGGGCCATGAGGAGGACCTGCCTCATTAAAGGGCTTTCGGCGACAACCTCGGTTTTGTCGAAGACGCGACTGCGCAGATATTCAATTTCCCGCTTGCGTCTTGACGTAAACCCCCGTTCATCGCTGTCGGCAATTTTGGGGTTGATCCCTTTGGGATAGCCGGTCGTGAGCACCAGGATCACTTCGCCGTCATCATCGAGCACCGGCGTGCTCGACGATATCATGGTAATGCCCAAAGCGGTCGTCAGCGGGCCGCGAATAGGACGCTTCTTCTCCGCCGCTTCCAACGTGTACGACTTGTCGTAGTAATTTTTATGGACCAGATCGTTAACATTTGATTTTAGAAATTGATCCAGGGTTATTCCCATGGTCATAGCTGCAGTCGAATTGGAAATCAGGATATTTCCCTTTACATCGGTTACAAAGATGGGGTTGGGAAACTTTTCGAACAAAAGGGAAAGGTTTTTAATATTTAAGGAATTATCCTTTTTCTGTCTCTCAATGTTACTCATTTCGTCAACTCCTCTTGCCTGCATCGAGAAAAGAAAGAAGGTTCTAAAAATACAATAAATAATTATACCTCCTTGGCGATTTTTCCTGCCGATATTTTCCTGCCAGTTGATTGATGCAAAAAAGATACCGCCGGGAGGCTCGCGAATGGCAACTGAATGGGGGTGGAAATTCCAGAAAACGATATCATTTTCGCCGGGTCTGGCACTAACATCTCTGGAAACCTTTTACCCGGCAACGTCGCTGCTCTACTATAAAGGAGGGATTGAATGCTAATCATCGGAGAACTCATCAACACAAGCCGCAAAGCAATCAGGGAAGCAGTGGAAACGCGCAACGCCGGGTATATTCAGGAAGTTGCCTGCCAACAGGCGGCCGCCGGCGCCAATTACCTTGATGTAAACTGCGGGAATATGGTCGGGCAGGAGATCGAAATAATGTCGTGGCTGGTCGACACCGTTCAGCAGGCGGTTGACACGCCGCTGTGCATCGACAGCCCTGACGAGGCCGCCCTGCGAACTGGGCTCAGCCTGTTGAAACCGGGTTATAAGCCGATGGTGAATTCCATCAGCGCCGAGGAAAAACGGTATAACGCCGTGATTCCTCTGGTAAAAGAATTCGCGGCGAAGATTGTCGCTTTATGTATCGAAGATGCGGGGATGCCGGCTACGGCCGAAGATCGGCTGCGGATCGCCACAAACCTGGTCGAGGCTCTCGAAAAAGACGGCGTCGCGCAGGACGACATTTATCTCGATCCGCTGATCAAGCCTCTGAGTACCAACGACAAACACGGCCGGGAAGTTCTCGACGCGATCAGATTGATAAAAGAACGGTTTCCCGCGGTGCATTTCACCTGCGGGTTAAGCAATATTTCTTACGGTCTGCCCAATCGCGCGGTGTTGAATCGCCTGTTCGTCGTCCAGACGATGACGGCGGGGATGGACGGCTATATACTCAACCCGACCGACAAGGCCATGATGGGACTGGTGTACGCGTCCCGGGCGCTTCTCGGGCAGGACAAATATTGCACCCAATTTCTCAAAGCACACCGCAAGGGCTTGTACGAATAGCATTCCGACAGCGTTTAGAAAAGTCTTATTAGAATAACAGGAGGCGACAGCATGGGGAAATATGATCTTGTCAAGGTTATGACCGAGCTCGAAGAAGATGCGGTGCTGGAGGAAGTAAAAGCCCAGCTTGCCGCAGGCATTCCGGCAATGGAGACCCTGGCCCAGCTGCAGAAAGGCATGGAGGGGGTCGGCAAGTTATACGAAGCCGGCGATTATTACCTGTCGGAGCTGATTATGTCGGCCGACGTATTCAGCGGTGCGGCCGCGCTGCTGAATTCCGCCCTGACCGAGGGGGGAGAGATGAAAACCGTCGGGACTATGGTTCTGGGAACTGTCAAGGACGACATCCATGATATCGGGAAAAATATCGTTTCTACCATACTCAGCTGTAATGGCTTCAAGGTTGTTGATCTGGGCGTCGACGTGCCTGTAGCGACTTTTGTGGAGGCCGTTAAGCAGCACAAGCCGCAGGTCGTCGGTATGTGCTGCCTTCTCACCACCGCCTTTGACATCATGAAGGAAACGGTAGCGGCCGTCAAAGCTGCGGACAGCGGCGCAGTAGTGCTGGTGGGCGGTGGGCCGGTCGACGATCATGTCGGGAAGTATGTCGGCGCGGACGGGGTCTGCAAAAGCGCGTACGAGGCAGTGGAAGCCTGCAGGAAAATAGCGGGGGTGTGTTAAATGGCTAGAGATGCCATGACAGCTGAAGAACGGCTCGTCGCCACCATCGAGCTTAAGCCGGTGGACAGAGTGGTATGCGCTCCCATCATCGAGCAGTATGCCGGGCAATTTGCCGGCATCACCAACAAAGAGTATATGTGGGACTGGGAAAAAGCCATGGATGCCACCGAAAAAGTGTGGCAGGCATTCCCGGTGTGGGATAGTAACGCATACATGCTACACGGCCGTTATGCGCCTGTCGGCCAGAAGTGCGGTCCGGGCCGGCTCAGAATGCCGGGGACGGAACTGGACGACAACGCCCAGTACCAGATCATCGAGTATGAGGCTATGACCCGGGATGATTACGCCATCCTCAAAGACAAAGGGTTTATGGAATATCGGCTGGTATTCCTGGAGCGGGCGCATCAGGCGAGCCGCGAGGAAGTAACGGCTGCCCAGAAAGAAATGGCCAAACTTCGCCAGGATGAAATCGAGCGCACCCTTCGCCGCGGACAGAGTCTGACCTGGGGAGCGATCATGGGAGTAGTGCCTTTTGACAACTTTTCCATGATGCGTTCCATAGACAAATTCTATAAAGACATGTTCCAGATAGGCGACCAGCTCGACGAACTGCTGCCGATAGTAAACAACGCCACCATTGCCGGCTGCGAAGCGGTAACGAAAATGCTCGGCATCAATCGGGTCTTCGTCGGGGCGGTCCGCGGCGCGGGACAATTCATCTCCAAGAAACACTTTGACCGGTTTGTCGGTCCGTACATGAAAACTCTGGTGGAGAAGCTGGCGGAGAAAGATATCGTGCCGATCCTGCACTGTGACGCCGACTGGACGAAAAATCTAGAGTTCTTCCTTGAACTGCCCAAAGGCAAATTCGTCCTTGAGCTCGATGGCGCCACGGATATCTTCAAAGCCTACGATATCCTGAAAGGCCACTGCTGCATCAAGGGAGACGTGCCGGCAGCCCTGTTCACCGTCGCCTCGGCCAGCGAGCTTGACGAGTACGCCAAAAAACTAATCGGCACATTCAAGAACGGCGAAGGCCTGATGTATTCCTCGGGCTGCAACCTGCCCATGAACGCCAGGCACGAAAACGTCAAGGCATTTTTCGACGCCGTCGAAAAATACGGGCGCTATAATTAGGCGGGTTTAAAAGGCCTATAAGCAATCGCCATAAGACAACGTGGCCCCGATCGCGTAACGAACATTCTCGGAGCCGTTGCGACGACCGGGGCACGTTGCTGCTCAGGCACCCAGCGAAACAAAGCGAGGGAAGATTATGCGCATACTTCTGTTCGGCGGCTTCCTAGGGTCGGGAAAGACATCGATAATACTGCAGTTGGCCAGACAGATTACCGCTGCAGGCGGGGAAACGGTCGCCATCATCGAAAATGAAATAGGTGAAGAGGGTGTCGACGATAAACTTCTTGCTGCAAGCGGGCTTACGGTCAAGCCACTGTTCGGCGGCTGTGTCTGTTGTCAGATAACCGGCGATTTGGTTGCTGCGGTCAAAGAAATAGCCGAAACCCTCAACCCAGACTGGCTGATTATCGAAATGACCGGCTTGGCTATACCGGGCAATGTGGCCAGGCTAATCCGCCAATACAACACCAGCGGCTCGAAATGCAAGACGATCACCGTCGTTGACGCCGGGCGCTGGGCGGAACTTAAGCAAGTGCTTGAACCGCTTCTGCTGTCCCAGGTGCAGGACAGCGACCTGATAATCGTCAACAAAACAGATATTGCCGGACCGGAAGTAAACAATACGGTCGAAGACGTCAGGGCGAGCGTCGGCAAAGTGACGATACTGACCGCCAGCGCGGTGAAGATATTGCCGCCTGCTTTGTTTAAGGAAGTGATCAATCTTGAGTGATGCGGTTGTTTTCAGCAAAACCCGTCAGGTGGTGTTTGCCGAGCCACTTACCAGAAGAGGCTTAGAGGGAGCGTTGATTGGATTCTTGATCGCCCTTGGCGAACCATTATCCTATGAAGGCATTATTCTCGGACATATTAAACTGCTGGCCAGGCTGCCGGCCAGCGAAGCCTTCCTGTTTTTGTCACTTACCAGGCTCGACCAGGTGGATATCAAGGGTTCTCCCGACTGGGAGCAGATCGACGATGGGGGAGTAGGCAGCATAGACCTCGCCATAAACATTTTAATTTTCGGTTATAGCAGAAGCACGGTCGAAAAAGCGGTGGACGACGCTGTACAGAAGTACCTGGTCTGAAAACGCAAGGGAGCAATTTTTAATAAAAACTTATCAGAATAGTGGAAAATTTCAAATTGACAGCGTATAATGTATATACATATATATCTTTGGAGCGGTTTCGGCTGCCCGGGAAAGGGGGATGACGGTGATGACCGACAACCTCGGCGGGGCTTACGACGTCGCCTATCAGAAGGCCCGCACCAAACTCAGGCGCTGTCAACCGGCCGACTTGGCCGCAGCCGGCGGAGCTTTTTTTGACGCCGCCAGCGGCCTCATCAGCCTTCGTTACGTGAATGAAGACTATCATATAAGCTGGCCCGGCGGCGAAGTGGCCGCAGCCGGCGGCGAGGCGACGCCGGCCGTCGTCAAGACCGTCCTTTTGCATTATCTGCTCCGGGCCGCCGGTCAGCCGCTCGCCGGCCGACTTGTCTCCTTTAAGGAGATTACCGGCGGTGGCGTAAAATACCTTGACATGTATAACAAAAGAATCATAGACGGTCTGCTCGCCGTATTCGGGAGCAGGCCGGCTCTCATGACGGCGGCCGGGAAGCTTGTCGGCGGCGCGCGGGCGATTTACGGCCAGTATGGACTCAGTATCGACATCTTGCCGCGGCTGCCGGTCATCTTTGCCTTGTGGGCCGGTTACGACGAATTGCCGGCCCGCGTAACCGTTCTTTACGATGCGAGCGCTCCATTCTACCTGCCTGCCGAGGACCTGATCGAGGCCACAGCCGTCTGTGTTCACAAACTGGCTGAGGCTGCCAAGAAGCTGACCGCGGGCTGATCCTTGGCAGCGATAGTGTTATTATGCAAAATGCCTCTAAAGAGGGTAAGGCGCCGGACGATAAAAATGTTGAAAAATGCAGGAGAAAAAATCGTAACTGTTGTAGTATAGCTGTATATACTACTTTGCAGGATGGCGCCTGTACGCAGGTGGCGAAAAATGTACAAAATTATTATCGAAGGCAGCGACAAGACTATCCATGCTTCCCCGGGTCAAACCGTGCACAACGCTTTGACAGACGCCGGGGTTCTTCTGGAAGCATTGTGCGGCGGCAAGGGTAAGTGCGGCAAGTGCATGGTGCAACTGCTCGCAGGGCGGGTTGCCGGACCTGACGGGACCCAGCCGAGCCCCAAAGCCGGCAACTGCTACACGGCTTGCCAGATTCGCCCCCTGGGGGATATTGTCATCGCCCTGAGGCAGACTGCGGCCAGCCCGAAAGGCAGCATGTCAGCCATCCCCGCCGATGACGGCCAGCCGCTCCTGCGCAAGGCGGCAATCGTGCCCGAGTACCCCGCGCTGGAAAACTGCTATTCCCTGCAGGAAATGATTGGTCATGCCTTCGAGGCGTCAGCGTTGGGCTCCGGTGCCGAATTTATGAGGCAGTTGGCCGGGGCGGCGGCGGAGAAGCCTGACCAGATGACCGTCGTTACGATGGGCGACGAGATCATTGCGGTTGAGCCCGGAGATACGACCGCGGCCTTGTTCGGCGTGGCTTTCGATATCGGGACGACGACGATCGCCGGCATGCTGGTAGACATCAACAAGCGCTCCGTTGTCGCGACCCATTCCCGGACAAATCCGCAGGCCGCCTTCGGCGCCGACGTCATCTCCCGCATTGAAGCAGCCGCTTCCCCCGGCGGGTTGGAAGCCTTGGCGGCATCAGTCAGACGGTGTTTGAACGAGATCGTCGCCGCGCTTTGCGATACGGCGGACCTGCCGCGTGAACGGATATACGCTGCGGTGATAGCCGGCAACACGACCATGGAACACCTGCTTATGGGAATATCGCCACATAGTCTTACCGTCAAGCCCTATGCGGCGGTCTTCAAACAGATCGAGCCCTTTCTCCCGGAAGTGATCGATCTCCACATCAACTGTACCGGCAGAGTCCTTTTGCTGCCCAATATTGCCAGCTTCGTAGGGGCCGACACGACGGCGGCCATAGTCGCCGTCGGTCAGGACAGCTCGTCAGTCCCGACCCTGCTGGTCGACCTGGGGACAAATGGCGAAATCGTCCTCAGCAACGGCAAAAGGCTGTGGGCATGCGCTACGGCCGCCGGGCCCGCCTTTGAGGGAGCCCACATCCGCGACGGGATGAGGGCTGCCGCCGGCGCGATAGCTGATGTCGCTATCGACGGGGACGTCCGCATCAGAACGATCGACGACGGTAAGCCGGCGGGGATTTGCGGTTCGGGGATAGTCAAAGCTGTCGCCGAACTGGTGAAAAACGGGATAATCACCGCCAGCGGCCGCTTCAGACAAGAGGCGCAAAAGAGCTTGCCCCCGGCGGTCGCCGGGCGGCTGAGAAATAACGCCGGCCGGTGGGAGTTTGTCCTGGCCGCGGCGGAGAACAGCGCCACAGGCTGCGCCATCGCCGTCACCCAGGACGATATCCGGCAGCTCCAACTGGTCAAGGCCGCGATACGCTCCGGTATTGAAATCCTTATGGAAAAAGCCCGACCAGCATGCGAACCGACGGTCTTTATTGCCGGGGCCTTCGGGAACTACATCGACATCGACAGCGCTTTGAAAATAGGGTTGTTCCCCGGGTTTTCCCGGGAACGGATTAACTCGGTTGGTAACGCGGCGGGGACCGGTGCGGTCCTTGCCCTGCTTTCCCGGGAAAAACAGGCGCGATGCGGGCGAATCGCCGCTGAAGCAGAATACGTGGAACTGGCGGCGCAGCCCAACTTTCAGAAGATGTTCCTGGCCAATCTGAGTTTTGCTGAGGTGAAGCATGAGAAACAATAAAAACCTCATCCCCGCCTACTATCGTCTCGCCGATGATATCAAGCGCCAAATCGAAACCGGGGAGCTAAAGGATGGCGACATGATTCCCACCGAAGGGCAACTAGGCGAAACATACGGAATCAGCCGCATGACCGTGCGCCATGGGCTCGCTCTGTTGGCGGAGGCCGGCCTGATCGAGACCGTCAAAGGGAAAGGAACCTTCGTTCATCGTCCCCGGCTTAATCAGCTCGTTATCGACCTGCAGGAAAGCGCGGCCATAGGCGCGGAAAAATGCCGCTACAAGCTGTTGGGGGTCAAACTTATCCGCGACGAGCACTACATCAAGGAGTTGAAGCTGGCTCCCGACGGCAAGGTGTTTTTGTTAAAGCGGGTATTATACAAGGAAAATAAACCTGTCGGAGTCGAGGAGAAGTACCTGCCGTACCTGCGGGCGACGCCGCTGCTGGAAACCCAGCTCGAATACGCCAACTTCTCCGAGGTTGTCGCCAAGCATCAGGAAACCGTACCGGTCCGAAACGACATGGTCATCTCGGTCGACGTTCTCAATGCCGAGCAGGCCCGATTGCTGGAGGCGGAAGTAAACACGCCTGCATTGGTCATCAAGCAGGTAATCTATTCGAAAGACGACACACCGCTAGGAATATCCCACATGGTTTGTCATAAAGACCGCTTTCAGCTCAAGGCCACCTCATACACGCCGTTTTGAGAGATCCGGGGGCATACCGGCATTCAGGGGGAGATGCGCATGCGAGCCGTAATAATAGCTTGTCAGACGATAAAAGAAGAACTTTGCCTGGCGCTGAAAGAGACCGGCGTGGACTATCCGGTGATATACATCGAGTCAGGTCTGCACAACACCCCGAACGTGCTTCACAGCAGAATCCAGGCACAACTGGACTTGCTGGGCAATGTCGACTACGTTCTCCTCGCATTCGGCTTCTGCGGCAACAGCCTTGTCGGAATCAAATCCTCCGCTTTCACCATTGTCCTTCCCAAGGCTGATGATTGCATCCCTTTGCTGTTAGGGTCTTGCGAGGCCCGCAAACTCATCACTCAGGAAATGGGAACCTATTTTGCGACAAAAGGATGGCTGGATTACGAGAAGAATATTCTGTGGGAATACGAGCGCTGTATTTCCCGCTACGGCGAGCAGCGCGCCTTGCGGGTGATGAAGACGATGCTCGGGCACTACCGACGGTTCATGGTGATCGACACAGGAGCCTATGAAACAGATTGCGTGACGCCGCGGACGGAGGAGTTTGCCGCCAGGCTCGGTTTAAAGCACGCCATAACCCCCGGTTCGTTGCGGCTGCTGCATAAACTGCTGCTCGGTCAATGGGATCAGGAGTTCATCGTCCTGGCACCGGGGGAGGAAATCAGTCTGGAAGACGTATGCTCGGCAGGGGGCGGCCAGGTTAGCCAGCCAGGCGCCTGCTTAGGGTAGCCGTTAATAAAAAAACTGAAAATTCCCTTTTGCAAGAGGAGTTTGTATCTTTGCCTCGAACTATATGTATATACATATATACTTACGCAATGACAATCCTGGCGATATTGGCACCGAAATAATGAAGGAGGCTGAAAACAACATGGCGGCAGAGGTGTTGGACGGAAAAATTACGGCGGCGAAACTGACCGAGGAAGTAAAAAAGGAAGTCGCGGAATTCCGGGAGCGCTTCGGCATCGGGCCGGGGCTTACGGTTGTCATCGTCGGCGAGGACCCGGCCTCGAAGGTATACGTGAGCCGCAAGCACAAGGCGTGCATCGACACCGGCATCAATTCGGAGGTGATCAGACTTCCGGAGACAACCTCCCAAGAAGAACTGTTAGCCACCATCGACCGCTTGAACGGCGACCAGGCCGTGCACGGCATCCTCGTGCAACTGCCCTTGCCGAAGCACATCGACGCTGAGAAGGTGCTGGAGCACATCCGGCCGGATAAGGACGTGGACGGCTTCCACCCGGTAAATGTCGGCAACCTGTGCGTAGGCAGGGAGAATCTCGTTCCCTGCACTCCTTACGGTATCGTAAAAATGCTGGAAATGAACGAAATTGCCATCGAAGGCAAGCGGGCCGTGATTATCGGCCGCAGCAACATCGTCGGCAAGCCGATGAGCATGCTGCTGCTTGCCAGGAACGCGACAGTCACGGTCTGCCACTCGCGGACTAAAGACCTGGCCGCTGTCTGCCGGGAAGGCGATATTCTGGTCGCCGCCATCGGCAAACCGCAATTCGTCACCAAGGATATGGTAAAACCGGGTGCGACGGTAATCGATGTCGGCATCAACCGGGTGGGCGACAGGCTGGTGGGCGACGTGAATTTCGCCGATGTCGCCGGGACGGCGGGTCACATCACGCCTGTGCCGGGCGGGGTAGGGCCGCTGACGATCGCCATGCTGCTCCATAATACCCTGAAAGCCGCAGCCCTCCAGTGCAAATAGGGCGCGGACGGCGCGGCCCAGA
Source organism: Selenomonadales bacterium 4137-cl (assembly GCA_032334055.1). Lineage (NCBI taxonomy): Bacteria > Bacillati > Bacillota > Negativicutes > Acetonemataceae > Anaeroselena > Anaeroselena agilis. Next base: position 2,874,590 of record JAUOZS010000001.1, on the reverse strand, counting down.
CATGATATGGAACCAATTTCAATAATCCAATGAATGGGGGACGAACAATGAAAAGCGACGTGGAAATAGCCCAGGAAGCGAACATGAAACCAATCGCCCAGGTGGCGGCCGAACTCGGCCTGACCGACGACGACCTCGAACTTTACGGCAAATACAAGGCGAAAGTCTCGCTTGCGGCGTGGGAAAGGCTCAAAGACCGCCCCGACGGCAAACTGATCCTTGTCAGCGCCATAAACCCCACACCCGCCGGCGAAGGCAAGACGACCAACACCGTCGGCATCGGCGACGCATTAAGGCGCCTGGGCAAGAAAGTCGTCATCGCCCTGCGCGAACCGTCGCTCGGCCCGTGCTTCGGCGTCAAAGGCGGCGCGGCCGGCGGCGGCTACGCCCAGGTAGTGCCGATGGAGGACATCAACCTCCACTTCACCGGCGACATCCACGCCGTCACCACCGCCCACAACCTGCTGGCGGCGGTGCTCGACAACCACCTCCACCACGGCAACGAGCTTAATATCGACCCCCGGCGCATCACCTGGCGGCGGGTCATGGACCTCAACGAACGGGCCCTTAGGAACATCGTCCTCGGCCTGGGCGGCAAAGCCAACGGCGTGCCGCGCGAAGGCGGCTTCGACATCTCGGTGGCCTCGGAAATGATGGCCATCCTCTGCCTGGCGTCCGACCTCGAAGACATGAAACGGCGCATCAGCCGCATCATCGTCGCCTACACCTATGACGGCAAACCGGTCACCGTCGCCGACCTCAAGGTGGCGGGGGCGCTGACCCTGCTTTTCAAGGACGCCATTAAACCTAACCTCGTACAGACGCTGGAAAACACCCCCGCCTTCATCCACGGCGGCCCGTTCGCCAACATCGCCCATGGCTGCAACAGCGTCATGGCGTCGAAATTCGCCCTCAAGCTGGCCGACATCCTCGTGACCGAGGCCGGATTCGGCGCCGATTTGGGAGCCGAGAAATTCATCGACATCAAGTGCCGGTTCGCCGGCCTCAAGCCTGACGCCGTCGTGCTCGTAACCACGGTGCGGGCGCTCAAGTCGCACGGCGGGGTGGCCAAAGCCGACCTTGGGCGGGAGAACATGGCCGCCCTGGAAAAAGGGCTGGCCAACCTGACCAAGCATATCGAAAACGTCGGCAAATTCGGTCTGCCGGCGGTGGTGGCGATCAACGCCTTCCCGACCGACACGCCGGCCGAACTGGCCTTCGTGGAGGAAAAGTGCGCCGCCCTGGGGGCCGAAGTGGCCCTGTCGGAAGTGTGGGCCAAGGGAGGCGCCGGCGGCGAGGCTCTGGCGCAGAAGCTGCTGGCGGCGATCGAGAAGCCGAACAAGTTCCGCTTCCTCTACGACGGCAAGCTGCCGATTAAAGACAAGATCGCGGCCATTGCCAAGGAAATATACGGGGCCGACGGCGTGAACTACACGCCGGCCGCCGACAAGACCATCCAGGAGCTGACCGCGATGGGGTTCGACAAGACGCCGGTCTGCATGGCGAAGACGCAGTATTCTTTAAGCGACGACGCCGCCAAGCTCGGCCGGCCGGCCGGGTTTACGGTGACGGTCCGCGAGGTGCGGGTGGCGGCGGGGGCGGGCTTCCTGGTGGCGATCACCGGCGAGATCATGACGATGCCCGGCCTGCCGAAGAAACCGGCCGCCGAGGCGATGGACATCGACAACAGCGGCAAAATTGTCGGTCTGTTCTAGGAGCGGTCAGTTATGGCGACAGAAGCGCAAAAGAACACAAACCGGTGGCTGGTGGCCTTAATGGGGACACTCCTGCAGCTCGCCCTGGGGACGGTATACTCCTGGAGCTATTTTCAGCAGCCGGTTATGGCCGCGGGGAACTGGACCAACGCGCAGGCGTCCTGGGCCTTCAGCCTGGCGATCTTTTTCCTTGGACTGGCGGCCGCGTGGGGCGGCGTCAGTCTGCCGAAATACGGCCCACGAAAGCTGGCAATGACCGGAGGCCTGATGTACGGCGCCGGTTATCTAATATCCGCTTATGCCCTCCAGATCAATAGCCTGCCGCTGCTGTACCTCGGGTACGGAGTAGTCGGCGGGCTAGGGTTGGGGCTCGGCTATGTCACTCCGGTAGCTACCGCCGCCAAGTGGTTTCCCGACAAGAAAGGCTTTGTCACCGGGATGGTCGTCATGGGCTTCGGCTTCGGCGCGCTCGTCATGGCCAAAATCTTGGCCCCGGCTTTCCTGGCCTTCAGCGGCGGGAATCTCGTCCAGGTGTTTTCGTACATCGGCGTAATTATGCTCATCGTTACGCTGCCGGCAGGGTACTGCCTGGTCAACCCGCCGCCGGCATACGCGCCAAAGGGGCTTGCTATCGCGGCGACCGCGGACGGCGCGCAGACGTTTATGGCCGCCGTAACCGCGAAACAGTGCGTCTTTTCCGGTAAATTCCTGATGATGTGGGCGGTATTCTTCCTCAACATCATTGCCGGCATAATGTTCATCAGCTTTCAGTCACCCCTGCTGCAGGATCTTTTGAAGGAAACGATCGATCCGGCGAAGCTGAACGATCCGCAGGTATTGGCCGGTCTGGCCGCCTCCGGTGCGACGCTCATTGCCGCAAGCTCGGTTTTCAACGGGTTGGGCCGGTTCTTCTGGGGCGGGCTGTCGGACAAAATCGGGCGCGTTCAGACCTTCCGCCTCATTCTCGGCAGCCAAATCGCCGTGTTCGTCGCTTTATTGTTCGTAAAGAACCCGGTCGTCTTCGGCGTATTGGTCTGCTACGTGCTGTTATGCTACGGAGGCGGTTTCGGCTCCATGCCTTCCTTCGTGCTCGATGTTTTCGGTCCCAGGCTGATGCCGGTCGTATACGGCAGCATCCTTACCGCGTGGGGTATGGCCGGAATCGTCGGTCCCCAGATCGTGGCCTTCCTGAAAGACAATTATGCCGGTCAGGCGGCCCAGTACACGTTCATATCAGCTTCGGTCCTGCTACTGCTGGGCCTGATCATCGCCTTCATCCTCAGCAACAGGATGTTCGAGCCGAGAGTGGCGCTGAAGGAAGCGATGGCGGTCGAATAAGTGCCGGGACGCTGCCTGGCGTCGCCGCCGTGAAGCAGTTGCGGCATGTCGAGAGGGGAGGCATTATTGTGACAGGTGCGGGCATAACTCCATCCCGGAAGTTTATTGAGGAAGTCGAAACAAGATCGGCACAGCCGGTAAGCCTGTGCTACCAGTGCAAGAAATGCGCCGGCGGATGCCCGATGAGCTTTGCGATGAAACCCTATAACTGCGATCTGCTGAAACTGATCAAACTCGGCGAAAAAGAAGCGGTGCTGAGAAGCAACACCATCTGGCTCTGTGTCGGCTGCAAGACCTGCGGGGCGAGGTGTCCCAACGGTATCGACATTTCAAAAATCAACGACACCCTGCGGGAGATGGCGCTGGCATGCGGTATAAAGGCCGGCGAACCCCGGACGGCGGCGTTTCACGCCTCCTTCCTGGCCACCGTCAAAACCTTCGGACGCTCCTACGAGGCCGGTACCATCGGCCTGTTCAAGCTCAAAACGGCTTCTTACGCCCAGGACCTCGGGCTGGGGCTCAAATTCCTGGCCAAAAACAAGCTGAAACTGCTGCCCGACAGCATCAAGAGGGCGGGGGAAATAAAACGGATCTTCCGTAAGGCCAAGGAGGCGGGCCAATGAAAGCGACTTATTATCCGGGCTGCTCCCTCCACTCGACCGCTGCCGAATACCACGACTCAATCAGCTTTGTCTGCAAGACCCTCGGCGTGGAACTGGTTGAACTGGACGACTGGAACTGCTGCGGAGCCTCATGCGCCCACGCCACCAACCACTATCTGGCCACGGCTCTTCCCCTGCGCAACCTTATAATCGCGGAGCAGGCCGGCAACGATGTCATCGCGCCCTGCGCTGCCTGCTACAATATGCTCAGAGCCGCCGACCGCGCCGTTCGCGCACAGGACTGTCAGGCCGCCAAGATTAACGACGACCTCGAAGAAATCATCGGAGCGCGGTACGGCGCGACCATCGAGACCAGACACCCCCTCGAAGTCTTCGGCAGCCGGGAGATGCTGCAGCGTATCGGAGCAGCGACTCTCCGTCCGCTCAAAGGTTTACGGGTGGTGACATATTACGGCTGCCTGCTTACGCGGCCGAAAGACGTAGTTGCTTTCGACAACCCCGAACACCCGGTGAAGATGGATAAACTGCTCACCGCTCTCGGCGCCGAAGTGAAACGGTGGTCGTACAAGACCGAATGCTGCGGCGGCGCTTTGGCGCTTTCACGGACCGACGCGGTGGCCGCCCTGGTCGCCAAGCTGGTCACCGAAGCCGGGCGGGCGGGTGCTCAGGCCATTGTGTCCGCATGCCCCCTGTGCCAGGTCAATCTCGACACGCGCCAGACCCAAGTCGTCCACCCCATGCCCATATTTTACTTCACCGAACTCATGGGCCTGGCGTTCGGCGCCGTAGGGGCAGACCGGTGGCTGCGCAAGCATATCATCGACCCCGCCCCGGTATTGGCGGCGCTGGCGAAAGGGGAGTGACACTCATGGCAAACAACGAACCTATAGGCTCCGTTCTCGTGCTGGGCGGCGGCATCGCCGGCATGCAATCGGCTCTCGACCTGGCGGGCGGCGGTTATCTCGTCCACATGGTGACCGACGAACCTTCCATCGGCGGGAAAATGGCCCAGCTCGACAAAACCTTCCCGACCAACGAATGCTCGATGTGTCTCCTCGGGCCCAAGATGAGCGACTGCCTGAGCCACCCCAACATCATTATCCACACCAACTCCCGGCTGGAGAACCTTGCCGGGGAAGCCGGACGGTTCACCGCCAGGGTGCGCAAGAACGCCAGATATGTCGACATCGACGAATGCACGGCCTGCGGCGACTGCGCCGAAGCCTGCCCGGTAGAAGTCAAGGATCGCTTCAACCAGGGGATGGGCACCCGGAAGGCGGTATACAAACTATTCCCGCAATCGGTGCCCAACCGGTATATGATCGACAAGCGCGGCACCCCGCCGTGCCGTCAGACCTGTCCGGCGGGCACCAACGTCCAGGGCTATGTCGCCCTGGTTTCCCAGGGGAAATTCGCCGAAGCCCTTGAGGTCATTCATCGCCGGCTGCCCTTTGCCGGCATCTGCGGCCGCATCTGCCACCACCCCTGCGAAGCGGAGTGCAATCGCGGGGAAATCGACGAACCGCTCGCCATTGCCACCATTAAACGGGCGGCGGCCGACTACGGCTGGGATGATTTTGCCGCAACCGAAACGCCGGCCCTCGTCCCGACCCGTAAAGAACGGGTGGCAATCGTCGGTGGCGGTCCGGCCGGGATGACGGCCGCCTACGATCTCGTTGCCAAAGGTTACCAAGTAACTATCTTCGAAGCCTTGCCCAGCCCGGGCGGCTGGCTCAAGTACGGCATCCCCCGCTACCGGCTGCCGGAGGAAATCGTCCAGCGGGAAATCGACAACCTGCTAAAGCACGGTATCGAAGTGCGCACAAACACCCGGGTAGGCACCGACATCACCATGGAGGAAATAAAATCCCGGTACGATGCCGTCCTTGTCGCTGCCGGCGTGCAAAAAAGCCGCGACCTGCCCGTCGAAGGCGCCAGGTTGTCCGGCGTTCTGCCCGGTGTGGGCTTCCTGCGTGACATCAAGCTGGGCCTCGATCCCCGGGTCGGCAAGAAAGTCGTTGTCATCGGCGGCGGCAACGTGGCCATGGATGTGGCCCGGTCGGCGCTGCGCCAGGGCGGGGCGGAGGTACATGTAGCCTGTCTGGAATCCCGGGACGAGATGCCGGCCCATGCCTGGGAGATCGAAGAAGCCGAGGAGGAAGGGGTAGTCCTTCACCCCGGCTGGGGTCCCAAACGGATCGCCGGCGGCGGGGCCGAAAGGGTAAGTGCTGTTGAATTCAGGGCCTGTACCGCGGTTTTCGACACCGACAAGCGTTTCAACCCCCGGTATGACGAAACGCGGACAATGGTCCTTGACGCCGACACGGTCATCATGGCTGTCGGCCAGGCGGCAGACCTCGAGTTTCTCCGCGGCCAGGACGCCGTAGTGACGGCCCGGGGCATCATCGCCGCCGACCCGGTCACCAAAGCGACCGGCGACGCCCGGATCTTCGCCTGTGGCGATGTCGCGCACGGTCCGGCCTCGGTAATCGAGGCGGTGGCCAGCGCCCACGAAGCCGCAGAATCAATCGACAGGTACCTAAACGGCCTCCCTGTCGAAGCCGGGCGCGAGAAGCCTTCCCGGGACAACCTGGGCCGTCCGGAGGATACGCCCGTTCATCCCGCTGCCCGTCACCCGCAGCGTTTCGCCTCCGCGCCGGACCGCGCCGGCGATTACCGGGAAGTCGCGCTGGGCATGACCAGGGAAGAGGCTATGGCGGAGGCGGAACGCTGCCTTAACTGCGGCGTCTGCTCCGAATGTCTCCAGTGTGAGAAAGCCTGTAAAAAGCAGGTTATCCGCCACGCCGACGCCGACAAGGCGCTCGAGCTCCCGGTCGGCGCCGTCGTGCTTGCTCCGGGCTTCGATATATATGACGCAAAGCTAAAGGGCGAGTACGGCTACGGCGAATACCAAAACGTTATCAGCAGCCTCGAATTCGAGCGGCTGCTGTCGTCCACAGGGCCGACCACCGGCCATATCCTGCGGCCGTCGGACCATATCGCCCCCAAGAAAGTGGCTTTTATCCAATGCGTCGGTTCGCGTGAATGCGCCGACGGAGGGGCCGAGTACTGCTCCTCCATCTGCTGCATGTATTCCACCAAGGAAGCGCTCATCGCCCGCGAACATGACGCCGGCATCGAGCCGACCATCTTTTACCTTGATATGCGGTCCTATGGCAAGAACTTCGACAAATACGTCGAAGCCGCCCGGCAGGGTGGCGTCCGCTATGTACGGGCCATGATTTCCGCCGTCAAGGAAGACCCGGTAACCAATAACCTGTTCATCAAATACATCGACGAAGCCGGAGAAATCGTCGCGGAGGAATTCGACCTCGTCGTGCTGGCGGTCGGTGTCCTTCCGCCCAAGCAGGCGGCTGAACTTATGGCCATCGTTGGTATTGAAGCCAACCCTTACGGCTTTGCCGCCACCGCGCCCTTCAGCCCCACGGAAACCACCCGCGCCGGCATATACGTCGCCGGAGCCTTCCAGGGGCCGCGGGACATCCCCGAAACGGTCGTGAACGCCAGCGCGGCCGCCGCCAAGGCGGGTGAGCTCCTGGCCGCCGCCCGCAACACCCTGACGCGGGAAAAAGTCTATCCGCCGGAGCGGGAAGTAAGCGGACAGGAACCGCGGATCGGCGTGTTTATCTGCCAGTGCGGCATCAACATCGCCTCGGTGGTAAACGTCCCCGAGGTTGTCGCCTACGCGCAAAAGCTGCCCGGAGTCATCCATTGCCAGGATAATCTCTACACCTGCTCCCAGGATACCCTGAAACGGATGAAGGAGATAATCGAAGAAAAGCAGCTCAACCGGGTAGTGGTGGCTTCCTGCACCATGAGGACCCACCAGCCGCTTTTCCGCGAGATGATGCGGGAGGCCGGCCTCAACCAATTTTACTTCGAAATGGCCAACATCCGCGACCAGTGCTCGTGGGTCCACCGCGGCGAGCCGGAAAACGCCACCGAGAAGGCCAAGGACCTTGCCAGGATGGCGGTTGCCAAAGTCAGGCACCATGAGCCGCTTCATCTGCATTCAGTCCCGGTCGAGCATTCTCTCCTGGTCATCGGCGGCGGAGTCGCCGGGATGACCGCCGCGCTTACGGCCGCCCGTCAGGGCTTTGCCGCCTGCATCGTCGAGAAGGGGGCCGAGCTGGGGGGCCACGCCCGGGAAGTGATGCTGGATTTCGCGGGCAACGACGTCCAGGCCTGCCTGCGCCAGTTGGCCGCCGACGTGGGCAGCCACCCGCTGGTCAGGGTCCATACCGGCTGCGAGGTTGTTAACTTCTCCGGTCATGCCGGACAATTCAGCACTACGATCCGCAACTCGCGGTCAGGGGCGGAAACCAAGATCGACCACGGCGCCTTGATAGTCGCCACCGGCGTCCGGGAACAGCCTCCGGTCGGTTATCTGTACGGTGAAGACCCCCGGGTTGTCACCACCACCGCTTTCGAAAAGATGGTTGCAGCCGGCCAGCCGCTGGCCGCCGAACGGATCGTCATGATCCAATGCGCCGGCTCCCGCACCGACGAACTGAAATACTGCAGCCGCACCTGCTGCGGCCAAGCCTTGAAGAACGCTGTCGCCCTCAAAGAGCGGCAGCCCGACACCGACATCTACATTCTCTACCGGGACATCCGCACCTACGGCTTCATGGAAAAGCTTTACAAGGAAGCCCGCGCCAAAGGCATCCGCTTTGTCCTCTACACGCCGGACCGTAGGCCTGTTGTCACCAGGGACGGCGACGGCCTTCGCTGCGATTTCTATGAACCCAGCCTGAAAACCGTTATTTCCGTGAACCCCGGACTGGTTGTGCTGGCACCGGGTACGGTTCCTTCCGATACGTCACGGAGCCTCGGCATGCTGCTGAAGGTACCGGTAAACGAAGACGGCTTCTTCGTCGAAACCCATGCCAAACTTGGGCCGATCGATTTTCCCTCCCAGGGCATCTACCTTTGCGGCGGAGCCCATTCGCCCAAATCGGTCGACGAAGCCATCTGCCAGGCCCAGGGCGCGGCGGCCCGCGCCGCCACCATCCTGACTCAGGACAATCTGATGGCCGGCGGGGTGGTAGCCAGCGTCGACCAGGAGAAATGCGCCGCCTGCCTGACCTGCGTCCGCGTCTGCCCCTACAGCGTGCCGCGCATCGACGCCTCAGGGAAGGCCTATATCGAGCCCGTCCAGTGCCACGGCTGCGGAAGCTGCGCCGGGGAATGCCCCAACAAAGCCATCGAGCTTCAGCACTACAAAGACCACCAGGTGCTTGAAAAGATTCGCGGCCTGTTCAGGGAGGAATCGCCATGAATGCTTTCGAACCGAGGATAATCGCCTTCTGCTGCTACTACTGCGCCTATTCGGCCGCCGACCTGGCCGGTTCCATGCGGCTGCAGTATCCGGCCAACATCCGGATGATCGAGTTGCCCTGCTCCGGCAAGATCGAGCACAATATGCTGCTCACCGCCTTCGAGGAAGGCGCCGATGGCGTATACGTCGCCGGCTGCATGGAGGGCGACTGCCATTTTCTCAAAGGCAATGTCAGAGCCCGCAAGCGGGTGGAATACGTAAAAAAACTGCTTGACGAACTGGGCATCGGCGGCGACCGTCTGGAAATGTACAACCTGTCGAGCTCGATGGGACCGCGGTTCGCTGAAATCGCCCGCGAGATGACCGAACGCATCCGCGCTTTGGGTCCCAGCCCCCTGAACAAGGCTTCTACCCGGATAAAGAAAGATGGTGAAAGAGCATGATTGTCGCCGAACAAAAGCCGTTGGCCGAGATAGCGGAAAACATCATGGAAGCCCAAAAGGTGCTGGTGGTGGGCTGCGGGGGCTGCGTGACCGTATGCCTGTCCGGCGGCCAAAAAGAAGTTGACATCCTGGCCACCAGCCTGCGCATTCTGCGGAAAAAAGAGGGCAAGCCCATCGATACGGCGACCGAAACGCTGGAGCGGCAGTGCGACAAAGAATATGTCGACAAACTTGCCGAAAAAATTCAGGCCGCTGACTGCGTTGTTTCACTGGCCTGCGGAGTGGGCGTTCAGTACCTGTCCGAGCGGTATCCTGACAAATGCGTCGTCCCGGCCCAGAACACGAAATTTATCGGCGGCACCACCGAGCACGGCGTCTGGGAGGAGCGCTGCGGCCTATGCGGCGAGTGCATCCTGGCCCGTACCGGCGGCATCTGCCCGATCATCCGTTGCTCCAAGAGCATTCTCAACGGTCCTTGCGGCGGTTCGCAGGACGGCAAGTGCGAAGTAAACCCGGACGTGCCGTGCGCCTGGACGCTCATCTATGAAAAGCTTAAGCGGCAGGGGAGGGAAGACGCCATTTACGAGGTCTTTCCGGTGAAGGACTGGTCGAAATCCCGCGACGGCGGTCCCCGCAAGTACGTAAGGGAGGATGTGCTCCTATGAGCGAACCGGCAAAACAAGACGGGGAATTCACAACGGAAAGCAAACTGGAAAGGCTGTTCGCCAGGGGCGAATTTGTCGTCACCTCGGAAATCGGCCCGCAAAAAGGCGCCTCGGCGGAGAGCGTCATCCATCACACCGAGCAGTCAAAAGCCTACTGCGACGGCTTCAACATTACCGACAACCAAAGCGCCGTCGTCAGGCTGTCCAGCATCGCCGCCGCGGTGCACATTATGCGGCACGGCGGCAATCCCGTTATACAGATGACCTGCCGCGACCGGAACAGAATCGCCATCCAGAGCGACCTTCTTGGGGCTTACAGCCTCGGGGTCCGTGATGTACTCTGCCTGAGCGGCGACCATCAATCCTTCGGCAATCATCCGACCGCCAGGAACGTATTCGATATCGATTCCATCCAGCTTATCGCCCTCGTCAAGATGATGCGCGACGAAAGGCGGCTGCTCTGCGGCGATGAGTTGAAAACCGAACCCCGGTTCTATATCGGCGCAGTCGAAAGCCCGACCGGCGACCCCGTCGAACTCAGGGTTATGCGGCTGGCCAAAAAGGTCCGGGCCGGGGCCCAGTTCATTCAAACCCAGGCTGTCTTCGACGTGGAAAAATTCGCCGCATGGATGGACCTCGTCCGTAACTCCGGACTTGATCAGCGAGTTAACATCATGGCCGGGGTCATACCCGTCAAATCGGTCCGGGCCCTCAGGTACATGAAGGATAATGTCGCCGGCATCAGCGTTCCCGACGAACTGGTCGACAGGATGGCCAACGCGGAAAACCCGCAGGAAGAAGGCAAAACGATCGCCGTTGAACTTATTGCTCAACTGCGACGCATAGCCGGCGTGAAGGGCATACACATCATGCCGGTGGGCTGGGAAGACGTCCTGCCGGAGATTGTGACCCGCGCCGGTTTGCAGCTGCGGCCCGTTGCCGACTGACCGTTCTGGCTTAAGGGAAGCGATATCATGCTAATCAAGGCTGGATTGCTGCTTGACGGCAGCGGCGCGCCACCGTGCTACGATCGCTTTATTGCCGTGGAAAACGGCAAAATCGCCGCCGTGGGCGGCGAAGATGACTTTGCCGTCGAGCAGGTCGAACGAGCGGTGGACTACTCGCCGTACACAGTGCTGCCCGGCCTGATCGACTGCCATGTCCATTTATTCCTGGAAGGCATCGCCGACATGGAGACACGCCGGTGCCGCTGGCGGGAAGGGCGGGAAATCATGCTGTTCCGGGCCGCCCGGAACCTCGAACTGACTCTCCGCAAGGGAGTCACCACCGTCAGGGATTTAGGCGGTCCCTATGGCATCGCGACAACCTTAAAACAAGCTGTCGGCAAAAAGGTACTACCCGGACCGCGGGTACTTACCTGCCACCGGTCGATTTCCGTCCCCGGCGGCCATTTTCACTACGCCGGCGGCCGGGAGGCGTCCGGCCCGGAGGAAATAGCCAAGGCTGTCCGCGAGCAGACTGAAGCGGGTGCGGACTGCGTTAAGCTTATGGCTACGGGGCTGGTGGACTTCCGAACCGGAAAGGCCGGCGCTCCTGAGTTGACCAAGGAAGACATCGAGTCGGCGGTGGCGGAGGCGCGGCGTGTCGGCAGCTCGGTCAGCGTTCACGCCAACGGCGCTGACGGTGTGCAAAGGGCGCTGATCGCCCAAGCGGATACCATCGAGCACGGCATTCTGATGGGCGAAAAGACGCTTGATCTCTTTGACGGAAGTTCGGCCTACTGGGTGCCGACGCTTTCGCCTTTACGGCAAATGCTCGCATGCGGTCCGGCTAATCCTGCCCAGCCCGAAGTCGGCCTGGAACGGATATACAGCGGACATTGCGCGCTGGTCAGGCGGGGCATCGATGCCGGCGCCGACATAATTGCCGGCACGGATGCCGGGTCCTTGGGCGTGGCCCACGGCGAAGTCTGGCAGGAACTCGCCCTTTTCACCGCATTGGGCATGTCGCCCCCGGACGCGGTGCAAGCCGCCACCGGCAGGGCCGCAAAAGCCATCGGGGTAAGCGATGTCACCGGCACCGTCGAGCCGGGAAAAAATGCCGACCTGCTGGTTGTGCGCGGCAACCCGCTCAGAAACATGAGCTTTTTGCGTAATGTCATCCAGGTTTACAAAGACGGCGAAAGTATTTTGTCAGCCGCACGACAGAATCAGGAAAAAAGGCGATGAAAAAGATGGCGCTCGTTTTAGGCGGAGGGGATGCGGGGGTTCATGTGGCAATGCAATTGGCGGACCGGGGACATTTGGTGACACTTGTTCCGTTTTCGCCGTCCGCCACGGCGGCGGCTGCCTTTCAGGAGCTGCGCCATCCCAATATCCATACGTTTGCGCAGGCCGAGCTGATCAGCCTCCGGGGTGGGGTCGGCAATTTCACAGCCCATATCGGGCCAGCTACGCCGGTACGACCAATAGTTCAAATAAGGGCGGGAGCGATAATCCTGACAACTGAAAGCGAACAGGCGGCCGCCTTGCCCCGGATCGCCGCGTTACTGGGCATCGCGCTGAACGACTATGGATCAGTGGCAACCAATCAATTCTGCCCCGTCTTGACCAGCCGTGAAGGCATTTTTGTCGTGGACGGAGGCAAAAGGCCGGCAAATCCGGCCGATTATTTGGCGATGGCTGACAAAGCTGCGACGATGGCGGCCTGTGTATTGGAAGCGTCGGAAGGTGAAGCGCCCCCGCCAGCGGCTATGTCCGGGATCCGCGAGATTTCGCTCTGACCGGTGCAGTAGCTAAAACCTATCCTGGGGTCGCCAAGAACGGTAATGTGGTTTATGGGATGCGGGAGGGATTAATATGGAAACCCCCGAAGAGGGAAATCTCGCCGAGATCGCAAAACTTGAAAAAAGAATTTGCACAATGGAGGCAATGATTGTTCAACTGTTTCGTCTTTATAATGACCTCGCGCTTAGTTTGGCGGAAGAAAAGCTGAAGCAGCCGCCCGGTAGTGGCGAGCCGGCACAAGGCGCGACTGTTCGCAGCCGTGTAAAATGCCAAAATCCTTGAGGGAAGCATTCAGCCTGACGGATCAAACATTATCAAAACTTAAAAGCCCGGCACCAACCGCGAATGTGGAGCTTGCTTGGGCTTGGCAGCAACGCCAAAGAAAGAGGGGTTCGAAACTCCTCTTTCTTAATTTGGAATGCTTGTTGATAGGGTGATGGAACTTAACATTGATAGCTACCTTGATGCATGATTTGAATATATTCAAATCGGGAGCGGTCCGACTGATGCCGGAACGTTTCTGACCGAGCGGATGACGCGGTCTTTTACATAATAATTGGTTTTCGTAGCCCGAAGGGAACAGCGTTACCGGTGGCCGGAAGGCGCTTTTTACCGGCGGAAATATTGCGCGGCATCCGCAAGGGGGCGCCGCGTTATTGTTTGTGTGGGGGTTATCGATGAACGACCTGAAGGTTACGTTACTCGCCAACGCGGGAATATTGCTGCGTTATAAGAACACAAAACTGTTGCTGGACGGTATCCATGAGAGCGCGCCGGGCATGTTCAGCGGGTTGTCGGAACGGTTGCTCGCCGAACTGCTGGCGGGCGGTGGTCCGTTGTTCCGGAATATCGACTACGTTTTATTCACCCATTGCCACCCCGACCATTTTACCGCCTGGTGCACGGAAGCGTTCCTCGAAAACAATCGGGTAAAAGGGTTGCTTATGCCGGACCGCCAGACGGCGGACCTTGTTTCGCTGCGGCAGGCGGCCCTGCGCCGGGCGGAACGGACCTGGCTGCTCGACCTTCCGCTCGGGGTCAGGGAGACGATTCCGCTTCAGGAGGACATTTCCCTGACGGTATTCCGGTCACATCATGCGGGCAAGCAATACGCCGAGATCGAGAATTTTTGTTACCTGCTCGACTTCGCCGGGCGGAAGGTATTCATCATCGGCGACGGCGACTACGACGCCGCGTATTTCGCCCGGATGCTCGCGGGGGAAACAATCGAAACGGCGTTTGTAAACCCGCTGTTCATCAACTTGGCCGAGGGCCGCGAAGTGCTTGCCCAAGCTGTAAAGCCGGCAAGGGTAGTCGTATACCATATCCCGTTCGTCGACAGGGATAAGGGGTTTCGGCGGCTGGTAAGGCGGGATATCGAGAAATATCAGAACAGCTTGCCGCCGCTGGCCGTCCTCTGGGATGAACTTCAGGAAATGACTTTATGAGTACCGGTTGTTATTCAGCGCCGACAATCTGGCCAGAGGCCGATAAAACGATTTCACGGATTCCCCTCCCTGGGTTGTCTATTCGTATCTGAGCGCCTCGATCGGGTCGAGCAGCGCCGCCTTGCGGGCCGGGTACAGGCCGAAGAAGAGGCCGATCGACACCGACACGCCAAACGCTGCCATGATCGCCCCCCAGGAGATTACCGCGTTCCAGCCGGCGAAACCCGAGACCACCTTCGCCCCGGCCACGCCCAGGAGGATGCCGGTCAGGCCGCCGGATACACTGATGACGACCGCCTCGATGAGGAACTGCATGAGGATATTGGCGAAGGTGGCGCCCAGGGCTTTGCGGATGCCGATTTCCCGCGTTCGCTCGGTCACCGAGACGAGCATGATATTCATTATGCCGATACCGCCGACGACGAGGGATATGGCGGCGATGCCGCCGAGGAAAGCGGTGATGTTGCCGGTGGTTTCCTGCATCGTGCTCATAAGGGCGGCCAGGTTGCGTACGGTGAAATCGTCCTCCGCACCGGCCGGCAGGCGGTGGCGCGTCCGCAGCAGGGTGGTTATGGCCGCCTGCGCCTTGTCGAGCACCTTGTCGCTTTCCACCTGCACGCTGATGTTATGCAGGTAGGTTATGCCCAGCAGGCGTTCCTGCGCGGTCGTCAGCGGCACGAGCACGATATCGTCCTGATCCTGGCCCATCGATGACTGGCCTTTGCTCGCCAGCACGCCGATCACCCGGAACGGGGCCTGGGCGATGCGGATAGTCTTGCCGACAGGACTGGCGCTGCCGAACAGGTTGGCGGCCACCGTCTGCCCGAGGACTGCGACCCGGGCGCGAGTACTCTCGTCGCCGCTGGCGAAGAACTTGCCGGCGGCGATTTTGTAGCTGCGAACGGCGAGGAATTCGCCGGTCGTGCCCTGGACCTTGGTCTTCCAATTCTGATTGCCGAAAACGACCTGGTAGGAATCGGCGACCGAGGGCGCGATGTATCTGATGCCGCCGATCTCGCGGGCGATGGCTTTGGCGTCCTGGTTGGTCAGCGTGATGTTGGAGCCTGACGCCATCCTGACGCTGCCGGGCGCTTGGGCCGCCCCCGGCGTTATGACGAGCAGGCTGCTGCCCAGACTGGCGATCGAACTCTGCACCTTCTGCTGCATGCCGAGGCCGAGCGACACCATCGTTATCACGGCTGAGACGCCGATGATAATCCCCAGCATGGTGAGGAGGGAGCGGAGCTTGTTCGCCTTCAGCCCCTCGAGGGCAATAAGGATGCTTTCCCAGAGCATTTCTCCACCTCCTCCCCGGTTTCGTCGCCCGCGACCAGGCCGTCCTTGACCTGGATTATCCGGTGGGCATAGGCGGCGATATCGTGTTCGCGGGTGACGATAATGACCGTCCGTCCCTGGGCGTTCAGCCGGAAGAATACCTCCATGATTTATCTGGTGTCGAGGTGCTGCGCAGCTTTTTCCTGGCGGCCTTCAGCTCCATCTCGGCGTACACCATCGGCAGCGCGACATTGTGAAGGGCCGACATGCGGAGCAGCAGGTTGAAGTTTCGACAAAGCGCTAGCCATGGCGTCATCCTGCTCCGGGTTAGAAGGGCGGCGGCGGCCCTTGGTTCTTGCTGCTTGTCGTGCGCGGCTTCTCGGTCGGTAATACGACCTGCTCGCCTTCGCTGAGCCCGCTTACTATTTCGATATTTTCGTCGCCGCTCAGGCCGGCCTGGACGGTTTTGCTCAGCTCTTGGCCGCCGGCCATGACCTGCACGTATTTTTCGCCTTTCTCTTCCTTGACGGCGGACAAAGGCACGACGAGGACGTTTTTGCTTTCGCCGACATTGATGGCCACCCTGGCGGTCA
Organism: Selenomonadales bacterium 4137-cl; assembly: GCA_032334055.1. Classification (NCBI taxonomy): domain Bacteria; kingdom Bacillati; phylum Bacillota; class Negativicutes; family Acetonemataceae; genus Anaeroselena; species Anaeroselena agilis. The sequence continues at coordinate 2,858,441 of JAUOZS010000001.1, read as the reverse complement.
TCGTGGGGAAGAGCAGGTCCTGGGGCGTGTTGACCGCTACATACACCGGATAGTAGATGACGTTCGACGAGGTTGTGGCGCTGCGCGAAATACTGGTAACCTTCCCGGTGAAGGTTTTGTCGGCGTAGGCGTCGACGGTGAAGGAGACCTGCTGGCCCGCCTTGATTTTGCCAATGTCCGTCTCATCCACGAGAACCTTGATCTCCATCTTGGCCAGATCGGCGATCGTCATAAGCACCTGGGCGGCCGAGATGCCCTGCACGACCGTCTGGCCGGCCGGGGTGGGCGTGCCGACCACCATGCCGTCGATCGGCGAGGTTATCACGTAATAACCGAGCTGGGTGACGAAATTTTCGTAATTGGCCTTCGCCACAAGGTGGTTGGTCCGGTCCGAATCGAGCTGCTGGGCCGATTCACCGCCGATGGCGTACAGCTTTCTGCTCCGTTCGTAGACGGCGGCGTAATTGGCCGCCTGGGCGCGGTACTGCTCGACCTGCGCCCGGACGCTCGTATCGTCGAGGATCGCCAGCACCTGGCCGGCTTTGACAAGGTCGTTCTCCTTGACCTTGACCTCGCTGATCAGTCCCGTCACCCGCGAACTGATGTCAACCGAATTCAAAGCCTTAAGGGTGCCGGTGGCCGCCACCACCGACCGGATGTCGCCCCGTTCGACCACGGCCGTGGTGACGGCGGCGACGGGGGTGGAGCTCTTCTGATAATAGAACGCGCCGCCCGCCGCGGCGGCAGCCAGGGCGAGCAGGCCCGCCAGCCACCACCTGTAGCGCCGGAAAGTCGTTGTCATTGTCTGCATATGTCAAACCTCTCCTGTGGAAATTCATCCTGACATTCTCTATTATGCCTGCCGATTGTTACAGTCTTGTCACAGGAGATTGTCGTTTTCTTATAATTTCCTTGGAAAGGGGCGGCAGAGGCTGCCGATGATGTATCCTAAAGCTAGAATCAGCAGCGATAGCAAGGAGACTACCCATGCGCAAAGCGATACTCATCGCCGACGACGAGCAGCGGATGCGGAAATTGATCGCCGATTATCTTCTCCGCGAAGGCTACACCGTCATCGAGGCAGGCGACGGACGGGACGCTATTGAGAAATTCCGCCGGGACAAGGTCGATCTGGCCATTCTCGACGTCATGATGCCGGGCTACGACGGCTGGACGGTCTGCCGTGAAATCCGGAAGCTGTCCGGCATCCCCGTCATCATGCTGACCGCGAAAGGGGAGGAGGTTGATCAACTTTTCGGTTTCGAAATCGGCGCCGACGAATACATAACCAAGCCTTTCAGCCCCAGGGTGCTCACCGCGCGGGTAAACGCCATTTTTCGCCGCGCCGGGGATGAAAATGCCCGGCAGCTTTCCTGCGACGGGCTTGAGATCGACCCCGACGCCCGCGTCGTAACCGTCGACGGTTGCCGGCTGGAGTTCAGCCCCAAGGAATACGAACTGCTCGTCTATCTCGCCGGCAACAAGGGGCGGGCGTTAAGCCGGGAGCAGATCCTCAACAGCGTTTGGGATTACGATTATTTCGGCGACCTGCGCACTGTCGACACCCACATCAACCGAGTGCGAACGAAAATTGGCACGAGAAGCCACCTTATTCAGACGATCAGAGGGTACGGCTACCGGTTCGGGGGCGAGCAATGATTTCCATCAGAACAAAGCTGTTCCTGAATATCAGCTTTCTGCTCGTCTTTTTCGTGCTCGCCGCCTGGTGCCTGAGCGCCCTGTTCCTGGAAGGCTTCTACACGCGCAACAAAAAAAGCGCCCTGATCGACAGCGCCCTGGCGATCGACGCCCTTTACCGAGCCGGCGACAAGAACATCGCGTTGGAGCTCGAGCGCATCGCCAACCAAATCGGTGCCGGCATCATCATCACCGACAGCGACGGTTATCTCAAATATAGCTCTTTCGAGCGCCTGGCCAACCGGCAGGTTGCCGCGATTCCTCCCCGCGCCGGCGCCATGGACAAGCCGCCGCCCCCGGCGATAACGATAATCGCCCGCGAGGACATCGACGGCAATTCGGTGCTCGAATCCCAGAACGATCAAGGGCTCAATGTCCGGTTCATGCTCCTTAGGCGCCGGCTGAGCGGCGGCGATGTCCTGGTCATCAGACTCCCTCTGGCCGCCGTGACGGAAAGCGCCGCCTACGCCAACAGGTTCATGGCCTTTTCCGGCCTGCTGGCCATCCTGGCCGGCTGCACCTGGGCATACTTTTTCGCGCGGCGTTTCACCGTGCCGTTGCGGGACCTCAGCAACGTGGCGGCAAGTATCTCCCGGCTCGATTTCTCCCAATGGTGCCACATCGACGGCGACGACGAAGTGGGCCGCCTCGGCAAAAGCGTCAACAATCTGTCCAGCCAGCTCAGCAAAGCGATCGCCGCGCTAAATGAAAAGAACAGACAACTTGCCGCCGACGTGGAAAAAGAACGAAACCTGGACAAGCTGCGCAGGAGCTTCGTATCCAACGTCTCCCACGAACTGAAGACGCCGATCTCCCTAATCCTCGGGTACGCGGAAGGGCTTAGGGAAAACGTGGTCCGCGACAAGGCCGACAAGGAATATTATTGCGCGGTGATCGCCGACGAGGCCGAAAAAATGGCTAAACTGGTCAACGGTCTGCTCGACCTGTCGCAGATCGAGTCGGGATACTTCCGGCTGGAACGGACGGACTTCGATTTATCGCTGCTGCTTGACGAGATTGCGTTAAAATACCGCGCCATCCTCTACGAGAAGGATATCACCCTGCGGATCGAGCGGCCGTCCTCGCTGATGGTCAACGGCGACATCCTGCGGATCGAGCAGGTGATCACGAACATGCTCAACAACGCCATTACTCACGCCGCCGGGGCGCGTCTCGTCAAAATCACGGCCGAAGCCGCGGGAGACCGTGCCAGGGTGAATGTGTATAATACCGGCGGTCACATACCCCAGGAAAGCCTTGGCGATCTGTGGCAAAGTTTTTACAAAGCGGATAAGGCGAGGACCAGGGAACTCGGCGGACACGGGTTGGGGCTGTCGATCGTGCGGGCCATCCAGGAATTGCACGGCAACGCCTACGGGGTGGAGAACGTCGCGGGAGGAGTCAGGTTCTGGTTCGCGCTCTACAAAGCCTCCTGACCGGGTGAAGACGCAAGATATTCTCCAACCTCCCGTCATGTGTTATAATTAATGAAGCATTTCTTTCTATGCGGAATTTGCGAGTCGAAACACATTTCACTTTGTCGGAGGGGCACCTTTCATGCCGCAGTTGGGCAAAAGAATCCAGGAACATTTTTTTGAGATGAGTCCGAAACAAAAGAAAATCGCCGAGTACATATCCAACAATTACGACAAGGCGGTTTTTCAGACCGCCAAGCAGTTGTCAAGGGAGGTCGGCGTGAGCGAGGCCACCGTGGTCCGGTTCGCCGTCGTTCTTGGCTACGACGGTTACCCGCAGTTGGTCAAGGCGATGAGCGAAATGGTGCGGGACCGGATCACCACCGTCGAGCGCCTCGAGTTTTCCCTGAAGACCCCGCAGGGCTCCATTCTCAAGGACGTGATGGAACACGACATCGCCAACATCAAGCTCACTCTCGAGGAGCTTGACCTGACCAGCTTTCTCGAAGCGGTCAAAAGTATGATCCGCGCCAAGCACATCTATATCGTCGCCCTGAGAAGCGCGGCGTCGCTGGGTACCTTTCTACATTTTTACCTCCAGATACTGCTCAAGAACAGCATGCTGATAACCAAGGCCGACACCCTGTTCGAGGATCTGGCCAGCGTCGGCCCCGACGATCTGGTCATCGGCATCTCCTTCCGCCGCTACACCCGCCAGACCGTCGAGGGCATGAGCTTCTGCCGCGAGAAAGGGGCCCGCACCATCGCCATCACCGACGACCACACCTCGGCGCTGGGTAAATACAGCGACATCGTCCTGCTCGCCAAACGCGACATGTCCACCTTCATCGATTCCTTCGTGGCGCCGCTGTCGCTCATCAACGCCCTCATCGTCGCCGTGGGCACGGAACGTCCCAAGCAGACCAGGCAGACCCTCGCCGAATTCGAGACCATCTGGCGGAAGCAGAACATTTACCACAAAGATTGAATCCCCAAAACGAAGAGGCCGTCCGGCAATCGCGGGCGGCCTCTTTTCTGTAGCCATATCAGATGTGTTTTTCTCTCTTCCCGTTGTCTGTGCGTATATTTGCGGTCGCCGCTTTACAGCCCCAGTATCAGCTTCGCGTCCTCCGGGGTCGCGATCTCCCGGCCGAATGCCCTGGCGATGTCCGCGATCCGCTTGACCAGCGCCAGGTTGGTGGCGAGGACGCCTTTCGAATAGTAGACGTTGTCCTCCAGTCCCACCCGCACGTGGCCTCCCAGCGCAATGGCGACGGTCGACAGCGGCACGTGGGCCGGGCCGATGGCGGATACCGACCACACGCAGCCCGGAGGCAGACATTCGACGAGGTGGAAGAGCTGTTTGGCAGTCGCCGGCTGCGAGCCTTTCACGCCCATCACCAGGTTGAACTGCAGCGGGTCCTTCAGCAGCCCTTCCTTCTTCAGCTCAAGGGCGTTGTGGATCATGGCGGTATCGAAAACCTCGATTTCCGGCTTGATGTTCCGTTCCAGCATCGTCTTGGCCAGGAAGCGGACCAACGGAGGATCGTTGACATTGGCCGAATGGGGGAAGTTCGACGACCCTGTCGACAGGCTGGCTGACGCAGGGTTAAGCTCCAGCGGCTGCGCCCGGTCCTCCAGCGTTTTTCCGGCCCGGGCGCCCGTCGAAATCTGGCGGATGATCGGGCAGCCGGTGGCGTCGATCGCCTTTATGATCGCCTCGAAGCTGCCGCGCAGGTGGGTCGGCTTGCCCTCGGCGTCACGAGCGTGGATATGGCATACCGAGGCCCCTGCCCGGTAGCACTCGAGCGCGTCGTTGGCGATATCCTCCGGCGTGAGCGGTACGTGGGGCGTCATCTCGCGGGTGGGGACGTTGCCGGTGGGCGCGACGGTGATGATAAGCTTCTCCATTGTCGATACCTCGCCTTTACGATTATCTTAACTCTTGATCGAGTTCGCCGAACCCGGCCACCATGGCGGCCACGATCTCGTCGGCCTGATCCTTGGTGATGTTCAGCGGCGGCGCCAGCAGGAACTGGTCGCCATTTTCCCCGTCGGCGTTGCCTGTGCCGGGATAAACGATGATGCCGTGCTTCATAAGCTTCTGGGTGACTTTCTCCGCAACCCCCTGGGCCACCGGGAACGGCTCCTTGGTCTTTTTGTCGCGGACGAATTCGACCCCCTGCATCAGCCCCTTGCCGCGCACGTCGCCGACGAACCAGAACGGCAGCGCCTTTTCCTGCAGCTTCTCCAGCAGGTATTTGCCGACGACGCGGGAGTTTTCGGCGAGCTGGTCGCGGACGAGGATTTGGACGACCGCTACCGCGACCGCGGCCGCCAGCGGGTTGCCGCCGTAAGTGTGGCCGTGGACGAAGATGCCCGACCCCTTCACAAAGGCATCAAAGACCTCGTCCTTGACAATGACGCCGCCGAGCGGCGCATAGCCGGCGCTCATCCCTTTGGCCACGCAGATCATATCCGGGACCACGCCGTAATCCTCGATGGCGAACATCGAGCCGGTCCGCCCGAACCCCGCCATCACCTCGTCGTCGATGAACAGGATATCGTACTTGTCGCAAAGCTGGCGGATGATCTTGAAATACTGCGGGTGGGGAACCAGCGCGCCACAGGCCGCGCCCACCACCGGTTCGGCGATAAACGCGGAAATGGTGTCAGCGCCCTCCAGCTTCAGGATTCGCTCCAGATCGTACGCGCAGCGCGCGCCGCAGGTCTCCGGCTTTTCGCCGAACTCGCAGCGGTAGCAGTAACACGGGGCCGCCTTCGGGAAATTCAGCAGCAGCGGCGCGTATTTTTTCCGCCGCTTATCCCCGGTCATCGACAGAGCGCCGATCGTATTGCCGTGGAAAGCTTTCCAGCGGGAAATCAGCCGGTACTTGCTCGTTTTGCCGTCGCGCTCCAGGTAATACTGGCGGGCGAGCTTAAGCGCCGACTCGGTCGCCTCCGAGCCGCCGGACACCAGGTAGAGCTTGTTCAGCGACCCGGGTGCCAGGCCGCCGACAAGATCGGCCAGCTCCCGGATGGGCTTCGACGTCCAGCGGGACAGGTGGCTGAACGCGACCTTTTGGGCTTGTTCGGTCATCGCCTTCACAACCTCGGGGTGGGCGTGGCCCAGGTTGGACACGGCCGCGCCGCAGCAGGCGTCGAGGTATTTGTTGCCGGCGGTGTCGAACAGGTAGGCCCCTTCGCCATGGTCCACCTCCAGGTGCGTTTTACGCACACTGCGGTAAAAAACGTTATCCATCGATCGGCCTCCTTCAGGGAATATAGTCATATTGTCAAAGTGACATTATTCTTTCAATACCGGCGGTTTTTCCCATCACATCATGTCGCATACAATGAAATTTTAATTTCATTGTAACACCAATAATGAAGTTATACAATACACATCAGAGTATTTGAAATTATAATTCTGGATATGACGCCGGCTGCGCCGTCGGGTAAAGAAAGGCGCCCGCACCGAGGCGCGGCGCTGTATGCTGGTTGCGGGCTGGTTTCTGTTTCGGAAGGGGGGGAGACCTCGGCCGGGCCCTGTCCACGCATTGCGCCAGGGAGCAGCGTGCGCCATGCGAATATTGGATAGTATCAATTCATATATATTTATAAATGAATTTATTATAACAATTTATCTATCGTCAAAATGCTGCCATGCAGCGTGGCGCCTTGATAGCGCTGGGGTTTTAGTATATTTACACTTCAAATTGCAACATTTTTTGCATGAATAATTTCAAAAATCGTTGACCGTAAAAAAAGACTAATATATAATATTATTAAAGTTACCGAAAACTGGATATTGACTTCTCGACGCAACCTACGAGGCAATGTCGCCCGTGCACCCCAAACATCCTGTTTGTAGCTGACCGGGTTTTTTTATTTCCGCGCAAATTGAACATAAATTTATTAGGAGGGGAAAAACAAATGCATCTTCGGAAAACAGCCACTCTGGTCCTCGCGGTCTTCGTGCTCGCCATCCTGGCTGCAGGCTGCGGCGGCGGGGACAAAAAGGCCGCCACGCCGAAAACCGAGCAACTCTTCCTGCTGACCGGCTCCACCGGCGGCACCTACTACCCGCTCGGCGGCGCGATCGCCAACACCTGGAACAAGCACCTCGCCGGCAAAGTTCAGGTAACCTCCCAGCCTTCGGGCGCCTCGGTCGAAAACCTCAAACGCATCGGCAAAGGGGAAGCCCATCTCGGCATGGCTATGAACAACATCGCCGACCAGGCCTGGAAAGGCGAAGGAGCCGCTTTCAAAGACACCAAAGCCATCAAAAACTTCCGGGCCATCGGCGTCATCTACCCTGAGGTATATCAAGGCTTCGTCGCCGCCGACAGCCCCGTCAAATCCATCGCCGATCTCAAAGGCATGAAAGTAGCCATCGGCCCCACCGGCAGCGGCACGGCCGTAATCTCCAAGGACATCTTCGCCGAATACGGCCTGCAGTTCTCCGACTTCAAACCCGAATACGCAGGCTTTGGCGACGCGGCCAACAAATTCAAAGACGGCCATATCGACGCCGACTTCGGCGTTCTCAGCGTCCCGGCCGCAGCTATCCAGGACGTCATGACCGTCCGCAAGATCAAGATAGTCGAAATCAAGGGGCCGGAATTCGCCAAACTAAAGGCCAAGTTCCCCTTCTTCAGCCAGTTCGTAATCCCCAAGGGAACCTACGGCAACGACCAAGACGTCTACACGGTCAGCATGCAGGCCGCTCTGTACTGCAAGGCCGACCTTAAGGACGACCTCGTTTACCAGCTGACCAAGACCTTCTACGAGAAAAACGCCGAAATCGCCGCCGCCCATGCCGCGGGCAAATACATCAAGCTGGAGAAAGCCCTGGACGGCATCACCACCCCGCTCCATCCCGGAGCCATCAAGTACTATAAAGAAAAAGGCGTAAAAGTCCCCGACAACCTCATCCCCAAATAGACCCCTCCCTACGGGGGAAGCCAGGCCGGAGCTAGGCTTCCCCCGTTTTCCCCCTACGACTTAACCTAAACACCCTGGCCGAGGGAGGATAGCATGGCAAACAAAAAAGACGACATCGAAAAAAAGACCGCAGGGTCTGCGATAGCTCCCGACAAGGCCGCCGAACTGGGGGCCGAAGAGATTCTCGCCAAATACGACCCCGAGTTCAGCTTCCGCAAGCTGAAGGGGTACTGGCCGCACATCGTCACCGCCATCTGCGTGATTTGGTCGATCGGCCAGCTATATACCGCCGCCTTCGGCGTCTTTCCCTCCACCCTCCAGCGGGCGCCCCACGTCGGCTTCGCCCTCGTCCTCATCTACATCCTCTATGCAGTAAGCCGCAAACGCACAAGCGACACCGTTCCCTGGAACGACCTCATCCTGATCGTTCTGTCGGCCGGCGTAGCCCTCTACCACGTTATTTTTTACGAGGACATAATTTACAAGGCCGGCAACTTTGACAACCTCGATTTCGCCGTATCGCTGGTCGCCGTCCTGCTCATCCTCGAAGCCAGCCGGCGCGTGTGCGGCATCGTCATCACCGTGCTGGCCGCCATCTTTCTCGTCTACGCCTACGTCGGCCCCGAGCTTCCCGGTTTTCTCGCCCACCCCGGCTTTACCGTCAAGCGCATCGTCACCTTCCAGTGGCTGAGCACCGAGGGCATCCTCGGCATCCCCATCGACGTCTCCTCGACCTTTATCTTTCTTTTCATGCTCTTCGCCTCTTTTTTGAGAAGATCGGGCATCGGCGACTGGATGACCAACGTTGCCGTCGGCCTTACCGGCGGCGCTGTGGGCGGCCCGGCCAAGGCGGCGGTAATTGCCAGCTCGCTGCAGGGGACGATATCCGGCAGTTCGGTCGCCAACGTCGTCGGGACCGGCTCGGTCACCATCCCCCTTATGAAAAGTATCGGCTACCGGCGTGAATTCGCCGGCGCCGTCGAAGCGTGCGCCTCCACCGGCGGCCAGCTTATGCCTCCGATCATGGGGGCCGCGGCCTTCGTCATGACCGAGTTTCTCAACATCCCCTACATAAATATCGCCATCGCCGCCGCCATCCCCGCCGTTTTCTACTTCACCGGCGTTTTCATCTCCGTCCACCTCGAAGCCAAAAAGACCGGCCTGCACGGCATACCGAAGGAAGATTTGCCCGACTGGCGAGGCTTGCTGAGAACGCGCTGGACTCTGGCCATGCCGATCGTCGCCATCGTCGCCTTTCTTACCTACGGGTTCACGCCGATGCTCGCCGCCCTCCTGGGCCTCATCGCCATCATCGCCGTTTCCTTCCTCCATGCCGAAACGCGCATGAGTCTGAAGGACTTCGTCCAAGGTCTCGAGGACGGGGCGCGCTCGGCCCTTCCGGTAGTCGTGGCCTGCGCCACCGCCGGCATCATCGTCGGCATCATAACCCTCTCCGGGCTGGGCCTTAAAATGGCCGGCGGCATCGTGGCCCTCGCCGGCGGCAGCGTCTACCTGACCCTTATCTTCACGATGATCAGCTCCCTCATCCTCGGCATGGGCGTGCCGACCACCGCCAACTACATCATCCAGTCGACAATCTCCGCCCCGGCCCTCATTCAGGTCGGCATCCCGCCGCTGGCGGCTCACCTGTTCGTCTTCTACTTCGGCATCATCGCCGACATCACCCCGCCTGTGGCCCTGGCCGCCTTCGCCGCCTCCGGCGTCGCCAAATCCGCCCCTTTCCGGACCGGTATCGAAGCATTCAAACTCGGCTACGGCGCCTACATCGTTCCTTATGTATTCGTCATGTTCCCCTCGTTGCTGTTTATCCGCTTTTCCCTGCCCAGCTTTGTGGAAGGACTAATGACAACCTTCTTAGGCATCTTCGCCATCGGCGCGTGCGCCACCGGCTACTTCCGCCGCCCGTGCCGCTGGTGGGAAAGGGTATTGTTGCTTGTCGCCGGCTTTTCGCTGATCTCGCCCCTCCTGCAGTATGAAATAGCCGGGGTCGCCATTATGGTTTTTCTGTACGTGCGCCAACGCACCGCCGTCAAGCGGGAAGCCGGCATAGACGCATAAAAATCGCCCGAAAACTGGTGACCCGCACGGTTTGTGCGGGTCACCGGCTTTGCGCGGGGTAATTTGCTTCGCAGTTGCGCTGTCAGCGCCGAAGTGGTTCGCAGGTGGCAAGCGGGGCTCCGCTGTGGTATAATTGAATTAGTCAGAAATTTCAGTACAAACAAAAAGGAGGCTGTATGTTATGATCAACCTGAACGACTACTTGGCTCCAGGCATCGAGGCGGTCGTCCAGAAAACCGTCCGCGATGATGACACCGCAGCCCATCACGGCAGCGGCGCCCTCGACTGTCTGCTGGCCACGCCGGCCTATGTGGATCTCCTGATCCGCGCGTCCGTCGAGGCGGTGGAAAGCAAGCTGCCGGAAGGGTTCATCACCGTCGGGCGATATATGGAATTCACCCATGACGCGCCCACCGGCACCGGCATGGCGGTCACCGTCAAGTCGGTATTGAGCCGCATCGACGGCAACAGGCTCTTCTTCGACATCACCGCCTGCGACGAACTGGGGTTCATCGGCAGCGGCAGGCACGAGCGGGTCGTCGTCAACCGCGACCAGTTACTTAAGAAAGCCAAGGAGCGGATGAAGGACATCGAGCGCAATTTCCTCAAATAGCATCACCGGCAATGACTGTGGATACCACCCGTTTTACGGGTGGTATCCGCTTGTTCGGCGGTAAATGCGATATAAAACCATTTTTCCGGCCAGCAAGACGTTATTTATGTTATAATTTGGGTTAGAGTCAAGCTGAGCGACACCATTACCAGGAGGCGGTAAGATGATAAACGAAGCCATCAAAGAAAAACTGAGGACGGCCGTCGGGCCGGAAAACGTGCTCGACAAAGACCTCGACCGGTTCGGATACTCCTACGATTCCTCCTTCATTCCCCTGCTGCCGGCCAACAGTCCCGAGCTTGTCGTCCGCCCGCTGACGACCGCCGAGGTATCCGCAGTCATGGCCATCGCCCACGAGCACGGCATACCCGTGACCGCCAGGGGCGCGGCCAGCGGTCGCACCGGCGGCAGCATCCCGGTAAAGGGGGGCATATCGCTGTCCCTCGACCGGATGACGAAAATAATCGAGCTTGACGAGCGCAACATGATGGTTACCGCGGAAGCGGGGGTAAGGACGATCGACCTATACAACCACTGCGCCGCCAAAGGCCTGTTTTACCCGCCCGACCCGGCCAGCTGGAAAATGTCGACCATCGGCGGCAACGTCGCCGAGAACGCCGGCGGCATGCGGGCCGTAAAATACGGCGTGACCAGCAACTATGTCATGGGCCTGGAGGTCGTCCTCGCCGACGGCCGCGTCATCACCACCGGCGGCAAGGCGATCAAGAACGTTACCGGCTACAATCTCACCAGTCTGTTCACCGGCTCGGAAGGCACCCTCGGCATAATCACCAAGGTGCTGCTCAGGCTGATTCCCATGCCCAAAGCCCGCAACACCCTCCAGCTCATGTTCCCCTCGCTCGACGACGCCTGCGCCACCATCCACGGCATGCTTCAGGCGGGGGTCGTGCCCGCTTCGGCAGAACTGATGGACAAAATGAGCATCCAGGCGGTCGCCCGTCACCGCAAGATGGATATCGACCCCGCCATCGAGGCGTGCGTCATCATCGAGGTCGACGGCGAAGACGAGGCCGCCCTCGCCAAGCAGGCCGGCCAGATCAAGCAGATTGCCCGCGGCTTCGCCGTGGCCGAAGTCCGCATCGCCGCGTCGCCCAAGGAAGCCGACGACATCTGGGCCATCCGCCGCGGCCTGAGTTCGGCCGTCGGCGCCATGGCGCCCACCCGCCTAGGCGAAGACATCTCGGTGCCGCGGGACGCCTTTCCCGAAGTCGTCCGCCGCATCAAAAAGATATCGGAAAAGTACAACCTCCCCATCGCCGTTTACGGCCACGCCGGCGACGGCAATCTCCACCCGTCGGTGCTTTGCGACCTCCAAAATCCCGAAGAAGCCGAGCGCGTCCACAAGGCGGTCGACGAAATCTTCGCCGCCGCGCTGGCCGTTGGCGGCACCCTTTCCGGCGAGCACGGCATCGGCATGACCAAGCGGCGCTACATCGCCGACGCCCTGGGTGAGGACGGCGTGGTCGCCCTCAAGGCCGTCAAGCAGGCCTTCGACCCCAAAGGCATCCTCAACCCCGACAAAATCTGGTGACAGTGAGCAAGGAGTCTGACATGACAACGAACAACACCCGCGACCTGTTGAAGGAAGTCAAGGATATCGTCACCCAGTGCGACCGCTGCGGCACCTGCCTGACGGTCTGCCCGCTGTTCGACGTCAAGGATATCGAGGCCTCGAGCGCCCGCGGCAAGAACAACATCGCCCGCGCGGTGGCCGAAGGCGGTTTCCCGGCGGACGCCGGCGTCCTTGAGGCGACCAACTTCTGCCTGCTGTGCCGGACCTGTATCGACAACTGCCCCAGCAAGGTCAAGACCGACGAAGCGATGATCGCCCTCCGCCAGTACATCGCCGACCGGGCCGGCGGCCCGGGCGTCAAGTACAGCGCCCTCGGCGTCATGATGAAAAAACGCAACCTTGTCAAGCTTTCAGCCGGCGCGCTCAAGGTAGTGCGCAAGCTTGGCCTCGGCGGCCTCGTGCCGTTCGGCATGGCGCCGACCCCGTTCACCCGCGAGCAGTACCTGTCCCGGTTCGCCGGCCCCGCGGCGCTGGCCGGCGAGGCGCCCGTCACCCGTGCGACTGTCGGCGGGGACGCCAAAGTCGCTTACTTCCAGGGCTGCGGCATGAGGATGATGTTCCCCGAAGCGGTTGCCGACACCCTCGCCGTCCTCGGCGCCGTCACCGCGCCGCGGCAGGTCGACAACGTCTGCTGCGGCCTGCCGCACCTGGCCCACGGTCTGCGGGAAGATTTCCTCGCCCTGGCCAAAGAGAACATCAGCCTGTTCGCCGACGCCGATGTGGTCGTCAGCGACTGCGCCAGCTGCGCCGGCACCCTCAAACACATCGGCGCCTACTTCGCCGGCGACGACGCGTGGCGGGAAAAGGCCGAAGCCTTCAGCGCCAAGATAATGAGCCTGTCGGAATACCTGGTCAAAGCCGGCTACAAGCCGCGCCAGCGCTCCGCCGCCAAAATGACCTTCCACGAGCCGTGCCACCTCGGCCGCGGCCAGGGCATCAAAAAAGAGCCCCGCCAGCTTCTGAGCGCGGCAGGGGAATACGTCGAAATGGCCGGGGCCGACACCTGCTGCGGCGGGGCCGGGTCGTTCCACACCGACTACCCCGAAGTCGCCGCCGCCATCCTTGAAAAGAAACGGGTCAACATCGAAAAAACCGGCGCCGACATCGTCGTGTCCGAATGCCCGGTCTGCCTCGCGCAGTTGAATAAAGCCGCTCAGAAGAGCGGCGGCCGTTTCAAGGTTATGCATATCAGTCAGGTTCTGTAACAGGCTTCTCAGGCGTCCGAAAATCGAACCGGCCGCGCAAGCAAGTGGGCGCGGCCGGAGCGTTTTTTCAGGGCAGTTTACGGATGACCTCCTGGAGCGGGCCGAGCGCGTCGCTCAGCCGCTCCAGGTCGCGCTCGTCGAGGCAGGCGATCCGCGTTTCGAAAAGTCCGATAGCCTCCCGCCTTTTGGCGGCGAGAAAATCGCGTCCCGCCGGCGAAAGACGGATCTTCACCACCCGGCGGTCCTCCTGATCGGGTTCCCTGAGCACCAGCCCGGCCGACACCAGCCGGTCGACGAGCGGCGTGAGCTGCTGCTTGGCGATCAGCACCTCGCCGGCCAGCTCGCTCATCGTGAAGCATCCCCGCTCGCACAGCGTGAACAGCACATGCATCTGCATCGGGCTGAATTCCGGCTTGGAATGCTGGGCGGCATGGCGAACCAGCCGTTTGCGGAGGAGGAAAATCAGGTCGAAAAGCTGCTCGGCGGTATCCGTCCGGTCCATAAAGGCGCCTCCTCACATTTTTTCACGTTGACAAGCCGCTTGTATAAGCATTAATATGTAATATATAGTAAACATATCTTAACAATATATTATTGTTAATATTTAATAATATTTTAGCATAAACATTGACAAAAGTCGATAACCGCTGGCGAACCTGCCAGAGCCCTTATAAATAAGGAGGATTATTCCATGCTCAGAACTATCGGTAAGCGCAGCGGCTACGCCGCGCTGGTCGCCGCAGTGCTCGTTGCGACTACGGTCGCCGGCTGCGGCGGCAAGCCGGCGCGCCCGGCCCAGGCGGTGGCCGTCAAAGCGACCCAGGTCATCAAGCGGGATACCCCGGTTACATACGAGTACGTTGGTCAGGTGACCGCCAAAAACGAAGTGCAGATCCGGGCCAAGGTTTCCGGCAACATCGTCGGTAAGATGGTCAGCGGCGGCGCTGCCGTCACCGAAGGGCAGCCGCTTTTCCAGATCGACCGCCGCCAGTATGAAACCGCTCTGCTATCCGCCCGGGCCACCCTGGCCCAGTCGGAGGCGACCCTTGCCAATTCCCGCCTCGACACCATCCGCTACCGGAAACTGTACGACCAGCAGGCGATCGCCAAGCAGGCCTTCGATACCCAGCTGTCGGCCGAAGCCCAGCACGCGGCCGTCGTCGACGCTAACAGGGCCAAGGTCCAGCAGGCGGTCAACGACCTCAACGATACCCTCATCGTCGCTCCCTTCAGCGGACGTATTGGCGTCCAGATTCCGGACATCGGCAGCTACGTCTCGGCCGGCTCGACCGTTCTGGCGACCATTTCGACCGTCGATCCCGTATTCGTCCAGTTCAGCATGAGCGAGACGGAATACCTGAAATTCACCCGCATCGGCAAAGTCAGCGCCGCCGGCGAATGGGGCAAAGACCTCACCCTGCTATTAAGCGACGGCTCCAAGTACCCGATCACCGGCCAGATCGAGCAGGTTGACCGCGGCCTCAGCCAGGAGACGGGCACCCTCACCATGAAGGCGTCGTTCGCCAATCCGCAGAAAATCCTTATTCCCGGCATGTTCGCCCGCATCGTCGCCCAGGGTGAAATGCGCACCGGCGCGCTGCTCGTACCCGAACGGGCCGTGCAGGAGATGCTCGGCAAGACTTTCATCACCGTCGTCGCCGAGGGCGACAAGGCCGAATCGCGTCCGGTCAAGATGGGCCCGAAGGTCGGCACCATGTGGATCGTCGAGGATGGGCTCGCGGAAGGCGACCGGATTGTCGTCGAAGGCTTCGCCAAGGCGCCTCCGGGAACGCCCCTGAAAGTATCGATGATCGAGCCCGAGCCGAACGGCGCGGCCAAGCCCGCAAGCAAGGCCAAGCAATAGGAGGTACCCCGTGGCTAAATTTTTTATCGACCGGCCGATCTTTGCGATCGTCTTGTCGGTCGTCATCACTCTGGGCGGCCTCATCTCCGCCTTCAACCTGCCAATCGCCCAGTATCCGCAGATAACGCCGCCGCAGGTCAGCGTCAGCACGTCCTATCAGGGCGCCAACGCCGACGTCATCGAGCAAACGGTCGCTCAGGTCATCGAGCAGCAGGTCAACGGCGTGGAAGACATGATCGCCATGCAGTCCACCAGCTCGGACAACGGCTCGTACTATTCGCTGAGCGTCAAATTCCAGCTCGGCAAAAACCCCGACATAGCCACCGTCCAGACCCAGAACCGGGTCGCCCAGGCCAACGCCGCCCTGCCCAGCGAAGTACAGCAGGCCGGAGTCACGACCTTCAAGGCGTCCCAGGACCGGGCGCTCATCTTCGCCCTTTACTCGCCCAACGCCACCTATGACAAGACCTTCCTGAAAAACTACGGCAGCCTCAACTTCGTCGACGACCTCAAACGCGTCAAAGGCGTGGGCGAGGTCAGCGAGTTCGGCTCCGACTTCGCGATGCGCATCTGGCTGCAGCCCGACAAGATGGCTCAGCTCAAGGTAACGTCAACTGACGTCGCCACCGCCATCAAGCAGCAGAACATCCAGGCCCCGGCCGGCATCGTCGGCCAGTTGCCCTCCAACCCCAACCAGGAGCATCAGTATAGTCTGCGGGCCAAAGGGCGTCTGACCGAGCCGGAGGAGTTCGCCCGCATCGTCGTCCGCGCCCAGCCCGACGGCTCGTTCATCCGCGTCGGCGACATCGCCAAAGTGGAGCTTGGCGCCAAGGACTACGGCTTCTTCTCCGACATGAGCGGCCAGCCCACGGCCGGCTTCTCCGTCCAGCTCAGCCCCGACGCCAACGCCCTCGAAACAGTCGCCAACTGCATCGCCGTTATCGAGAACGCCTCCTTGCGCTTCCCTAACGACATGAAGTATAAAGTAGTTTTCGACAGCGCCAACTATGTCCGCGAATCGATGGAAGAGGTGGCCTGGACCTTCGGCGAGGCAATCGCCCTCGTGCTGCTCGTCGTCTTCATCTTCCTCAAAAGCTGGCGGGCCACCCTCATCCCGATGCTGGCCGTGCCGGTATCGCTCATCGGCACCTTCGGAGCCTTCCTGCTCCTCGGCTTCTCCATCAATACCCTCACCTTGTTCGCCATGGTACTGGCCATCGGCCTCGTCGTCGACGACGCCATCGTCGTCATCGAGGCGGTCGAGCACCACATGCGCTATAACGGCTTAAGCCCGCGCGACGCCACCGTCAGGGCGATGAGCGAGGTGCAGGGGCCGGTTGTCGCCATCGCCTTCGTGCTGGCGTCCGTCTTCATCCCCGTCGCCTTCCTCGGCGGCACCATGGGCATCCTCTACAAGCAGTTCGCCCTCACCGTCGCCGTCTCCATGGGCCTGTCGGCCGTCGTTGCCCTGTCTCTCACCCCGGCGCTGTGCGCCCTGCTCCTCGAGCCTTACGACCCCAACGCCCACGGCGGCAGGATCGGCCTGGTGCTCGAGAAATTCAACGATTGGTTCGACAGGATGGTCGAGCGCTACGGCGGCGTCCTCGCCAAGCTTTTCCCCAGGGCGCGTCTGGGCCTGGTGCTCATCGTCGTGCTGCTCGTCCTCACCGGCGCCCTCTTCCGCGTGCTGCCCTCATCCTTCGTCCCCGACGAGGACCAGGGATTCATAATAACCAGCGTTTCCCTGCCGGAAGCGGCCAACATGAACCGCACCCGCGAGATTCTCAACAAGGTCGCCGCCAACATCCAGACCCAGTCTGGCGTCGAAACAGCTATGGCAATAACCGGCTTCGACCTCCTCAGCGGCGGCCGCAAGCCCAACGTCGGCGTCATCTTTACCAAGCTGGCTCCCTGGGGTGATCGCAAAGCAACCGAACTCCAGGTCGACAGCCAAATCCAGAAAATCTTCATGAACAACAGCAACATTCCCGAGGCCACCGTCCTTGCTTTTGCCCCGCCGGCGCTGCCCGGCATCGGCACTACCGGCGGCTTTACGATGATGATCGAGGATCGCGCCGGCTCGACCCTCGACGAGATGGATAAAGTCTCGAAGGAATTCGTCGCCGCCGCCCGCAAACGCCCCGAGATCGGCATGATATACTCCTCGTTCAACAGCAACACCCCCGGCTACGAGTTCGAGGTCGACCGCGAGAAGGCACTCAAGCTCGGCGTGCCGGTCAGCGACGTGTTCAGCGCCCTCCAGGCTTACTTCGGCGGCGTGCAGATCAACGACTTCAACCGCTTCGGCCGCTCCTACAAGGTCGTAATGCAGTCCGAGCCGCAGTTCAGGACCGACGTCGACGCCCTGCGCTTCTTCTACGTCCGCAGCAGCTCGGGCACGATGGTGCCGCTCAACAACCTGCTCAAGCCCAAGCCGGTTAACGCTCCCTCGCTCATCAAGCGTTTCAACAGCTACCGCGCCATCCAGATCGGCGGCAACCCCGCCCCCGGCTACAGCTCCGGCCAGGCGCTCGCCGCCCTCGAACAGGTAGCCAAGGAAACGCTGCCTGGCGGGTTCGCCTACGAATGGGCCGACCAGAGCCGCGAGGAAAAAATCTCCGGCAGCAAGGCGCCGCTGATGTTCGCCCTCTCCATCCTGTTCGTCTTCCTCTGCCTGGCGGCGCTGTACGAAAGCTGGACCGTGCCTTTCGCCGTCCTGCTGTGCGTGCCCACCGGCGTGTTTGGCGCCTTCTTCTTCCAGTACGGCCGCCACCTGTTCAACACCCACATCAACAACAACATCTACATGCAGATCGCCCTGATCATGCTCATCGGCCTGGCGGCCAAGAACGCCATCCTGATCGTCGAGTTCGCCAAGGTCAGGGTCGACAAAGGAATGGCCTTCATCCCCGCCGCCATCGAGGCCGCCAAGATCAGGCTGCGGCCGATCGTCATGACCTCGCTGGCCTTCATCATCGGCTGCATCCCGCTGGCCATCGCCAGCGGCGCCGGCGCCGGCGCCCGCAACGCCATGGGTACGGCGGTCGTCGGCGGCATGTTCGCCGCCACCTCGTTCGGCATCTTCCTCATCCCGGTGCTGTTCGTCATCGTCGAGCGCTCGGCGGAGAAATTCAAAGACTTCAAGCGCCGCAGGCGGGAAAAGAAAGCCGCCGCCAGAGGTCAAAGCATGTAAACCGGAATAAAAAGGCGCCAGCCCGTGACGGGCTGGCGCCTTTTCTATATCGTCTATTCGTACCTCAGCGCCTGGATGGGGTCGAGCAAGGCGGCCTTGCGGGCCGGGTACAGCCCGAAAAACAGGCCGATCAGCACCGAAAACCCGAACGAGACGACGATCGCCGCCGTCGATATGACCGGCTTCCAGCCGGCCACAGCCGAGATGGCGAACGACGCGCCGACGCCGAGGACGATGCCGGCGATGCCGCCGACCACGCCGATACCGACCGCCTCCACCAGGAACTGAAGGAGGATATTGCGGTACCTCGCTCCCAGAGCCTTGCGGATGCCGATCTCCCGCGTCCGCTCCGTCACCGACACCAGCATGATGTTCATGATGCCGATGCCGCCGACCAACAGCGAGATGGCGGCGATGTTGCCGAGCAGCAGGGTAATGGTGCCGGTCGTCTCGCTGGCCGTCTCCATCACGCTCACCAGGTTGCGGACGGTGAAATCGTCGCCTTCGTCGGGCTGCAGCCCGTGGCGGGTCCTCAGCAGCGCGGCGATGTCGGCCTGCACCTGGTCGATCACCTCGGGGCTGGCGGCCTGGATGCTGACCGCCTGGATGTAAGTCACGCCCAGCAGCCGCTCCTGGGCTGTCGTCAGCGGGATGAGGACGGTGTCGTCCTGGTCGCCGCCGCCCATCGACTGCCCCTTGCTGGCCAGCACGCCGATGACGGTGAACGGCGACTTGTTTATCCTGACCGTCTGGCCGACCGGGTTGATATCGCCGAACAGATTGGTCGCCACCGTCTGGCCGATGACTGCCACGCGGCTCCTGGTGTCGAGATCGCGGCCGGTGAAGAACGACCCGCTCGCCACCTCCTGGTTGCGTACCGGCAGATACTCGGGAGTCGTGCCGGTGACCGACGTCGTCCAGTTCTGGTTGCCGGCCACCAACTGGTAGCCGCGGCTGACGCTGGGGGCGACGTAATTGACGCCGCCGACGCTGCGGGCGATAGCCTGGGCATCCTTGTAGGTGAGGGTGATGCCCGACCCGGCCGCCTGCCGCGACCCGCCGGCCGACGACGCGCCGGGGGTAACGATTATCAGGTTGCTGCCCAGGCTGGCGATCGAGTCCTGCACCTTGTCGCGCACGCCGAGGCCGATGGAGATCATGGCGATCACGGCGCCTACGCCGATGATGATGCCGAGCATCGTGAGGATGGAACGCAGCTTATTGGCCACCAGCGCGTTCCAGGCGATGGCGACGCTTTCCCTCAGCATGGCGGTCGCTCCTTCCGTTCGTCGCGCACGATCAAGCCGTCGCGGACATGCACCACACGGCGCGCATGCTCGGCGATATCGGGTTCGTGGGTGACGAGGATGACGGTGCGGCCGAGGGCGTTGAGGTTGCGGAAAATCTCCATAACCTCGTTGCCCGACTTGGTGTCGAGGTTGCCGGTCGGCTCGTCGGCCATGATGATCGTCGGCTCGTTCACCAGGGCGCGGGCGATGGCCACCCGCTGCCGCTGGCCGCCCGACAGTTCGTTGGGCAAATGATGCATGCGCGTCTCAAGCCCGACCATGGCAAGCGCCTTGGCAGCCCGCTCGTTCCGCTCCGCCTTGGCAACCCCGCCGTACACCAACGGCAGGGCGACGTTCTGATGCGCATCCATGCGCGGCAGCAGGTTGAAGCTCTGGAACACGAAGCCGATCTTCTTGTTGCGGGTGATGGCCAGCTCATCGTCGCCGAGGGTGGCGACCTCCTGGCCGTCCAGCATATACGAGCCGTGGGTCGGCCGGTCGAGGCAGCCGAGGATGTTCATCATCGTCGACTTTCCCGAGCCGGACGGTCCCATGATGGCGGTGAACTCGCCCGCGCCGATGACGAGATCGACGCCGGCGAGGGCGTTGACCACCGTATCGCCCATCTGATAAGTTTTTCTGACATCCGACAATGCTATCGTCAATTCCCTTACCTCCCCGGTCAGCGGATCATCATGCCGCCCCGTTGCTGCTGCTTCTGGGGCTTGGACTGGGAGACGACCACCTGGTCGCCGTCCGTGAGACCGCCGGTAATTTCCACCCGGTCGTCGCTCGACAGGCCGGTGGTTATATTGACATTCGTCGCCTGGCCGTTCTTCATCACGACCACATACTGTTGGTTCTTGTTGGTCTTCACGGCCGCCAGCGGCACGGTGAGGGCGTTCTTGCTCTCGCCGACCGCCACTGACACCCTGGCTGTCATGGTGGGCTTGAGTTCCCGGTCGCCGGCGTCGACATCGATGATTACGCCGTAGTAGACGACGTTCTGCTGGATAGTAGCCTTCTGGGAAACGCTCGACACCACGCCGGTGAAAACCTTGCCCGGGTACGCGTCGACCGTGAACGTCGCCTTCTGGCCGACAGCCACCTTGCCGATATCGCTCTCGTCCACCTGGGTCTCGATTTGCATCTTCGACAGGTCGGCCACCGTCAGGATGACCATCGGGTTCGAGAGACCCTGGGCGACCGTCTGGCCGGCGGGGATAGGCTTGCCGATCACCACTCCGTCGATCGGAGCGCGGATGACGGTGTCGGCGAGCTGGGAAGCGGCCTCATCGTAATTGGCCTGGGCCACCTTGTACTCCATGCGGGAAGCGTCTAGCTGCTGGTCGGAAACGGCGCCGATCTTGTTGAGGCGGCTGTTGCGCTCGAAGTTGGACTGGGCGTTGGCCAGGCGTTCGCGGGCCTGGGTCACCTGGGCCTGCAGGCGGCTGTCGTCGAGGACGATCAGCACCTGGCCGGCCTTGACGGCGTCGTTCTCCTCCACCTTCGTTTCCTTGATAAGGCCGGTGATCTTCGAACTGACGTCCACCATATTCACCGGCTTGATGGTGCCGGTCGCCGATACGAGCGAGGTTACGTCGCCCCTGATCGCCGCCGCCGTCTGGACGTTGGTCGCCGCCTTGGCCTTGCTGCTGGCCTGCCAGGCCAGCCCGCCCTTGACGGCCACCGCCAGAACGACGGCGAGGAGCAGCCATTTTTTATGCTTGACTATTTTCTGCCAAATTGCCTTCATTCCGGCACCTCCGCTATATTGTCGCGCTACTCGACCGGCAGGCCGACGGCCCTGGTCAGTTTCGCCTTGCTGACGTTGAAATCGTACAGCGCCTGGTAGTAGTTGGTCCGGGCCTGCGCGAGGGCCAACTGGGCATCGATGACGTCGATGTTGGTGCCCACGCCGGCGTCATACTTCTCGCGAGCGATGCCGAGATCCTCTTCAGCCTTGGCGATCGCCACCTCGGTCGTGTCGAGCCGCTTTTCCGCCTCCTGCATCGACAGGTACTGCTGGCGGACCTCAAGCTCGACGGCGTCTTCCGTCTGGCGGGCCTGCTCCCTGGCCTTGCTCAGCCCGGCATCGGCCTGGCGGACCTTGGCCTTCGTTACCCCGGCGTCGAACACGTTCCAGTTGGCGGTCAGGCTCACTGTCCAGTCGCCGCCGCTGTCGGGCAGGGCGGAATCGTTCCAGCCTTTGGACGCGCCGAAGGTCACGGTCGGCAGGTTGCCGCTCTCGGCCACCTTCACGCCGCTTGTCGCCATATTAACCCCGGCTGCCGCCTGCTGGATCTCCGGCCGGTTTTCACGGGCAATGGCGACGCTTTCGTCGAGCGTCTTCCCGTACTTCTCGTACTTAAGCGCGTCCGTGAGCGCGATCTCGGCGGCCGGATCCATGCTCATCACGTTCTTCAGGCTGGCGAGGGCCAGCTCGTAGCTGTTCTTGCTCTTGATAAGGTTCTGCTCGGCGTTGGCCAGCTCTACCTCCGAGCGGAGAATGTCAGCTTTGGCCACCAGCCCGACGTCGAACTTCGCCTGGGCGGTTTTCAGATGCTGTCGCAGATTCTCGACCGACTCCTCGTTGACCGCCACGAGATTCTTGTTCTGCAGGACGGCGAAATACGCCGCAGCGGCGTCCAGCCTCACCTGTTGCTCGGCCTTGGTCACGCCGAGGGCGGCGCTTCTCAGGCCTTCCTCCGCCTGGTCGACCAGACCGGCGGTCCGGCCGCCGTTATACAGCTGCCAGTTGAGCCTCAGGCTATTGCTCACCCCTTCGCTGGCCGGCGCGCGGCCGGAGTCCGGCTGGCGGCTGTAGGTGCTGCCGAGCGACAACGTCGGCCAGCGGCCGGCCGCGGCCTCGTCCACTCCCCATGCGGCGCGCTCCTTGTCGGCGTCCGCCATCTTGAGGGCGGGGTTATTGCTTACGGCGGCGGCGATGCTGTCCTTGAGGGCCAGCTCCTGGGGCGCAGCCAGCGCCGCCGGCGCGTTCAGCATCAGAACGGCGGCAAGCAGGGCTGCGGCGGATCGGTTCTTGTAACGGGACGGCATATCCATTCCCCCCTGTTTTTGCTGATGTAGGTGACGCGGCAACATACAGGGCAATTTTAGCCGACCAGTTTTAGTTTTTCTTTAGATAAAGGGTGGAAAATAGCGGGGAAACCGGGCAAGGCCGTTGATAAAGCCCCATCTGCGGCGTTGCTCCTCGGATGTCATCCTCAGCGTACGTTCGTGTACGCTTCCGGTGCCATCCTCCGGTGCGCCTTGCATCTGGGGCTTTCTAAACGGCCTTGCGAGTAGAAACGTTTATGACTACGCGCAAACAGCGGTTGCGGCCTACGCCACAAAAATATTCATTACCTCACTTCACCGGCAGGGTCACGATAATCTTCGTCCCCGCGCCCACCACGCTCTCGGCCCGTATCTTGCCGCCGTGGCTTTCCACGATCCAGCGGGCGATCGCCAGCCCCAGTCCGGCGCCGCCCTCGCCGCGCGAGCGGGCCCGGTCGCCGCGGAAAAACCGGTCGAAAATCCGCGGCACATCCTCAGGCGGGATGCCGACGCCGGTGTCCGCGACGGTAAGGATGGCCTGCCCTGCCTGCCGACGGCAGGTTAGCGACACACTGCCGCCCGCCGGGGTGTACTTCACCGCGTTGTCGAGCAGGATGACAAGCAACTGCTGGAGCCTTTCCCGGTCGGCGGCCAGCAGCACGTTATCCTCGGCTGTCACACCGATTGCCACCCCTTTCTGTGCGGCCAGCGGCCTGAACTGCCCGGCCGCGGCGCTCGCGAGATCGCAGAGCCGGACCTCCTCGGTCACAAGCTCCGGCTGGCCCGTGTCGGCCCTGGCGAGCGTGAGCAGCGTGGCCACCAGCCTGCTCATGCGGTTGGTCTCGCGTACAACGCTGGTAATGCGCACACTCTCCTCCTGGATGGTGCGGTCGGGGTAGCGAAGGAGTAGCTCGGCGTTGGTCCTGACCACCGCCAGCGGCGTCCGCAGCTCGTGGGAGGCGTCGGCGACGAACTGCTGCTGTTTTTCCCACGCCGATCGTACAGGCACCAGCGCCCGTCCGGCCAGGAAGTAGCCGGCCACCACCGCCGCCAGCATCCCGGCGGCGGTCGCGGCGAGGATAATAATCAGCAGCCGGCGTAGCATCGCCGTTTCCGAATCGACGATCGCCACCGCCACCACGTCCTTGACAGCGAACGCCCCCTCCGGCCGCGCCAGCGCCCCGCCCCCGCCAAGGTAGGGCGCCGACAGGGAGCGGTAGATGTGGCCGCCCGCTTTCTGCATCTGGGGCTTGCCCGGCCTGGCTCCCGCCGCCACCGACCTCACGGCCTCGATATTGTCCACCGGATAGAAATTTGCCACCTGGCCGCCGGCGTCGCGGACAAACAGGAAAATCCGCGGGTCGAAAGCGACCGGGCGGCTGAATACCATGGCGGGGCGTCCGCCGGTAACGCGGAAAGCCTCCAGCCTGTCGCGCATTGCGCCGTCGACCTCGTCGAAGAGCTGGTAGGCCACAAAGCCGTACAGCGAACCGCCGAACCATACCAGGACGAGGAAAAACACGAGCGAATTGATGACAGTTAGTCTGCGGAGCGTTTTCCGGAACATGTTACTTAAGCTTAAGCATGAAACCCGCACCGCGGACCGTCTGGATGACGGCATCGCGGCCGAACGGGGCGAGTTTCTTGCGCAAGTAATGGATGTAGAGGTCGACGATGCCGTGGGTGGTTTCCGACTCGACGCCCCACACGCGATCGAAGATCTGCTCGCGGGTGAGAATCTGTTCACGGTTGATGACCAGGAACTCCAGCAGCTCGTATTCCTTGGCGGTGAGGTGGAGAGCGGCGCCGTCCACAAAGGCATCCTTCGCCTTCGGGCTGGCGGCGATGCCGCCGTAATAGAGTTCCCCGTCGGCGCTCACCGGCCCGCCGCGGCGCAGCAGGGCCTTGATCCGGGCGAGCAGCTCGGGAACGGCGAACGGTTTCACCAGGTAATCGTCCGCACCCGAATCCAGCCCCGCCACCTTGTCGGCGACGCTGTCCCGGGCGGTCAGCAGCATGATCGGCGTTCGGTCGCCGTCCGCTCTCAGCCGCCGTACGATATCGAGCCCGCCAATACCCGGCAGCATCACGTCGAGGATGACCAGGTCGTAAACTCCCTGCCGGGCGTGATAAAGACCCTCGTCCCCGTCGCCCGCCTCGTCGACCGCGTAATCGTCCTCTTTCAGCACAGCCACGATCGCCTCCCGCAGAGGGGCGTCATCTTCCACCACCAGGATTCTCATCGGCCCACCTCCGCCGTTGCTAGCCGTTCTCGGCTTCACCCATATTATTGCCGCTATGGGAAGCATAATATCGCCGTAAAGTTCCCCGGAAAACTGCTTTTCTCTTTCGCCACCGGACAAAAAAAGGCCCTGCGATTATCGCAGAGCCTGGTGTACTGCCTTTATATCCTGAACCTGTTGATCGCCTGTGTCAGTTCTTCGGCCATCTTAGCCAGCGCTTGGCTGGAAGCCGCTATCTCCTCCATTGTAGCCGTCTGTTCCTCGGAGGCTGCCGACACCGACTGGACCTGCGCGACCGTCTCTTTGGACACGGTGTCGATGGCCTGCATGGCAGACACGATCCGTTGGCTGCCCCCGGACAGCTCTTCGATCGCTCCCGAGATTTCCCGGATTTGCTCGCTGACGCTGCTGAACGCCGCGAAAATAGTCTGGAAAGTATTTCCGGCCTCCTGGACGACCTCCGAGCCCACGTGCACTTCGTCGGTTCCAGCGTTCATAGCCACCACGGCGCTATCGGTATCCTGCTGAATCTCGCCGATCAGACTGGCGATCTGCTTGGCCGCCCCGTGCGACTGCTCGGCGAGCTTGCGCACTTCCTCGGCGACCACCGCGAAGCCGCGGCCCTGTTCCCCGGCACGGGCGGCCTCGATAGCCGCGTTCAAGGCGAGAAGATTGGTTTGTCCGGCAATGCCGGCGATGGTGTCGACGATGGTGCCGATTTCTTTCGACCGTTCCCCCAACTTGCTGACCACCTTGGCTGAACGGACGACAGTGTCTTCGATCTTCTCCATCTGATTGACGGCGTTTTCCACCGCCTGGCTGCCCTGGCGGGCGGTTTCGGCCGAGTCGGCCGCGGTGTTGGCGACAGTGTTGGCGTTTGCGGCGATCTGCTTGATGCCGGCTGACATCTCTTCGACTATAGACGCAGTCGCTTCCACAGCCTTGAGCTGTTTTTCCGCCCCGCCTGCCACCTCGCCGATCACGCCGCAGATCTGGCCGGCTGCCTGGGACGACTGTTCCGCGCTGGCGGTAAGTTCCTCGGACGATGCCGCCACCTGATCGGTAGACGCCCTTACCTTCTCGATCAGGGCCCGCAGATGGCTGCGCATCCCCACGAGCGTTTCCGCCAGGTGCCCAATCTCATCGTTCGACATAACCGTCCGCTGGTGTTCTCTGAGATCGCCGTTGGCAATCTCCTCGCTATAAGCCACCATCTTCCGGAGAGGGCCGACGAGCCGCCGGGAATATATGGCGATCGCGATGGCGGCCAGCACCAGCACCACCATGATGGTGACCAGGGAGATGACCGTCAGCGACGAAAGCTTTTCGGTAACTTCCCCCACCGGTACGGTTACCGCCAGCGCCCAGTTCGAGCCGGGGATGGGAGCGTATGCGTAAAACCTCTCGACACCCATGGCCGTAAATACGGCCAAGCCCTTGTCGCCGCTGACCATCCGTTCGGTAATCATCTTCCGTCCGGCGTCAGCGTTGGCGTCTTTGAGCGGGTTGGCCTTCATGGCCACATCCTTGCTGGGGTGGATAATCGTCAGACCGTCCTTTTGCGCCACCAAGGCGTACCCCGTCTCGCCGACTTTGATCGCAAGCACCTTTTTCGAAAGAATGCCCAGATCGATCGTGCCGTACACCACCCCGACAACCTTCCCGTCAACCTTGACCGGAACAGCCATCGGCGCGATAAGATGGCCGGTTGTTTTGGATATCACCGGATCGGATAAATTCGTTTCTCCCCGCACCGCCCGCTGGAAATAAGGGCGCTCGGCAATCGAGCCCTTCTTATCCAGCGAGGTGATAAAATTGCCGTTCACATCGGCGTAGCAAACAGCGTCATAGAAGGGCCTCTCCTTGGCAACATTGACCAGATAAGGCAGGATCGCCTCCTTATTGCCGCTACGGATTACCGGTGCCACCGACATGGCGGTGATCTCCGCCTGACGGGCCTGCAGCCATTCGCCGAGAATCCCGGCGGAATCGTCAGCCGTTTTCAAAAGGGTTTCATTCACATCGGCCAGTATGATCGCCCGTGCCTTCGAGTAGTTAAAGCCAGCCAGCGCTCCCAAAGCTACGAGAAAAATAATCAAGATAACCGCCGTCAGTTTTGTCTGCAAACTCTTCATCATCGCTTCAACCTTTCGTCCGCTTAATCAGTTTCTGGCCGCCAAAATAAAAAAAACTGGTCGTGCCGTTTAGTACTACATTGGCACGGCAGCCTGGCGATCATAGGCAATCATGCCCGTAGACCCATGGCTTTGCGTCCTTGCCTTTCGGCAAGTTTGCCACAATATGAAGTTGTCGCGCATATCTGTTCGGGAAAAAGAAGCAACATAAATATTTTATAATCTATTGTCGTATATTGTCAAGAAACGGAATGTTTGCCAGCAAAGCTTAGTGCGTACATGCCTTCCCGGCGCACCGGCGCCGGGACAAACTTAAAAAGAGTATCTTGCGATACCCTCTCAGTACTTCATCGGTTGTCGGCCGCTTGCCCGCTACAGGAACAGCAGCTTGTAAAGGTAATAGGTCAGGGCGCTGGTTACGCCGCTGGCCGGAATGGTGAGCACCCAGGCGAAGACCATCTGCCGGGCTGTCGTCCAGCGCACCGCCGTCACCCGTTGGGCCGACCCCACGCCCATAATCGAGCCGGATACTACATGGGTCGTGCTGACCGGCAGATGCAGGAAGGTGGCGCCGAAAATGACGAGGGCTGAGTTCAGGTCGGCGGCAAAGCCGTTGATCGGCTCCATGCGGAAGATACGCGTACCCATCGTCTTGATGATCTTCCAGCCGCCCGCCGCCGTGCCGAAACCCATGGCCATGGCGCAGGACAGCTTGACCCAGGTCGGCACCTCCAAGGTGGGGATCTGGCCGGCGGCCAGCAACGAGAGGGTGATGATGCCCATCGCCTTCTGGGCGTCATTGGAGCCGTGGGAAAAGGCCATCAGGCTGGCCGACAGCAGCTGCATCCGCTTAAAGCCGGTGTTGAGCATGCCGGGACCCAGGCGGCCGAACACCCACAGCAGGATAATCATCACGAAATAGCCGGTGACAAGGGCGATAACGGGCGACAGGATCAGGGACAGAACAATTTTCTGGATGCCCGCCAGCTTGAGGGCGTAGAGGCCTCGGCCGGCGATCACCGCGCCCATAACGCCGCCGATCAGCGCGTGGGACGAACTCGACGGGATACCCAGCCACCAGGTGAGAAGGTTCCAGAAGATCGCCCCGATCAGCGCGGCGATGATAACCGGCTGATCGATAAGCTGAGCCGACTTGACGATGTCGCCGCCAATGGTTTTGGCCACCCCGGTGCTCAGGAGAGCGCCGAGGAAGTTCAGGCCGGCAGCCAGCCAGACGGCGTGATGCGGGGCCAGCGCCCGCGTCGACACCGACGTCGCGATGGCGTTGGCGGTGTCGTGGAAGCCGTTGATATAATCGAAGGCCAGGGCGAAAACCACTACGGCATAAAGCCACCACAAATCAGGCATATTTGAGCACTACCCTTTTCAGAAGCTGGGTGATGTCTTCGCAAATGTCGAGGGTGTCTTCCAGGCTGGTGAGGATTTCTTTCCATTTGATTATCTCGATCGGGTCGCAGCCCTCGCGGAAGAGCTTGGCCATCTCCCGGCGGTAGAGGACGTCGCCCTCCGATTCCAGGGATACTATCCGGTTGCAGCGGGCTTCCAGCTTCAGATGCTGCTTCTTCAGTTCGCCCAGGTAATTGATGCATTTGACCACCTGGGTGATGCTGGTATGGACGAGGGCGACCAGCTCGCGGACCTCGGGCGAAGCGACGCCGACATTGTACATGTGCATCTTGTCGACAATGCCTTTCATTGCGTCAACCAGGTCGTCCAGCTTCTGGGCGAGCGTGAAGATGTCCTCGCGGTCAAAGGGGGTGATAAACGTTTTATGGAGCTTTTTGAGAATCTTTTCCTCGAGCTTGTCGGCCTCTGCCTCGAGGCTTTCCACTTCCGACAGGATCTCGCCCAGCCTGTCCTGCTCCTCGAACGCCATTACCATCGTGTCGCTTGCCTTTTTAGCCAGCGCGGCATGGTCGGCCAGAAACTCGAAAAACTTTTCTTCCTTTGGCTTGAGACGAAAGGCCACGGTACGTTCCCTCCCCGGAAGATTCTTGACCACTTTGATTATAGCATATACATGTGGACAATATAAGGGTACCACAGGAAGGCGGAATAATCGGAAAAATATGGACTTCCGCCGTGTCGCCCGCGTTCCGCCGAAAAAGGATATCCCTCCCAGGCGGCGAATTTTATTTAAGATCGGGCGCCGGAGGCGCACGGGAAGAGCAATCCTCTCTCCCGGCTTAGTGTACCCGCCGGACCGGAAATAGCGACAGGCATTATTTGGCGCAAAGACTCCGTTGCGGCTGTTTTTGCGCTGCTTCGTTTCCGGCGCGGCGCGGACGGAAGTAATATGGGGGGCAGTTAGAGACATGGCAAGCGTATCAGACCGGCTAAGCAACCTGCCGCTGGGTAAGTTCCACTGGCGGCTGCTCATCCTTACGATGCTTGGCTGGGCGTTCGACTCGATGGACACCGGCATCGTCGCCTTCGTGCTCGCGAAAATGATCGAAACCTGGGGCCTCACCTCGGCTCAGGTCGGCTACATCGGCAGCATCGGCCTTGTGGGCATGGCCTGCGGGGCGGCGCTGTCAGGGCGGCTGGCCGACATGATGGGGCGCAAGAAACTGTTCGCCGCCACCCTCGTCGTCTACAGCGTGGCTACCGGCCTGTGCGGCCTCGCCTGGAGCTACGAATCGCTGCTCTTTTTCCGCTTCCTCGTCGGCTTCGGCGTCGGCGGCCAGCTACCCGTGGCCGTCACCCTCGTCAGCGAATACTCGCCCGCCCGCCATCGCGGCCGCATGATCGTGCTGCTCGAAAGCGCCTGGGCCTTCGGTTGGCTGGCCGCAGCCGTCATCGCCTATTATATTATTCCCCGGCACGGCTGGCAGATAGCCTTCTATATCGGTTCCCTGCCGGCGATATTGGTATTCGCGCTGTGGAGGATGGTCCCCGAATCGGTCCTCTACCTCATAGACAAAGGCCGTTATCAGGAAGCTCACGAGCAAGTCGCCGCCATCGAGCGCGAACTGGGCGTGCCGGTGGGCGAGCCGCCCAGCGCCGCCGAAATTGCCGCCCCCAAGCCCCAATTCGCGTTCGCCGACCTGTGGAAAGGGCAATATCTGCGCCGGACGGTCTGTCTCTGGATACTGTGGTTCGGCATCGTCTTCTCCTACTACGGCATCTTCACATGGCTGCCGTCCCTGCTCGTCAAGAGCGGCCACACCCTCATCCGATCGTTCGAATACGTCTTGTGGATGACGCTCGCCCAGATACCTGGCTACTTCACCGCCGCCTACCTCGTCGACCGCATCGGCCGCAAACCGACGCTTTCCTCCTTCCTGGCCGCCTGCGCCGTCTGCGCCTACTTCTTCGGCATCGCCAAAACAGGCACAGAGATTCTCGTCTACGGCTGCCTGCTGTCCTTCTTCAACCTCGGTGCCTGGGGCGTCGTCTACACCTACTCTCCCGAACTCTACCCTACCCACGCCCGCGCCAGCGGCGTAGGCTTCGCGGCCGCCTTCGGCCGCGTCGGCGGCATTTTCGCCCCCAGCGTTGTCGGCTGGATAATGACCGGCCCCGACAAGTTTGCCCTCGTCTTCACCCTATTCAC
The DNA here is from genome assembly GCA_032334055.1 of Selenomonadales bacterium 4137-cl. Lineage (NCBI taxonomy): Bacteria > Bacillati > Bacillota > Negativicutes > Acetonemataceae > Anaeroselena > Anaeroselena agilis. The sequence continues at coordinate 2,827,529 of JAUOZS010000001.1, read as the reverse complement.
CGCCGTGCTCGTCATCACCGCCCTCAACGTATTCGTTCTCGGCGAAGAGACGATGCGCAAATCGCTCGACGAACTAAACCGCTGAAGGCCGACCGCCACCAGTAAGGAAGCAAGGTGACCGCATTGAATTTGGACAAGGAAAACCGCCTCATCGTAATCAAAGGCGCCGGCGACCTGGCCACCGGCGTAGCCCACCGCCTCTTCCGCAGCGGCTTTGCCGTCGTTATGACCGAACTGGCGCAGCCAACCGTCATCCGGCTGCCGGTCGCCTTCGCCGCCGCCGTGTTCAACGGGCGCGCGACCGTCGAAGGGGTGACGGCGGTCAGGACCGAGCCCGCGGACGCGGTAGCCGCGGCCTGCCGGGGGCTTATCGCCGTCGTCGTCGACCCTGGGGGCGATATCGTGAAAGCGATCCGGCCGTGGGCGGTGGTCGACGCCATCCTCGCCAAACGCAACACCGGCACCCGCCTGGACGACGCGCCGGTGGTCGTCGGCCTCGGCCCGGGGTTCGCCGCCGGCCGGGACGCCGGCTATGTCGTCGAAACGGCCCGCGGCCACTACCTCGGCAGAGTGATCGACCACGGCGAGGCCCTGCCGGACACCGGCGTTCCGGGACTTATCGACGGCTACGGCCTCGAGCGGCTGCTGCGCGCTCCCGCGGCCGGCGCCTTCCGGGCGGCGCGGGCCATCGGCGACACCGTCGCCGCCGGCGAGACGGTCGGCCATGTGGGCGGCCTGCCCGTTCCCGCCGTCATCGGCGGCGTACTGCGCGGCCTCATCCACGACGGCCTGGCAGTCGCCGCCGGCCAGAAGATCGGCGACATCGACCCCCGCGGCCGGCCCGAACACTGCTTCACCATCTCCGACAAAGCGCGGGCGGTCGGCGGCGGCGTCCTTGAAGCGCTGCTCGCCGCCCGGACATGCCGCTGCCATTGACCATGGCCTATATATTCCCGCAACCTCAGCAATACCAATTAATCCCGTCGGCCGCGCGATTGGCTATATACAGCGCCGCGCTTTTCCGGTAAGCTGGTGACAACGAAAAACGCCACGGAGGTGCGGGCATGAAAACCATCGGCCTGATCGGCGGCCTGAGCTGGGAATCGTCGCTGCTGTACTATCGGATCGTCAACGAGGAAATAAAGGAAAGACTGGGCGGGCTCCATTCCTGTAAGTGCCTGATGTATTCTGTCGACTTCGCCGCCGTCGCCGCCCTGCAGCACCAGGGCGAGTGGGACAAGCTCGGCGCGCTTATGGCCGACGCCGCCGAACGGCTAGAGCGGGGCGGGGCGGAACTGCTCGTCATCTGCGCCAACACCATGCACAAGCTGGCGGACGACATCACCCGCCGGGTCGATGTTCCGCTGCTCCATATCGCCGACGCCACGGCCGAAGAAATCAAAGCCCGGGGGTTAGGCAAGATCGGCCTGCTCGGCACCCGCTTCACCATGGAGGGCGATTTCTATCGCACCCGCCTCAGGGAAAAACACGGCATCGACGTCATCATCCCCGACGCCGCCGACCGCGAAATTATCCATGACGTTATCTACCGGGAACTCGTGCTGGGGGTTGTAAACCCCGATTCCCGGCAGCGCTTCCGCGAGATAATCGGCCGTTTGGCCGCCGCCGGCGCACAGGGCGTCATCCTTGGCTGCACCGAAATACCCCTGCTCATCGACCAGGACGACAGCGATCTTCCGCTGTTTGATACCACCCGCATCCACGCCCGGCGGGCGGTCGAACTTGCGCTCGCCTGACGCCTGCTGGAATATTTTCGCTTATAGGGGTTGTCCGCCGGCGGGCGAATAAGATATAATCAAACCAAGAAAAATATACAAGTTGATTATGGTACAGTCTGTCAACGACAGGCTTTTTCTTTCTTGCGACAGGGGAAGGGGGGACGGTATGAAAACAGAACGACCTTATTGGCCGGAAAGACGGCCTTCGGAGGCCGGTTGCCGGATTGTCGTCCGCGGCTTCGCCGACCGGGGCAGCCTCTATGAAGACCGCGACGACATCGTCGTCCTGACCGACGGCTGGGTGGACGGGCCGGCGGCGGCCGTGCTGCGCGGCGGCATCAACGCCTGCGCCGTCCTTGACGTGCTGGAAAGCGCCGGCGTTACCCAGCTTAGGGTATTGCACCTCGAAGAAAAACTGCCCCAGCTTGAGGATATTTTCCTCTCCTCGGTGGTGGCCCGCGCCCACGACATGTTCGACAACGTCAACATCAACTGGCGCCGCGAAGCGACGGTCATCGACCTCGTCAAGGCCGTCGGCGCCGACCATGGCATGCTGTTCTTCGGCGCGCCCCTGGCCGATTCGGAGGTAATGCCCTTCTACAACGCTATCAAAGAAGTGTACCAGGGGAGCGTGACCATCGTCCGCGGTCCGTTTACGGACCTGGAATTCGCCGCCGGCGACGAGATCTACCGCTGGGTGCGGGAAAGAACCTATGACGCCGGCGACTTTTCCCTGCCGGCCGTGATGCGCGGCGGCAAAAGCAAACAGGGCCAGAAGGTGGCCATAATCCTCCCCAGCCTCAACGAAGAACGGACGGTCGGCCAGGTTATCGAAACGGCCCTTGAAGTCAAGGCCGCCGGGCTGGCCGACGAAGTCATCCTCGTCGACTCGGCCTCGACCGACAACACCGTGGCGGTCGCCAAATCCTACGGCATCCCCGTCTACCTCCACCCCGAGATCGCCCCCGAGCTCGGCAGCTACCGCGGCAAAGGTGAGGCAATGTTCAAAAGCGCCTTCGTCACCGACGCCGACATCCTCGCCTGGGTGGACACCGACATCGAAAGCATCACCCCGCGCTTCTTCTACGGGCTGCTCGGCCCCATCCTCACCCATCCCGACATCCGCTACGTCAAGGGCTACTTCACGCGGCCGGTGCGGGTCGAGGCGTCCGGCCTGGAGCTGGGCGGCGGACGGGTCACGGAAATCCTCGCCCGGCCGTGGTTCAACACCTACATGCCGCTCCTGTCCGGCTATATCCAGCCGCTCGCCGGCACGGTGGCCATCTACCGCGAGGACCTGCTGAAGATGCGCATCCCCGCCAACTACGGCGTCGAAGTGGCGATGCTCATCCAGGAAGTACAAGCCGCCGGCCTCTGGTCAACCTGCCAGGTCAACCTCGGCGAAGTCATCCATCGCTCCAAGGACGTCGCCGGCCTCAGCGAAATGGCCTTCCAGATCCTTCAGGTGCTGGGCGAGTTCGCAGGCGGTTCCGGCCGCCGCGAAAACCTCCTGCGGCGGGTTTACTCATCTCAGGGCCACTTCGAAATCGGCAGCAAACGCTTCGCGACCATCTGGCGCGAATACGGAAAAAGCTGATAAAAAATATTGACACCGTCTTGGCTGCGTGCTATCATTAAGCCAATTTAATACTCTTTCTCTTATCAAGAGTGGTCGAGGGACTGGCCCGATGACACCACGGCAACCGGCGCTACGGCGCAAGGTGCCAATTCCAGCAGGCATTGCCTGACAGATGAGAGGGAAGGTTGCGCTTATGTCGTTTACTCCTTTCCTCGGGAAGGAGTTTTTTGTTTTTCCCTCATCATCCACTACACGCAGCAACGGAGGGTTCAAGATGCAGACACGCTACCCTGAAACCTTTTTTCCCGGCGTCAAATACCGGCCATACATGGAATTCGCCGTCGTCGCCGCGCCGGAGCGACCGTTCGAACTGATACGCGGCGGCGTTCTCAGCGAAGTGACAGTGGCCTACGAAACCTACGGAACGTTTGCCCCCGACCGGGACAACGCCGTTCTCGTCTGCCACGCCCTGACAGGCGACAGCCACTGCGCCGCCCACAACGACCAGGACGAGGAAGGGTGGTGGGACCTCCTCGTCGGTCCCGGCCGGCCCATCGACACCGACCGTTTCTTTGTCATCTGCGCCAACGTCCTCGGCGGCTGCCAGGGCACCACCGGTCCCGCCTCGCCCGATCCTGCCACCGGCCGGCCCTACGGCGCCTCCTTCCCCGAAGTGACCATCCGCGACATGGTCCGCGTACAGAAACGGCTGCTCGAAACCCTGGGCATCAACCGCCTCTCCCTCGTCATCGGCGGCTCGATGGGCGGCGCCCAGGCACTGGAGTGGGCGGTCACCTACCCCGGCTTCGCCGACGCCGTCGCCGCGCTCGCCGCGCCAGGCTACGCCTCGGCTCAGGCCATCGCCTACAACCGCGTCGGCCGCCAGGCCGTGGTGCTCGACCCCGCATGGCAGGGCGGCGACTACTACGGCGGCCCCGGTCCCGTCCAGGGCCTGTCGCTCGCCCGCGCCGTCGGCATGATAACCTACCAGAGCGAGCCTTCCATGGCCGCCAAATTCGCCCGCAGGACGCGCAACGACCAGTTCGAGGTCGAAAACTACCTCGACTACCAGGGCAAGTGCTTGGTGCAGCGCTTCGACGCCAACTCCTACCTCTGCCTGCTGCGGGCCCTCGACCTCTACGACCTGGGTATGGGCCACGCCTCCTACCGGGCGGCCCTGGCCCGCATCGAAGCCAGGGTGCTGGTGGCCGGAGTGACCTCCGACATCCTCTACCCCGCCTACCAGCAGGTAGAGCTCGTCCAGATACTCAAAAGCCTCGGCGTGCGGGCGGAATACGCCGAAGTCGACAGCCCCCACGGCCACGACGGCTTCCTGATCGACTTCGACATCTTAAAGCCCATCCTGCGCGAATTCGTCGGCACCGCCCTGCCGGCGCGCCTGCCCTGGCTGGCGTCCATCTTCCGCGCCCCGCGGCTCGCCTATTTCGGCGCCCGCCTCGTCGCGGAAAACTACCCCTGATAGTCGGCAAACTATATATAAATTCATACTAGGAGGAACTTACAATGACTTTGCCCGCCGATCTCCGCTTCGACAGCCTCGCCGTCCACGCCGGCCAGGAGCCCGACCCCGCCACCGGCTCGCGGGCGGTGCCCATCTACCAGACCACCGCCTACAACTTCCGCGACAGCGCCCACGCCGCCGGCCTCTTCGCCCTCCAGGAGAGCGGCAACATCTACACGCGGATAATGAACCCCACCACCGACGTGCTCGAAAAACGCATCGCCGCCCTCGAAGGCGGGGTGGGGGCGCTGGCCTTCGCCTCCGGCCACGCCGCCATCACCGCCGCCATCCTCAACATCGCCCAGGCCGGCGATGAAATCGTCAGCTCGTCCACCCTCTACGGCGGCACCTACAACCTGTTCGCCTACACCCTGCCCAGGCTCGGCGTCAAAGTCCGCTTCGTCGACCCGCGGGACCCCGCCAACTTCGCCGCGGCCGTCACCCCCGCGACCAAAGCGGTATACGCCGAAACCATCGGCAACCCCAAGATCGACGTCCTCGACCTGGCAGCCGTCGCCGACGCCGCCCACGCCGCCGGCCTGCCCCTCATTATCGACAGCACCTTCACCAGTCCGTACCTCTGCCGGCCATTCGAATTCGGCGCCGACATCGTCGTCCACTCGGCCACCAAATTCATCGGCGGCCACGGCACCTCCATGGGCGGGCTGGTCGTGGACGGCGGCAACTTCGACTGGGCGAACGGCAAATTCCCCCTCCTCAGCGAGCCCGACCCCAGCTACCACGGCCTGCGCTACGCCGAAGCCCTCGGATCGCAGGCGTTCATAACCCGCCTCCGCACCCAGGTTCTCCGCGACCTGGGAGCCTGCCTCAGCCCCTTCAACAGCTTCCTCCTCCTCCAGGGGTTTGAGACCCTCCACCTGCGCATGCGGCGCCACAGCGACAACGCCCTGGCGGTCGCCGAACACCTCGCCGGGCACGACCGGGTCGCCTGGGTGAGCTACCCCGGCCTCGCCGGCCACCCCGACCGCGCCAAAGCCGAACGCTATCTGCCCAAAGGCGCGGGCGCCATCCTCACCTTCGGCATCAAGGGCGGCCTCGAAGCCGGCCGGAAATTCATCGACACGCTCAAGCTCTTCTCCCTGCTCGCCAACGTCGGCGACGCCAAATCGCTCGTCATCCATCCGGCCAGCACCACCCACTCCCAGCTCACCTCCGAGCAACGGGCCGCCGCCGGCGTCCCGGACGACATGGTCCGCCTGTCGCTGGGCCTCGAAGACCCGGCCGACTTGATTGAAGATTTGGACCAAGCCTTAGCATAGCGAAGACCCCGCCATTTTTTTGGCGGGGTCTTTCCGTGTCGGCCGTTGATAAGCGCCCACCTGCGGCGCACCCGCGAAGAGCGGGGGAGAGAGAGGTGGGGAAGAGGGGAGGGGGGCATAGAGGAAAATATTGCTAATATAGCGAAATCGGGAAACAATAACCGGTGGGGAGATGACGACGATGAGCGACGCCTGGCAACAATTCCTGCAGGCCGTGCAGACGGCCACCAAAGGGGTGCCGTACCCCTTCTACCGCGGCTGTCCCAGCTCGTGCTTCACCCTGTTGCCCAGCCTCTTTCGGGTCAGGCGGAAACGCTACACCGAATGCAACGTCTTTTTCGACTTCTTCGCCTTCGCCAAACCGCTCGTCAACACCCAGTCGCTTAAACCCATCGAAACCCTTTTCGAGATGCGCCATGCCGGCATCCCCACACGCCTCCTCGACTGGACGACCACCTTCGCCGTCGCCCTGTACTTTGCCCTGAGCGGCACGCCCGACAGGCCCTGCATATGGGTCCTCGAACCGGACACGCTCAACCACAAGGCCACCGGCCACGGGCTGCTGGTGCAGTCCGACGCCGTCGACTACGACCACGAGCACGAGCAGGTGCTGTACCTGGGCAAGAAGCTTCAGTACCCGCTGGCCATCTTCCCCACCATGCAGAACCCCCGCATCTTCGCGCAGAAAGGCCACTTCACCATCCACGGCGCCATCGAAAAGCCGCTTGAAGACATCTGCCCCGACTGCGTCACCAAGATACCCCTGCCCGCCGCCGCCGTCGACGAGGCGCGCGCCTTTCTCCACCTCGCCGGGCTGAACGAATACAGCGTTTTTCCCGACATCGACGGTCTGGCCAGGTACCTGACAAAAGAGCACGGCCTCGACCGCCGCAAGCGGGCGGCCTTCAAAAAGGTGAAATCCCGTCAGGCGCCGTCGGCGCCGATATAGGCGAAACGCGGCTGCTCCTCGCCGGCGACCGTCACCTTCTCGAGGAACATCGTCCGCGGCCTCACCCACAGGCCGCGTTCGCCGTACAGCGCCTGGTAAACCACCAGCCGCTCCATCGTCTCGGTATGGGTTGCCTCGCCTATCACCCGGTACATGTTCCCCTTGTAATGCCGGTACACCCCCTGGGGCACCGGCCTGTCGTTTGCTCCGTCCATTGCGCAGTCCTCCCGCCGTTTTAGCATCATCCTTATATTTTTTCCGTATCCATAGTCAAATCCTTTTAGCGGCGCAATGAAAAAGAAAACCCGCCTCGGCGGCGGATTTTCCCGTATCCATCAGGCGTCCCGTGACGACAAGGGTCTCAGACCGAGACCGCGGGCGGCGGCTATATCCCGGTCGGCGCCGCGGCCGGCGGTCGTGAGATAATTGCCGATCAGCATGCCGTTCACGCCGGCCAGCAGGCCGAGGGGCACGAGATCGCCGAGTGCCTTCTCCCGGCCGCCGGCGTAGCGGATCGACTTGGTGGGGAGGAGGAGACGGAAAATGGCCAGCGTCTGGAAAATTTCCAGCGGCGGCAGCGGCGGCTGTCCCTCCAGCGCGGTGCCCGGCACCGGATTCAAAATATTGACCGGAACCGAATCTACATCCAGCTCGCGGAGGGTGAAGGCCAGCTCGACACGCTGACGCCAGCTTTCGCCCATGCCGATGATCCCTCCCGAGCACACCTCCAGCCCGGCCGCCTTGGCCCGCCTGACCGTTTCCACCCGCTCCCGCCAGGAGTGGGTGGTGCAAATCGCGGGATAGTGGCTTTCCGCCGTCTCCAGATTATGGTGGTAGCGAGTGATGCCGGCCGCCTTCAACGCGGCGAAGTGCTCCTCGTCCAACACCCCCAGCGAACAACAGGGAATCACACCTGTCTCACGTCCGATCCGTTTTACCGCCGCCAGTACGCGGGGGAAATCGTCGTCTCCCTGCATCCCCGCCCCGGCGGTGACGATCGAAAAACGCCGCGCCCCGTCGTGCTCGGCCGTTTTCGCCGCCGCCAGCAGCGCCGCCTCGTCCAGAAGGGGATGGGTCGAGACGGCCGCGCGGTGGTGGGCCGACTGGGCGCAGAACCGGCAATCCTCCGAACAGTTGCCGGCGCGGGCGTTCACGATTTCGCAGGTATCGACCGCATCGCCGCAGAACTCGGCGCGGACCTTGTTGGCTATCGCCATCAGCAGCGGCACCTCGGCCCCGTCGACGCGGGTGAGGGCCATCGCCTCGGAAAAGCTCAGCGTGTCGCCGCTCAACACTTTCGCCCCCAGGGCGTTGATCGTATGGATACTCATGGAAAGCCTCCTTGTCAACTGCTTATGAAAAATAAGTTCACAATGCGGCGCCAAAAACCGTTAACCTTGTTTTGCATCTCGGTTAACTAACCGTATTATACTACTCCGGGCGGGGCTTGTAAATGCAGCCGGGAAAATATGCCCCGGGCGGTGAAATGGAAAAGCCGCGACTGTTGTTCGCGGCTTGCCGGGAAGCTATTTCGACTTTTCCTTGCTCTTCTTGGACGAGGACGACGGGCAAATTTCGACGGAGAAGTCGGATGAAGCCGCGGAGCGGCTCTTGCCGGAGCTGCTGTCGCAGCGGTTCGATTTGCTGGAACTGGCCATTCGCTCACCTCCTTGCCGCTATTTTGCCCTCGGCGCGCGGCGGCGATTAGTGGCAAATTCAGGCGGCCGGCGCAAAACAAAAGAGGCTGTCCGGCAGCCTCTTCCGCGGGAATACTTATTTAGACCGTGAACCGGCGCAGGGCGGTCTGGAGGTTCTGGGCGAGCTGCGCCAGGCTCTGGCTGGAGGCGGCGATCTGCTCCATCGTGGCCGACTGTTCCTCAGTCGCCGCCGAAACGGACTCCGTATCGGCCGCCGTCGTCTTGCTCACCTCGTCGATAGCCTTCATCGACGCCACGATCTGCTGGCTGCCGTCGGCCATCTGGCGGATGGCGGCGGCCATATCCCCGGACTGGGCGGAAGCCTGGTCGACGAGGGTGAGGATATGCTCGAACGCCTGCCCGGCGTTGTTGACCACCTCGCTGCCGGCCTTGACCTCCTGCGTGCCGGTGTTCATCGCCGTGACCGCCCTGTCGGTATCGGCCTGGATGGCTCCGATCAGCTCGCTGATCTGCATCGACGCCTCCTGCGACTGCTCGGCCAACTTGCGCACCTCCTCGGCCACGACGGCGAAACCGCGGCCCGCTTCGCCCGCCCGGGCCGATTCGATGGCGGCGTTGAGGGCGAGAAGATTGGTCTGGCCGGCGATACTGGAAATAGTGTCAAGTATCTGACCGATCTCCTTGGACCGCTCGCCCAGCGTCTGGACGATCCGGGCCGAATCGGCCACCGTCGTTTCGATATTCGCGAACTGTTTCACGGCCGTGGAAATCTGTTCCGTGCCTTTGCCGGCCGCTTCGGCCGCTTCGGCCGAGGTGGCGGCGACGACCTCGGCGTTGGCGGTCACCTGCTCAACGCTGGCCGACATCTGTTCGACAGCCGCCGCGCTCTCCTCCACCGCCCGCAGTTGGGCCGCCGAGCCCTGAGCCACGCCGCCGATCGCCTGGGCGACCTGGGTGGCTGTCACGGCGGCCTGGTCGGCGCTGGCGTTAAGCTGCTCGCTCGACGCTGCCAACTGTTCGGCCGATTCGGCCACCTGCCTGATCAGCCCCCGGAGATTATCGGTCATCGCATTGATGGCGGTCGCCACCTGACCGGCTTCATCGCGGGAGTCCACCGTCAGCGCCTTCCCCGCCAGATTGCCGGCGGCAACCTCCCTAACGGCGGCGGCCACCTGTTTGAGCGGCCTGGAGATCATACGGGCGATGGCCAGCCCGAAGACGATGACAATCAGCAACGCCGCCAGCCCGATAGCGGTCAGCGTCGTGCTGGCCACCGTCACGCCACGGGAACTTTGCGCATGGGCGTTGCGGGCTTTCGCGTTGAACTCGTCCGCTATGTAGCCCAGCTGCTTATTGATGCCGTCGAGAATCGGCATGTACTGGTAGGTATATATGAGGATAGCCTCGCTTGTCTTGCCCTCCGCCGACAGCTTCAACACCCCGTTGCGGCCGTTGCGGTAGCTTCCCAGCATCGACGTAAGCAGCTCCAGATTGCGGCGCTGATCCTCGCTCAGCCTGGTTTTGTCAAGCTCCAGCAGATAAAAGTCGACCTTCTCGCCGCGTGACTTCAAACCGTCCAGCAGCGCCTTGCGGCGGTCGACGTCCTTGGTCAGCAGGTATTCGAGCACAACCGACTGGGCTGACTTGATCTCGATCTGGACTTCGTCGATCAGCTTCACGGCCCGCAGCTCGTTTTTGTTCAGATCCTGCATCACGGCGTCGGTCTTGGCAAGGAAATAGTAGCCGGTTACGGCGATCGTCGCCACGAAAAAGGCGGCGATGAACACTAGGACGGAAAGCTTGGAGGCGATGCTGAGGTTTCGGAAGAATTGCAAGGACGCTCAACTCCTTTTGCCAGGTCTGCTTAGCTCTGGTAGAAAATAATGGTAAAACTAATTGTTGAATTATTCGACACAATTCGCGCAAAATCCTCCCCCGTCATCTCGCGTATTGACGCGGCTGCGGTATGAGGCCTTCGCCGGCTACACACCGATACCTGTCTTAGCTATCGCCGCCGAGGTCCCCGGCAGGGCTCAAAGCCGCCGGAGGCGCCGCTTTTGCCGTATGCGCGCAACCTCGTTGACACCATTTGTCGGCCCAGGTAAAATAATAGTGCAACTGAATAACCTCGTATAATTTTGGGGATACGGCCCAGAAGTTTCTACAGGCAACCGTAAATTGCCGGCTACGAGTGAAAAAGCCACCTGGGGACCAGACCCCGGCGGGGATTTTGCTCATCGGAAAAAGCGAAATCCGCCGCCGGGTTTTCTTTTTATGGGAGGGAGGACATCATGTTTACAGTCAAAGAACTCGTCCGGCCGCAGACGCTCGCTGAAGCCTACCGGACGCTGACGGAGCATCCCGACAACGCGCTATTGGGCGGTTGCGCCTTCCTGCGGCTGGGCAACAGGAAGATCGCCGCCGCTGTCGACCTTTCGCGTATCGGCCTCGACTACATCCGCGAAACGGAAGGCTTCATCGAGGTCGGGGCGATGGCGACCTTCCGCGCCCTGGAAAACCACCCCGCCTGCCGGGAAAATTTCTCCGGCATGCTGCCCCGCGCGGTCGGCAACGTTCTCGGCGTCCAGTTCCGCAACCTCGTCACCGTCGGCGCCTCGGTCTTCTCCAAATACGGCTTCTCCGACCTCATCACCGCCCTCCTGGCGCTCGACACCGACGTCGAGCTGCACGCCGGCGGCCGGATGCCGCTGGCGGTCTTTTTGGACAAGCCGTACACCAGAGATATTCTCACCCGGATATATATAAGGAAGGACGGCCGCGCCGCCGCCTACCAAAGCCTGCGCAACTCGGCCAGCGACTTTCCGGTCGTCAACGCCGCCGTTGCCCGCCTTGGCGACCGGTGGACGGTCGCCGTCGGTGCCAGGCCGGCCGGCGCCAGGCTCGCCCCCGCGGCGGCCGCCGCCCTGGACGGCGGCGCGGACCCCGGCGAAGCCGCCGCCCTGGCTGCCGGCGAACTTGCCTTCGGAGGCAACCTCAAGGCGTCGGCCGAATACCGCCGGGCGATGGCCGCCGTCCTCGTCAAACGCGCCGTGCTGGAGGTGTCGAAATGCGCATCGAAGTAACCATCAACGGTCACAAAACCGCCCTCGAAGTGGCGCCTGACGAAATCCTCGCCGACACCCTGCGGGCCGCAGGCTTCGCCAGCGTCCGCCGCGGCTGCGACACCACCAACTGCGGCCTCTGCACCGTATGGGTGGACGGCAGGCCGACCCTCTCCTGCGCCATCCTGGCCGCGCGGATGGACGGCCGCGACATCACCACCATCGAAGGCGTCGCCGGCGAAGCGGAAGCGTTCGCCCGCCTGCTCGTAGCCGAGGGCGCCGAGCAATGCGGCTTCTGCAGCCCCGGCTTCATCATGACCGTGCTGGCGATGAAACGCGAACTGGCCGATCCCACCGACGACGAAATAATCCACTACCTCACCGGCAACCTCTGCCGCTGCACCGGCTACATGGGCCAACTGCGGGCGGTCAAAAAGTTCCTGGAGGTGCGGCCATGAAAATCGTTGGCAAAGGCGTCGCCAAGATCGACGGGCTGGCCATCGCCACCGGCAAGCCGCTGTATACCGACGACCTCGTCCCCGCCAACGCCCTGACGGTCAAAATTCTCCGCAGCCCCCACGCGGCGGCGCGCATAAAAGCCATCGACACCGTCGCCGCCGAGAGCGTCGAAGGGGTGGCCTGCGTCCTCACCCATAAAGACGTGCCCCAAGCCAGATTCACCCTCGCCGGCCAGACCTATCCCGAGCCCTCGCCCTATGACCGGCTCATCCTCGAAGACCTCGTCCGCTACGTCGGCGACGAGGTGGCCATCGTCGCGGCCGCCGACGAACGCGCAGCCCAAAAGGCGCTCGAACTCATCAAAGTCGACTACGAGGTGCTGACGCCGGTGCTCGATTTCGAGCAGGCCATCGACCACCCCGCGGTCGTCCATCCCGAAACCGACCTACACTGCAACTTCGACATCGGCCACAACCGGCTGCGCAACATCGCCGCCACCCACAAGGTCGAGGTCGGCGACGTCGCTGCCGAACTGGCCGCCAGCGCTGTCGTCGTCGAGGAAACCTACTACACCCAGGCCCAGGCCCAGGCGATGATGGAGACCTACCGGGCCTTCAGCTACCTTGACCATGCCGGCCGCCTCGTGGTGGTCAGTTCCACCCAGATACCCTTCCACGTGCGGCGACAGTTGGCCCGCGCCCTCGAACTGCCGGCCAGCCGCATAAGGGTCATAAAGCCCCGCATCGGTGGCGGCTTCGGCGGCAAGCAGACCGCGGTCGCCGAAATCTTCCCCGCCCTCGTCACCCTCCGCACCGGTCGTCCGGCCAAGATCGTCTACGAGCGCAGGGAAACCTTCACCGCCACCAACAGCCGCCACGCCATGCGCTTCAAAGTGCGCCTGGGGGCGGACCGCGACGGCCTCATCCGCGCCATCGACGTCGAGTGCCTGTCCGACACCGGCGCCTACGGCGAGCACGCCCCCACCGTCTTCTCCGTCGCCGGCGAAAAAAGCCTTTCGCTTTACAACAAGGCGCGCGCCGTCCGCTACGCCGGCCACGCCGTCTACACCAACAAGCTGCCGGCCGGGGCGATGCGCGGCTACGGCGCCACCCAGGGCTGCTTCGCCGTCGAATCGGCGGTCAACAAGCTCGCCGGCGCACTCGGCCTCGACCCGTCTGCGCTCAGGCTTAAGAACATCATCAGGGCCGGCGAGCTCGACATTTACCACAACCGCATCCTCGGCAGCGCGTCCCTCGACCGGTGCATCGAGCGCGGCCGCGAACTCATCGGCTGGGATGAGAAGTACCCCAGCCGCGACCTCGGCGGCAAAGTGCGGGCCGTCGGCATGGCGGTAACCATGCAGGGCTCCGGCATCGCCGGCATCGACACCGCCTCCGCCGAAGTCCGCCTGAACGACGACGGCAACTACACCCTCCTCCTCGGCTCGACCGACATGGGCACAGGCAGCGACACCATCCTCGCCCAGATGGCGGCCGAGGTGCTCCAGACGCCGCTCGACGCCATCATCGTCCACGCCGCCGACACCGACGTCTCGCCCTTCGACACCGGCTCCTACGCCTCCAGCACCGCCTATGTCACCGGCATGGCCGTCGTCAAGGCCGCCGGCGAACTCAGGGAAAAGATAATCGCCGCCGCCGCCGGCCTCATGAACGCCGCGCCGGCGGAGGTAACCTTCGACGGCGCTGTTCTCACCGGACCCGCCGGCGACAGACTCACCCTCGCCGAACTCGCCCAGCGGTCGGTCGTCGGCCCCGACCGGCGGCAGCTCGCCGGCTACGCCAGCCACGGCAGCCCGGTGTCGCCGCCGCCGTTCGTCGCCGGCTTCGCCGACGTCGAGGTCGACAAGGAAACCGGTAAAGTCGAACTGCTCGACTATGTCGCTGTCATCGACTGCGGCACCGTCATCAACCCCAACCTGGCGCGGGTCCAGGCCGAGGGCGGCCTCGTGCAGGGGATCGGCCTCGCCCTCTACGAAGACGTCAGGTATGACGAGCGCGGCGGCTTGCAGACCAATTCCTTCATGACCTATAAGATACCCAGCCGCAAGGACGTCGGCGCCATCCGCGTATTCTTCGAGGAAAGCTACGAGCCCACCGGGCCGTTCGGCGCCAAATCGATCGGCGAAGTCGTCGCCAACACCCCGGCGCCGGCCATCGCCCACGCCGTTCGCAACGCCGTCGGCGCGTGGCTGACCCGCCTGCCGCTCACCCCCGAAAAAGTATACGCCGCAATGACGAAACAGCCGAAGGAGAGAACCTGCACATGAGCACCGAAAAAGTCCATCCCGTCGACGAAATCCTCCCCAATGGCCAACTGTTCGCCTACGGCCTCCAGCACGTCATGGCAATGTACGCCGGCTGCGTCGCCGTGCCTCTCATCATCGCCAACGCCCTGGGTCTCACCAAGGACCAGCTCATCTACCTAATCAACGCCGACCTCTTCACCGTCGGCATCGCCACCGTCATCCAGTCCTTCGGCTTCCTCAACATGGGGGTTAAGCTGCCGGTCGTACAGGGCGTCTCCTTCGCAGCCGTCATGCCGATGATAATGGTCGGTAAAATGCACGGCATCCAGGGCATCTTCGGCTCGATCATCGTCGCCGGACTGCTGACCTACCTCATCAGCCCCTACTTCAGCCGCCTCATCCGCTACTTCCCGCCGGTCGTCACCGGCACCATCATCACCATCATCGGCGTCTCCCTCCTGCCTGTGGCCGTCCGCTGGGCAGGCGGCGGCGTGCCGGGCGCACCGGGGTTCGCCAGCCCCGGGAACATCGCCATGGCCTTCCTCGTCCTGCTGCTGACGATCGTTTACTACCGCTTCCTCAAGGGCTTCTGGAGCAGCATCGCCGTCCTGCTCGGCCTGGTTTCCGGCACCTTCATCGCCTTTCTCCTCGGCTTCACCGACTTCGCCAAGGTGGCCACCGCCCCCTGGTTCGGCATCACCACCCCCTTCGCCTTCGGCATGCCCACCTTCGACCTCACGGCCATTCTCACCATTTTCCTCGCCATGCTCGTCATCATGACCGAAACCACCGGCGACATGATTGCCGTCGGCGAAATGGTCGGGCGGCCGGTCACCCAGCAAGACGTAGTGCGCGGCCTCAGGGCCGACGGCTTTGCCACCATGCTCGGCGGCGTCATGAACACCTTCCCTTACTCCGCCTTCGCCCAGAACGTCGGCCTCGTCGGCCTCACCGGGGTCAAAAGCCGCTTCGTCGTCGTCACCGCCGGCCTTATCCTCATGGTCCTCGGCCTCTTCCCCAAAGCCGCCGCCGTCGTCGCCGCCATCCCTGCCCCCGTTTTGGGCGGAGCCGGCATAGCGATGTTCGGCATGGTCGCCGCCAGCGGCATTCGCGTTCTCGGCAAAGTCTCCTTCGCTGGCAACAACAATGCCATGATCGTCGCCGTCAGCCTCGGCGTCGGCCTTATCCCCCTGGCCGTTCCCACCTTCTACCACGGCTTCCCCGCTTGGGCGAAGCTCTTTCTCCACAGCGGCATCACCACCGGCAGCATCATCGCCGTGCTCCTCAACTACTGTTTTAACGAACTTGGCCGCGCGGCCGCCACGACCGAAAAAGCCCTTTCCGAATAAGCCCCAGGCGGCCCGGGTGCGACCGGGTCGCTTGTTTTTTTCCGTGCTGCCTCGTCCAAAAAATGCCGGGCATTGCGCCCCCTTTTTTACAGACACTATGAATAACAACCGTAAAAAGGGGGCTTTTGTTGTGAAGCATAACGCCGGTAGACACAAAGGTTACCGCCATAGAAGCCTGAAGAAGAAATACCGGCGCCTCGCCGCCGCGGTCGCCGGAGCCTTCGTGCTGTCCGCGGCCGGCATGCCGGGCATTCCGCCAGCCGTCGCCCACGCCGCCCCTCCCGACCCCAAACCCGCCGCCGCCACCCCGGGCGCCCAGCTCAAGGCCTCCGAACACGCCAAAAAGATCCGCGGCGAAGCCCCGGAAAACTTCAAGAAAGAAATCAAAATGGTTGCCACCGCCTACGCTCCGGGGCCGCACGACAACGACCAGTGGGGCAGCAAAACCCATCTCGGCACCCAGGTCCGCCCAGGCGTCATTGCCGTCGACCCCAGCATCATCCCGCTCGGCTCCAAGGTGTTCATCCAGTATCCCGACGGCCATGGCGAATACGCCACCGCCGAAGACACCGGCGGGGCCATCAAGGGCAACCGTATCGACGTCGCCAAGTGGACGGTGCGGGAAGCCGAGAAATTCGGCATGCAAGACGTCAAGGTGTTTGTCGTCAACACCCCCAAAGACAAGGGCGTCTAAAAAAACCAAGGCAGGCCGGAGCCTGCCTTTAAAATTGCCGGGAATCCCCCATCCGCGCCCGTCACCGGGAGAGCGGTGCAGGATTTGACAAGCTCCGCAGCGAAGGACACAACATCTAACCAGCGCGGAGGCACCGACGATGACCGCCAAAAACATCCTGGACGCAGCCTCGCTCGCGAAGTGGTCGATAGATATCTTCGACTCGCTCAACGAAGGCCTGCTGATCGCCGACAAGGACGGCATAGTCCAGTACGTCAACGACCAATACCTGCGCATCATCGGCAAAAAAGCCGATGAAATCCTATTCCGCAAGCTCGCCGAAGTGCGCCCCGGGGCCATCCTGCCGACAGTCATCAAGACAGGGCAGGGCATGAACGGCGTCTACCGCACCGACGGAAAGGTCGAATACATCGTCGACATGTCGCCGATAATCGTCGCCGGCGAAATAATCGGTGGCGTATCCATCATCAGGGATATCACCGAGGTGCAGAAACTGTCGGCCGAACTTAGCAGGGCGCAAAACCGGCTCAGGGACCTCCAGGGAACGGTAAAGGAGATCCTCAGCGCCAGGTACACTTTTGACGACCTAGTCTACAACAACGCGGAATTCCGCGCCTGCGTCACGCTGGCCGAACGCGCTGCGGTGTCTGACGCCAACATTCTCCTCCAGGGCGAAAGCGGCACCGGCAAGGAACTGATAGCCCAGGGTATTCACAACGCCAGCGCCAGGAAGCACCGGCCATTCGTCGCCATCAACTGCGCCGCGGTGCCGGTCAACCTGCTCGAGAGCGAGCTCTTCGGCTATACCGAGGGAGCGTTCACCGGCACGAAGAAAGGCGGCAAACCCGGCCTCCTGCATCTCGCCGACGGCGGAACGCTGTTTCTGGACGAAATAGGCGACATGGGCAACGACCTTCAGGCCAAACTGCTGCGGGTCCTCCAGGAGAAAAGGGTCAGACGGGTGGGGGAGCTGGAGGAGAAAGAGGTCGATATACGCATCATCTGCGCCACCCATCAGGACCTGGAACTCATGGTGGAAAAGAAAAACTTCCGCGAAGACCTTTATTACCGCATAAACGTATTTCAGATAAACCTGCCGCCCCTCAGAAGGCGCCAGGAAGACATCCCGCTGCTGGCGCACCACTTCGCCGACAGCCGCTCATCGGCGCAGAAAAAGGTTTTCAAAATCAGCGCCGAAGTGGAAAAAATCTTTCTGGCATACGACTGGCCGGGAAACATCCGGGAACTGAGGAACGCGATCGAATTCGCCTGCAATGTCGTCACCGGCGACGAAATACTGCCGGAGCACCTTCCGCGCCGGATCTTGGCCCAGTCCGACCTGGACCGGTTTCTCGCCGGCGGAACCTTGGCCCAGCGTGTGAAAGAATTTGAGCGGCAAAACATCCTGCAACTTCTCAGGATACACGGCGATAACACGGCTGGGAAGAAAAAAGTCGCCGCCATTCTGGGCATATCGATCGCCAGCCTTTACCGCCGGCTGCAGGGCACTTATCATTTATGATAATTACTCGACACTGCCTTTATCAATATTGATAAGGCCCGACGCCCGACAATCCGGGGAGGATTGACCGCGTCGGCTATTTTTTTTATCAAATATGATAAAGAGGAGCCGGTTAAGCCGCCAAAATCGGCTGGCACGCGACTTGCATTTTAAGAGGGCATTACGAGCAAAGGAGGATCAGCTATGTTATCTTTATGGGGCTTCTGCATCATTGCGGCGTTATTGTTTCTGATCATGACGAAGAGGGCCTCGGTCATAGTCGCGCTCGTCGCGGTACCGGCGGTATTCGGCGCGCTGGCGGGCTTCGGCCCCAAGCTGGGGGCGTTCGCCTTCGCCGGGATCAAGAGCGTCGCTCCGGTCGGCGTAATGCTCACATTCGCCATTCTTTACTTCGGGGTGATGAACGACGCGGGCTTGTTCGATCCCGCCATCAAGCGGATCGTCAGGTACGGCGGCGGCGACCCGGTCAAAGTCGCCGTGGGTACGGCGCTGATAGCCATGCTGGCCCACATGGACGGCTCGGGCGCATCCACCTTCCTGATCGCCGTGCCGGCCCTGCTGCCGATCTACGACAAGCTGGGCATGGACAGAAAAGTACTGGCTTGCCTGGTCGCGCTGGGCGCGGGGACCATGAACATGCTGCCCTGGGGCGGACCGACGCTGCGCGCCGCCACCTCGTTGCACCTCAACATGACGGAACTGTTCAACCCCGTCATCCCGGCCCAATTGGCCGGCCTTGCCACCGTGCTGGCCTTTGCCTACCTGCTGGGACGCAGGGAACGGGCCCGTATAGGGGTCGTCAAGTTCGCGGAAGAAAGCGTCTCCGGTGAAGAGGAAAAGGTCGACCCGCTCAAACGTCCCAAACTGGTTTGGTTCAACGCCATCCTCACCATCGCGGCCATCGTCGCCCTGGTCCAGGGCAAACTGATACCCCTGCCCGTCGTCTTCATGGTGGCGCTGGTCATCGCCCTTATAGTCAACTATCCCGACGTCAAGATGCAGCAAGAGCGGATCGTCGCCCAGGGGAAATCGGCCGTATTCATGATCGCCATCATCTTTGCGGCCGGCATCTTCACCGGCATCCTGACGAAATCGGGCATGATCAAGGCCATGGCCGGCACGCTCGTCGCCATAGTGCCCAAGACGCTCGGAGGGCATCTGCCTGTTTTGACCGCCATCACCTCCATGCCGGCAAGCCTCCTCTTCGACCCGGATTCCTATTACTTCGGCATATTGCCCGTTCTGTCCACGGCGGCCGAAGCCATGGGGGTTGCCAAAGTTGAAGTCGCCCGCGCCGCCATCCTCGGTCAGATGACCACCGGCTTCCCGGTAAGCCCGCTGACCGCCTCCACCTTCCTGCTGGTTGGCCTCGCCGGCGTCGACCTCGGCGACCATC
Organism: Selenomonadales bacterium 4137-cl; assembly: GCA_032334055.1. Lineage (NCBI taxonomy): Bacteria > Bacillati > Bacillota > Negativicutes > Acetonemataceae > Anaeroselena > Anaeroselena agilis. Next base: position 2,808,054 of record JAUOZS010000001.1, on the reverse strand, counting down.
AGAAATTCACCATCCCCTTCGCGTTTGGGGTAACGCTCGTCATGACGATCGTCGCCGTCCTGACGGGAGCCTTCGTACTGTAACCCCTCGGCAACGGCGGCCGTCCGGGTTCGCCGCTGGCCGGCGCGGATAATCGCGCTATCAAAAACATTAGAGGTGATCCTATGAAAAAGATCCGGCTTGGCGCAGGGGCGGGCTACTCCGGCGACAGGATCGAGCCTGCCGTCGAACTGGCGGAAAAAGGGAATATCCAGTATCTGTGCTTCGAATGCCTGGCGGAAAGAACGATCGCCATTGCTCAGCAGGCGAAGATGAAAGATCCGTCGGCAGGCTACGACGCTCTTTTGGCCGCGCGGATGGAAGCTGTTTTGCCGGTCTGCAGTCAAAAAGGCATAAAAATAATCACCAACATGGGCGCGGCCAATCCTGAGGCCGGCGCGCGAAAAATCAAGGAAGTGGCCGGCAAACTCGGCGTCAAGGGTCTCAAGATCGCCGCCGTAAGCGGCGACGACGTCCTGGAAGCCATCCGCGGGCAAGAATACACCATCGAGGAAACAGGCGGGAAACTGTCCGCCATCAAGGATAAACTCGTCTCCGCCAACGCCTATCTTGGCGCCGGGCCGATCATCGAGGCCCTCAAGGGCGGAGCGGACATCGTAATCACCGGCCGCGTGGCCGACCCCGCGCTGTTTATCGCGCCGCTGGCGTACGAATTTGGCTGGTCCCTCGATGACTGGAACCTTATGGGTCAGGCCACGGTAATCGGCCACCTCATGGAATGCGCCGGCCAGATAACCGGGGGCTATTTCGCCGATCCCGGCTACAAAGACGTCCCCGGCATCGGCCATCTCGGCTTCCCGATCGCCGAAGTCAGCGAAGACGGCGCCGTCGTGATCACGAAAGTCCCCGAAGCCGGCGGCATGGTCGCCCTGGCCACCTGCAAAGAGCAACTGCTGTACGAAATACACAATCCGGCCGCCTACTTCACGCCCGACGTAGTGGCCGACTTCACCGGCGTGCAAATGGCGGAAATCGCCAAAGACCAGGTAAAAGTCACCGGCGGCAAAGGCGCGCCCAAAACCGACCTGCTCAAAGTATCCATCGGCTATGTCGACAGCTATATCGGCGAAGGACAGATAAGCTACGCCGGGCCGGGCGCCGTCGAGCGCGGCCGGCTGGCGCTCGACATCGTAAAAGAACGTCTCGGACTTATGGGAGTCAAGACGCAGGAATGCCGCTTCGACCTTATCGGCGTCAACGCCCTCCATGCCGAGAAGCTGTCGGCCGGACACGAACCGTACGAGGTGCGGGCGCGGGTCGCCGGCCGAACGGAAAACCTGCAGGAAGCGGTGCGCATCGGCAACGAAGTCGAAACCCTGTACACCAACGGCCCCGCCGGGGGCGCCGGCGCATGGAAATCCGCGCGGGAAGTGGTCGCGATGGTTTCGATCCTTATACCCAGGTCTCTGGTCAACTACTCTGTGAAGTACGAGGTGGTATGAGATGAAACTTCGCGAAATCGCTCATTCCCGAACGGGCGACAAAGGAAACACCTCGAACATCTCGCTGATCGCCTACGACCCTGCCAACTACCCGCTGCTCGCCAAGCACATTACCGCCGAACGGGTGAAAGCCTTTTTCGCCGACATCGTGCAGGGCGAGGTAGTCCGCTACGAGCTTCCCAACATCGGCGCCCTCAACTTCGTGATGTTTCAGGCGCTCGGCGGCGGCGTAACCCGCACGCTCGCCCTGGATATCCACGGCAAGTCGCTGAGCTCCGCCCTCATGAACCTGGAAGTTAAGGAATAAACCTTATAACGACAAACCCGCTTTCCGGCCGACTGGCGCCGGAAAGCGGGTTTGTCATTTATACGCGGGGACAATTCTTAAATCAGCTGACTACTTCAACAACGGCACGGTATTGGCCGCGTGGCTCATCACCGTGACGGTGTAATCCTTGCGGCCCAGCTTCTGCTCGGCGATGGCCATGGCCTCGTCCATCGAGGCGGCGGGAATCATGCCGGCTTTGGCGATAAAATCCCTGTTTTGCGGCAGGGTAACGACGATAAGCGCGATCTTCTTGGCGATCAAGCCGCACTTCAGGGCAATGAACCCCGGAACAGTAAACCCTTTGCGCAATTCGAGCTCGCGGTCGTACAGCGACTCGAAATCGTACCAGCCGCTGAAATCGGGCGGCTCCATGATATCCCGACACTCCAGCGTCAGAATGACGACCCCGCCTTCCTTAACGGCCATATAGGCGTTGTCGATGGTCTTCGATCCCTGGTACAGGTTGATATCTTTGGGGAACCCGCCGGCCGAGCCGATCACGAGATCCGCCTTGGCGTCGATCGGGACGCCGAAAATCTCCTCCACCGTGCGGCAGCCTGCCAGCCAGGCATCGTACCAATGGCCGGCGACAATCCGGGCGAATTTGCCCTCAGGGGTGAAAACGGCGTTAAGCAGGAAGGCCGGCTTGACCATCGCCGCCATCTCCGTCATATCCTCGTGCATATTGTTGCCGTCAAGCTTGCCGGACACGCAGTGGGGGCTGATCCCCTGCCCGACTGTGTCATGCAGGCAGAAGCTGTGATTGCCCTGGATGCTGTTATAACCGGCGACTCCCGGCATTACGGATTTGCGGCCGCCGCCGAAGCCGGCCATCAGGTGATAGACTATGCCGCCGGTCAAGATGACCTTGTCAGCGTTGGCCACCGTTTTGTGGATATAAGTATCCACGCCGCGGCTTGTGGTGCCGACCTTCACAAAGTCTTCGGCGGTGGGCGCGTGGCTCTGCTCTATGCCGATCCGGTCGACGACCTCCTGGCCGTATACCGTGACATTCTCCTGGTGGGTATGGTGGCGATGGGCGCCGAGGCCGACGATCAGCGTTATATCGCTATCCGGCACTCCGGCCGCGTTGAGCTCATCTAAAAGCGGCGGCAGGAAAAGATCGTGCCTGACCCAGGCGCGGGTTATATCGCTGACGATGATGCAAACCCGGTCGCCCTTTTTTACGATCTCCTTCAGCGGCGGGGTGCCGATGGGATTGGCGAGGGCGGCGTTTACAGCGGCTTTCACGTCAGCTATCGGCTCCACATGCTTGCCCTCGACCACATGCAGAATTTGCTTCGTCGGCAGGCTGACCGTCACTTCGCCGTTTCCGTATCCCAGATGAAACTCGGTAAACATAATATCTCCTCCTTATAGGAACTGCCGGCTTGTCAGCGCAGGCAATGATTTAGCAAGCTTTTTTTCGCTATTTGCGCAGCGTGAGCTGCACGTCGGGCTTGACCGCGAGCCAGGCGATGACGCCGATAACCGCGGAAGCGGCGGTAACCAAAATAGCGGCCTGCCAGCCGTAGGTAGTGGCGATCCAGGCCGTCAGCGTCGGTGCGGCGATGCCGCCGATATTTCCCCAGAAATTCATCCAGCCGGAAACAGAACCGGAGAACTTGCCGCCGATATCGATGCATGCGGCCCAGGAAGCGCTGAAGGTCAGACCCAGCGAGCCCAGCGAAATGGTAAGCCACAGCACGTTCATGTAAGGCGTGGTGGCGACGGCTCCCAGATACAGGGCCACGCAGCAGATCATGAGGCCCAGCGAGCCGAACAGGGTGCGGGCTTTAGCCTTGGACAAGCCTTTAGCCACCAGCTTGTCGCTAACATACCCGGTCGCGAAAGTCAAAATGCACAAAAGCCCCCAGGGGAAAGCGGCCGCGATGCCCATCTTGGCGAGGGAAAACTTCTGCGCCTCCATGAGATAAAGCGGCAGCCACGCCAAAAACACATACATGATATAGTCGGTGATGAAATACTGAATGCCGATGGCCCAAAACTGGCTTGAGCTCATGAAAGCTTTCCAGGGGGCCAGCTCTTTCTTCTCTACCGCGGCGACATCCATGCCTTCCTCAATATGCTGCAACTCGGCTTCGTTGACGAAGCGGCTGCTGCGCGGCGTTTCGGCCGCGAAAAAGTGCCAGGAGGCAGCCAGGACCACGCCGACCAGACCAAACACGACAAACACCGACTGCCAGCCCCAGGCCAGCATCAAGGCCACGGTCACCGCCGGCCCGAAGACAGGCCCGATGAAGGCGCCGCCCAGTACGTAGGAAAAGCCCATCGCCTTTTCCGACTTGTTGAACCACTTATAGACAAAGTTGTTGAACGCCGGGAAAATAGGGCCTTCGCCAAGTCCGAACAGCGAACGGATGACCAGGAACGAAGGCAGGCCTTTGCCGAACGCCGTCAGCGCCGTAAACAGCGACCACCAGAGGACCGCCAGCACGGTGATGCGCCGGTGACCGAAATATTCGGCCATTATGCCGCCCGGTACCTGCATGATCGAATAGCCGACGAAAAACGCGGTCTGCATCAGGCCCATGTCGATTTTAGTGAGCTCGAACTCCTTCATAATTACAGGGGTGGCTACCGATAGGTTCACCCGGTCCATGTAAGCGATAAAGCTGATAAGAAACATCAAAATAGCCAGATTCCACCGGATGCGAGTTGGTTTCAAAGTTTCACCTCTCCCAAAATAAATGACAGACAAGCTTGAAAAACCGAAAAACCACCTGCCTCTTAAAAATGTAAACTCATACTTTACCAGTATATCACACTTATATCAGACTAGAATTAAGGAAATAAATTTAATACAGCAAATTTTTACGAAAAACATTGAGGGCAACGCCGCAAAGGTGAACTATCAGGCTGTCCCTATATTTACATAACAAAAAGCCCCGCATCTCTGCGAGGCTTTAAAATGCTGGTGACCCACGTAGGAATCGAACCTACAACCTACTGATTAAGAGTCAGTTGCTCTGCCAGTTGAGCTAGTGAGTCATGATGGCTGGGGAGGAAGGATTTGAACCCTCGAATGTCGGAGTCAGAGTCCGATGCCTTAACCAGCTTGGCGACTCCCCAACAGTAATATATTATATATTGTCGTGCAGAGAATATTCTAAACGAGTGGGGCCGATTTGTCAACCACCGCTAGCGGGAGACAACGCCAGCGGGCGGCACGATTGGGGACCACGCCCGCTATCCCGGGGGATAGCGGGCTATTTCGGGCCAAAACGGCCTTCGAACGCTTGCCCCGAAGGTCGCCGGGGCGGCTAACTCAGCAGCCACAGAAAAAGGATAATACACGCGAGAATAAGAATCGCCGGATAGAACAGCCAGAGAAACAGGAGCAGGACGAGCGGGATCGCGTACAGCCAAATGCTCCCGCCCGGCAGCCAGGACGAAATATCCGGCAGCCTGGCGGCCCCGCTCTCCGCCGCCTCACCCCCGTCTGCCGCCGCGAAAGCGTCGGTGCCAGCTTGCGGAGCGGATGCTTCCGTCACCGGGTCTGTCGCGATAACGATGGCTTCTTCCAAAAAACTTCCCCCTTTCATAATATCGCCGCCTGTTTTATGTTATTCGCCGGTTACCCGTAACGTAACCGGGTTTCTCCGCTGCCCCCGGCCGCGGCGTCTTCCCTGTGCAGGAATTACCGTCCCGGCATGGAATGATGATGGAAGAATACAGCCGCAAAAAGGCAGTGGTCGCGAACAGGAGGCTATGGGATGAATACACGCCCGCAATGCGGCGCGAATCCCCCGGGCAGCGCAGGAATTTATCCGAACTCCAACGGCCGGGAATTTTTCAGCCTGCGGTTCCGCCGCGGGGGCTGACACTATGGACTGTACTACGATCGTCGCCATCGGCGACTCCCTTACATACGGCTACCCGTACCCGCCGGAATACTCCTGGGTGCGGACCGCCGGCGACCAACTCGGGGTGCGGATGGTCAACAAAGGCGTATGCGGCGAGACGACCGGCGATATGCTCCGGCGGTTCGCCGTCGATGTCGCCGCCCTTAGGCCCGACTACGTCATCATCAGTGGCGGCTCCAACGACGCCTTTCTCGGCCTGGCGGCAGCCGAAGTTACCGGCAACATCGCCGCCATGGCGTCCGCGGCCCGTACGGGGGGCATAAAGACGGTCATCGGGCTGCCGCCGCCGGTAGACTACCGGGAAGAGAGCCTGCTTGCCGAGTACCGCCGTTGCCTGCGGACCTGCGCGGCCGAAAGCGGCCTGCCGACAATCGACTTTCACGCCGCGCTCGTCGACCCGGCTGCGGGCGGCTTGCGGCAGGACCTGCACACCGACGGCGTCCATCCCAACGAAGACGGCTACGCGCTCATGGCGGCCGCCGCCGTCGCCGCGCTCAGGAACCTCCTGACACGCTGACGGCGGCCCCCGCCCTTATGGGGCTATTTATAATCGCTATTGGGGCGCTATTTATATTTTGTAGAAAGTTAGTGCGCGGCGGCAGGTAATTTACAAAATTTGGCGAATATAGCAGGTGCTAACTGTAAAATTTTGGAGAAAGCGTAGTGTAAGCTGCATGAAAGGTCAGTTCTCTTATTGCGAGAACCGCCACGACACGCAGGCGGCTGCCCTGCGGGAAAGCGAAGAGCGGTTCCGGCTGGTATTCGAAAACGCCCCGATAGGCATGGTCATCGCCAACCTGAAAGGGCGCTTCATGAGGGTCAATCAGGCGATGGCCGACATCCTGGGGTATTCGGTCGACCAGCTGTCGGCGATGAATTTCGCCAGCATCACCCATCCCGAAGACCTCACCAAAGACATGTTTATGGTGAGCGAACTGCTGCACGACAAAAAACCGCGCTTCGTCATGGAAAAACGGTACCTGCGCAGGGACGGCGAAATAATAAACGTCACCATCCACGTGTCCCTCGTCCGCGACGCCCGGCGGCGTCCGCGGTACTTCATCGCCCAAATCGTCGACATAACCGAGCGGAAGCGCTACGAACAAACGATCAAACACCTCGCGTACCACGACCCGCTCACCGGTCTGCCCAACAGGGTCATGCTGCGGGACAAGCTGGCCGTCGCCCTCGCCCAGGCGCGCGGCAACAAAGACATGTTGGCCGTCATCTTTCTCGACCTCGACCGCTTCAAAGTCATCAACGACACCCTCGGTCACTACATCGGCGACCAGGCCCTCCGGCTCATCGCCGAGCGGCTCACCGCCTCGGTGCGCGGCAGCGACATCGTCGCCCGGCTGGGCGGGGACGAATTCACCGTCCTCCTGCCCGGCATCGGCGAAGAACAGGATGTTTTCACCGTCCTGAGCAAACTGATGGAAGCCCTCCAGCAGCCAATGCGGCTGGCGGACCGCGAATTCTCCGTCAGCGCCAGCATCGGCATCGCCCTTTACCCCCGTGACGGCCAGGAAAGCGAAGAACTGCTGCAGGTGGCGGACAAAGCAATGTATGCCGCCAAGCAGCGCAAGGGGATCGAATCGTAAAATCTCGGAGCCGTTACACCCCCATCTGCGGCCAAATAAAAAAGAGCGCTCGCTAGAGCGCCCTTTTTGGGCCTTTTACCGTCCTGCCCGGGACAATCTATGGCAGCCTTCCTTACAATGGGTAACCGGACGGAGCATCATCCAGACCATCGACGCAACCCCCTTTTCGATAACCTATTATATACTATTTTGGAAACCGCGTAAGAATTCCTTCCGACCGGAAAGCAGAATGTTATGAATTTTCTCCGGTGCCTTGACATAATATTCCTGGTTCTTTAACAATCAAAGATATATTACGACGAAGAAGTCGCTTCTCGCTGGGGAGCGACGATTTTTTTTGAGGGGTAGATGCCATGTTGGGCTTTAAACGCGACCGGGAACTGGAAAACATGCTCGCACGTCTCGGCTCCCTATATATCGGCCATTTCCCAGCGCCCCTGCCTGACCGTATCCGTGCCGATCGAAGACGGCGGCCGGACGGTCGGCGTCTTCGGCGCCGACCTGAGCCTTGCTACTGCTTGACGAGAATCAACAGCATCTTGAAATCCTCCGTCGCCTCAAGCCCGTGGGGGATATCGGCCGGCATCACGACCGTCTGCCCGGCGGCGGCGGCGAGCTTCTCCCCGCCGATGGTGATCTCCGCCCGGCCGTCGATGATATAAACCATCGCGTCGCCGGGAGCCGAGTGGGTGCTGACCCCTTCGCCCTTCGCGAACGCGAACAGCGTCATGCTCAGCGCCTCGTTTTGCACCAGCGTCAGGCTGACCACCCGCCCCGGCTGGTAATCGACCAGTTCCGCAAGTTCGTGCGTCTTGCCGAAATCGATATTCTTGATAAACGTCCTGCTCATAATCATGACCTCCTGGAAAAATATTCTCCTGAACTAATTATAAAGCGTCCGCCATCTCCCGCGCCGTGACGGAAATCACACGCCCCCGCCGCCATCCGAGGCAGAGGGGGCTTTCCCCTGCCCGCCGCCCCTTCCGGGCAAGCGTTCCGTGTGGCCTGATTTAAGTTAGTGTGGCCTGCGCTCGCCGCGCGCATATCAGGAAAATAGTGGCGTGGTGACTAATCAGTCAGACGCTGCTATAATAGACATAACATGTGTCAATAATGATATGCGGGAAAGGATGGGCCTTAGATGAAGAAAAGCATGCTCAAACTCACGGCTGTATTCACCCTGCTGATAGTGGTGCTGCTCGCCGGCTGCGGCGGAGGCGGCGGGGCCAAGCGCGTCACCGGGCTGTCCGCCGACGGGGTTGTCAAAACCTTCTTCGAAGCCGCCAAAGGCGACCGCCTGAACGACGCCGCGCTTTATATCTCCCCGAGCACGGCCAACGATCCGCGGGTGGTCATCAAGTACCTCACCGGCAAATCGGGGCTGGAAGACCTCAAAAACGCCAACCTCCTGTCGCTCAGGAAAGCGGCCGAACAAGGCGACTACGCCGTCGTCGTAGCCACCCTGCAGACCGAGCAGAACTCGCTCAACATCGTAGTCCGGCCTGTCGGCCTGGAGAAGCTCAACGGCGAGTGGTACATCGTCGATCTCGACAAGATCTATCAGGACGCCAAATACAAAATCCTCCAGCAGCTTATCAGCAAAATATGACCGGCCCTGCCGGCCAAAACGCAAGGACACCCGCCTGTTTTTAGGCGGGTGTCCTTTTTTCGCCTCCCGGCCGTCCGGGGATGCTCAGTCCGAAAAGCCTTTCTCCCGCATAACCTCGGCGCGGGCGAACTTGGCCATGCCGGTCAGCATCTTCGCGTAGCCCATCGAACGGTAGAACTTCTCCACCCCCGGCATCGCGAAAAAAATCGTGTTCATGCCCGGCAGTCCCTCCTGGATCTTCGTCACGATCAGCTTGCCGATCCCTTTCCCCCGGTACTCCGGAAGCACGGCGACATCGTAAAGCGCCGCCTCGTAGGCGCCGTCCGAAATCGCCCGTCCGAAGCCGAGCAAGAGATCGCCCTCGAACACGAAAACCGTCCGGTAGCTGTTCTCGAACGCCGACCTCACCTTTTCCAGAGGATGTGAAGCCATCCGGGCGCTGGTCAGTATCCCGTAAACCGCATCCCAGTCGATCCCCTGACAATTTTCCTGAATACGATACCCCATACGGCACTCTCCCAACTAATTCAGATCCTAACAACTATTTTACCACCCGTCCGCCGGAATACCAATACGCGCGTCCGCCTTTTCCTTGTCGCCGGCGGGGGGCCTGGCGCATATAATACCACAGAAGGAGAAGGGAGGTAGGAATATGCCCGAAAACGAAGCGCACCGCCGTCCCCCCGGCGAAGACCGCGAAGACCGCCATATGGTCCATGTACATGTTTTCGATACATTGGCACTGGTCGCCGAAGACCACCAGCACATTATCCAGGGCGTCACCGGGCCGGCCAGGGCGGCAGGCCAGTCCCACGTTCACCGCATACGGGTGCGGACCTCTTACTACGACGGCCACTGGCACTGGTTCGACATCATCACCGGCCCGGCCGTCGAAACCATGGACGGCGGCCACGTTCACCCCTACGAGGGCGAGACAAGCTACGACGACGGTCACAGCCACGATGTGGCCGACACCACCGCCCAGGGGCCCGACTGCCGGGAAGAAGACGAAGACTTTGACGAGATGACGTTGCCGCCGTCAAATCCCAAGAGCAAGCCCAAGAGCGGCAAACGCTGACCCAAACGCCAGGCGGCCGGGGTGGCAAAATAAGCAGCCGCCGCATATCATAACCCGTAATCACGGGGCAAAGACGCCTACCGGGCCGTTCGCCGGCGCCGGTAGGCGCCGTTCGTTTCCCCGCTGAGAAGGAGAGAGTATAAGATGTGCGGTATCACCGGATGGGTCGATTGGGACAGGGACTTGACCCGCGAAGGGGACGTCCTGACCGCCATGACCGACACCCTGGCCCGGCGCGGACCGGACGCCCAGGGCTTCTACAAATCGCGGCACGCCGCCCTGGGCCACCGGCGCCTCAGCGTCGTCGACCCGGCGGGCGGCAAACAGCCAATGCTCCGCAGCCGCGGCGGGCAAGAATACATCATAACCTACAACGGCGAACTGTACAACACCGCCGACCTGCGCTGGGATCTCATGGCCCGCGGCCATGCGTTCACCACTTCCTCCGACACCGAAGTACTTCTCAAAGCCTACATTGAATGGGGAGCCGGCTGCGTCGAACGGCTCAACGGCATCTTCGCCTTCGGCATTTGGGACACCGTCCGCCAGCGGCTTTTCCTGGCCCGCGACCGCCTGGGCGTAAAACCGCTCTTCTACGCCCGCCTCCCGGACGGCCTGGTATTCGCCTCCGAGCTCAAAGCCCTGCTCGCCCATCCGGACATCCAGCCGGAAATCGACCGCGAGGGCCTGGCGGAAATCTTCATGCTCGGCCCGGCGCGCACCCCCGGTCACGGCGTTTTCCGGGGAATCGACGAGCTTGAGCCCGGCTGCGCGGCCCTGTTCGACCGGCGCGGACTGGCGAAAACGCGCTACTGGTCGCTAACCAGCCAGCCGCACGAACAGGACTTCCCCGCCACCGTCGACATGGTGCGGGCGCTCTTCCAGGACGCCGTCAAACGCCAGCTCGTCTCCGACGTTCCCCTGTGCACCCTGCTGTCCGGCGGCCTCGACTCCAGCGCCATAACCGCCGTCGCCGCCGCGGCTTACCGGGAAGAAGGCCGCACCCTCGACACCTTCTCCGTCGAATACATTGACAACGACCGCTTCTTCGCCGCACACTCCTTCCAGCCCAACCGCGACGCCCCCTGGGTGCAGCGGGTAGCCGAGCACTTCGCCACCCGCCACCGCGAAATCCTCCTCGACACCCCGGAACTCGCCGGCGTCCTCCGCGACGCCGCCCGGGCCCGCGACCTCCCCGGCATGGCCGACATCGACACCTCCCTGTACCTTTTCAGCCGTGAGGTCAAAAAAGCAGCGACAGTCGGGCTGTCGGGCGAATGCGCCGACGAAGTATTCGGCGGCTACCCCTGGTTCTACCGCCCGGAAATGCTCGCCGCCGACACCTTCCCATGGTCCCCGCGGCCCGAGCGGCGCCTCGAACTGCTATCCCCCTTGCTCAGGGCCGACACCTTCCTACGCGACTATCCCCGCCAGCGCTACGCCGAGGCGCTCGCCGACGTGCCGCGGCTCACCGGCGAAGCCGCCGAAGACGCCCGCATGCGGGAGATATTCCACCTCAGCCTCTTCCGCTGGATGCCAACCCTCCTCGACCGCAAGGACCGCATGAGCATGGCCTGCGGGCTCGAACTCCGGGTGCCCTTCTGCGACCACCGGCTGGTCGAATACGCCTGGAACATTCCCTGGGGCATGAAAAACTACCAGCAACGCGAAAAAGGGCTGCTCCGTCACGCCCTCGCCGGCGTCCTGCCCGACGACGTGCTATGGCGGCGCAAAAGCCCCTACCCCAAAACCCATAACCCCTCGTTCGCCGCGGAAGTAAAAGACCGGCTGCTCGCCGTCCTCGACGATCAGGCCTCGCCCCTGCTGCCGCTCATCGACGCCGCGAAAGTCCGCGACTTCGCCGCCTCAGTGGACGCAGGCTCTCCCTACCCGTGGTTCGGCCAACTCATGGGCGGACCGCAGCTCATGGCCTACCTCGTCCAAATCGACGCCTGGCTGCGCGACAACAGCATTCGCGTCGTCCTCTGACGACGGACCAGCCCGGGCCGCCTGCCGGCGGTCCGGGCGTTGACAGGTCCAACGCCCGGCTGGTATCATTAACACAGAATACCGCCGTATCCTGACGGCATTGAACTGCTCCGCCATCCTCCGGGATTCCGGAGAAGGGCCGCCCGCGGCCCGGATTTTCCGCGGGCTCCGGGCGCATGGCTGAAGCCAGGCGTCTTTTGGTGGAGAACATGAAGCGCCCAGAGGCGATATTTCCCGGGAAATGTCGTTCGGCCGCGAATGCGGACGAGCCTTGCCGCAGGAAAGGAAAAGGGGAAAGACATGATTCCGAAAACTCAGCAAATCGCCGAAACGCTCGACCGCCTCATCAGCCTGGACGTTCCGGCGCGGGGCATAATCGCCAAGCTTTACGGCGCCGCCCGCGAAAAGACCGGCAAACCCCTCACCCTGGCGGCCGCCGACCTCCTCATCGACCGCGTGCGGCCCGGCGACACCGTCATCATCGCCACCGGCTGGGTCGACCAGCCCGTCGTCGCCCCGGGCTGCGGCGAATCGGACGGGCCGCCGGGGGCCGTAGCCCTCGCCCGCGCCCTGCGACTGGCCCTCAAGGCCGCGCCGGTCATCGTCACCGACGCCTGCCTGGTGGAAGGCGTCAAACTCGTCGCCCGCGCGGCCGGCTTCCAGTGCGTCGCCCCCGGAGAAATCGGCCACTCGGTCGCCAGGGACAAGCTCCTGACCCTCGCCGTCCTGCCGTTCCCCGTCGCCGGCGACGAAGCCGCGGTGGCCGCCGAACGGCTGCTCGACGACCTGAAGCCCGCCGCCTGCATCGCCATCGAACGGGGCGGCATGAACGACGCCGGCGTCATCCACAACATGAACGGCGAAGACACCGGCGCCAGCCAGGCCAAACTCGACCACCTCTTCCGCGCCGCCGGCAGCCGGCGGATCGCCACCGTCGCCGTCGGCGACGGCGGCAACGAAATCGGCATGGCCAACATCGCCGACGCCGTGCGGGCCCAGGTGCCGTACGGGGCCAAATGCCAGTGCCCCTGCGGCCGTGGCCTGGCGCCGGCCACCCCGGTCGACGTCCTCGTCGCCGCCGCCATCTCCAACTGGGGCGGCTACGCCATCGCCGCCCTCCTCGGCCTGCTGGCCGGAGCGCCCGCCGCCGGCCCCGACGCCGCGCGGGAAAAAAGAGTGCTCGAAGCCACCGCCGCGGCCGGCTTCCACGACCCCATCAGCGGCGGCGTATACCCAGGCGCCGACGGCTGCGGCGCCGACGCCCACCTGGCCTTCGTCACCCTCGTGCGGGAAGCCGTCCTGCACGGAAACGCCAGACTGTGACAAATCCGCGAAACGAGGTCGATGAAATGGACTACGCGTCAATGACCCCCACCACCCTCCGCCAGCTCATGCGCCAGGGCGAACTCGCCCGGCCGACCGCCGGCATGGCCAAAGGCCACGTGCAGGCCAACCTGGCCATCGTTCCTAAGGACCTCGCCTACGACTTCCTCCTGTTCGCCCAGCGCAACCCCAAGCCCTGCCCCGTGCTCGACGTCACCGACCCGGGCTCGCCCGAGCCTAAGCTCATGGCCCCCGGCGCCGACCTCCGCTACGACGCCCCCAAATACCGCATCTATAAAGCCGGCGTCCTCGCCGACGAAGTCGTCAGCCTCGAAAAATACTGGCGCGACGACCTCGTCGCCTTCCTGCTCGGCTGCAGCTTCACCTTCGAAACCGCCCTCCTCGCCGCCGGCGTCCCCGTCCGCCACATCGAAGCCTGCTGCAACGTCCCCATGTACATCACCAACAACCCCTGCCGCCCGGCCGGGAAATTCCACGGCAACATGGTCGTCAGCATGCGCCCCGTCCCTCACGACAAAGTCGTCAAAGCCGTCCAGGTCACCTCGCGGTTCCCTGCCGTCCACGGCGCCCCCGTCCACATCGGCGACCCCGCCGTCATCGGCATCCGCGACCTCGGCCGCCCCGACTTCGGCGACCCGGTCGAAATCCGCGACGGCGAAGTGCCGGTATTCTGGGCCTGCGGCGTCACCCCCCAGGCGGTCGCCATGACCACCAAACCCGAAATAATGATCACCCACGCTCCCGGCCACATGTTCCTGTGCGACGCCCGCGACGAAGACCTCGCCGCCTTCTGAGCGCCACGCCACAAGCCAGGCCTTCGCGCTAATCCGAAGGCCTTTTCCTCATTTCCGGGGCAGGCGTCGCATGGCGCGGCGCGATTGTCAAGACCGGCCCCAAAGGTTATAATAATGGAATATATCGTAAATATTTAGATAAATTGTGGGGGGATTATATTTGACCAAGGCGCTGGCCGGACTCAAACTGCTCGACGTATCGCGGGTTCTGACCGGACCTTACAGCACCATGGTGCTGGCCGACCTGGGAGCCGACGTAATCAAAGTCGAAGTTCCCGGCAGAGGCGACGACTCAAGGCTTTTCGGCCCGTTCGCCAACGGCGAAAGCGGCTACTACATGACCCTCAACCGCAACAAACGCGGCATAACCCTCGACCTTCGCCGGCCGGAAGGGCAGGCGGTCCTCAAAGACCTCGCCCGGTGGGCCGACGTCCTCCTCGAAAACTTCGCCACCGGCACCATGGCCGGTTGGGGGCTGGGTTACGAAGACCTCGCCGCCGTCAACCCTCGACTCATATACGCATCCATCACCGGCTTCGGGCAATACGGCCCCAACTCCGGCCGGTACGCCTTCGACGCCATCGCCCAGGCCACCGGCGGCCTCATGAGCATCACCGGGGCCAAAGGCGGCCCGCCCACCCGCGTCGGCACCGCCCTCGGCGACATCAACGCCGGCAACTTCGCCACCATCGGCATCCTCGCCGCCCTCTACCAGCGCGAGCGCACCGGCCGCGGCCAGCGGATCGACATCTCCATGCAGGACTGCATCGCCGCCATCCTCGAAAACGCCGTCGTTCGCTACACCATCGACGGCGATATTCCGACGAGACTGGGCAGCAGCCACGCCAACGTCAGCCCCTACGACGTCTTCGCCGCCAGCGACGGCCACGTCTTCATCGCCTGCGCCAACGAAGCCACCTGGCGGCGGCTCTGCAAGGCCATGGACCGGGAAGACCTCGTCACCGACGCCCGGTTCGAGATCAACGCCAAGCGGGCCGAGAACATCGACACCCTTACCGAAATAATCAACCGGTGGTCCAGCCGCTTCACCGCCGGGGAACTCCTCGCCGTCCTCGAAACCAACGGCGTCCCCGGCGCGCAGGTCCTCTCAGTCGACCAGGTCGTGGGCGACCCGCACATCCGCGCACGCAACATGATGGTCGCCGTCGACCATCCGGTCGCCGGCACGATCACCATCCCCGGCAACCCCGTAAAAATGTCGGCCTCGGACGACACCATCGAACGGCCTGCCCCCGTACTCGGCCAGCACACCGACCAAGTCCTCGCCGAACTCGGCTATTCCGCCGACAAAATCGCCGCCCTCAAAGCGGCCAAAATCGTATAACTATATGCAAACCGGCCTGAGCCGGTAAAGGAGAGCGCCACAATTGAACTGGTTGCTGGGCTCCGGCAGAACGGAGCATTTCCGGGCGATCATCCTCCTCGTAATCACCGCCGTCCTCTGGAGCAGCAGCGGGCTCCTCATCAAAGCGGTCGACTGGCACCCGCTGGCCATCAGCGGCGTGCGCAGCCTCGTCGCCGCCGCCGTCATCCGCTTCGCCTTCCGCCGCCAGCCGCTCAACCTCAGCAAAGTGCAGATAACCGGCGCGCTCGGCTACGCCGCGATGGTGACGCTGTTCGTCAGCGCCAACAAAATGACCACCGCCGCCAACGCCATCGTCCTCCAGTACACCGCCCCCATCTGGGTCGCCCTCTTCGGCGCCTGGTTCCTCAAAGAAAAAGCCACCATCCTCGACTGGGCGACAATCGGCCTCGTTTTCGGCGGCATGACCCTCTTCTTCCAGGACCAAATGGAGGCCGGCCACCTGCTCGGCAACCTGCTGGCCGTGGGCAGCGGCATCAGCCTCGCTGTCATGGCCCTGGCGATGCGCAGCCAAAAGGACGCGTCGCCCTTCGGCTCGGTGCTGCTCGGCAACACCCTCGCCTTCCTCTTCGGCATCCCCTTCCTGTTCCACGGCAACCCCGGCCTTGGCGGCCTGTCGGCCATCGTCTTCCTCGGCATCTTCCAGCTCGGCTTTTCCTACGTGCTCTACTCCCTCGCCATCAAGCACGTCACCGCCATCGAGGCCACCATCATCACCATGATCGAGCCTGTTCTAAACCCCATATGGGTATTCTTTCTCCTCGGTGAGGCGCCCGGCCCCTGGTCGCTCACCGGCGGCGCGGTCATCCTCGCCGCCATCGTCGCCCGCTACGTCTTCCCGGCAATGAAGTCTTCCGCCAAAATACAAGGAGCCCGTTGATAAGGCCCCATCTGCGGCGTTGCTCCTCGGAGCGATTGCTTGCGTACGTCCGAGTACGCAAGCAATCGCTCCTGCGGTGCCACTTGCATCTGGGGCCTTCTGAACGGTCCCGGCAACTCGGGGACGCACGGTAATAAGTAAATCCTAAAAAATTACTTAAAATCCCGTTTTGGACGAAAAGTGGACTTTTAGTGGACTTTCTGGCAAAAAAGTGTGATATGATGATATCGTCAAGAAGACCGCCAGGGCGGCCTTCTTATTTTTATGCCGGAAAACCGGTAAATAATTAGGGGGTGTGTTCATGGGAAGCAGAGAGGAAGAGTACCTGAGGAGGATGCGGGCGCTGGGTTATCAGGACAGTCTGGCGGGGATGGACGACGACGACATCGAGTGGGAACTGTCCAAAATGGAGGAAGCCGAACGGAGGCGGGAGGCGCCGCCGCAGCAACTGCGGACGGTGTACCGGCCGGTGGACCCCGGTCTGAAGGCGCGAATACTGCGCCAGTTCGGCCAGCCGTACGCCGCGAGCGCGATACCCAAGGGACAGGAGTTTTATCTCAACGGCTGGGACAATAGGGAGGGAGAAGAGAAGCCATTGCAGATGACGCCTGCGGCAAGCTTGTTTAATCCGTCGCGGGGCGAAACGAGGCGGCCGAATGAGCCGACCAATTACTGGGACGCGTTTTTTGAACGTAGCAGGGACGACGGCACAGGCAGTTGGGTAAATGCGACGAGCGGGAGCAGCGGCAAAGACAGCGGCACCAACTGGTGGGTAGACCCGAAAGGGATGTTCCCGCAATACGGGGGCGATCCGTCCGGCAGCGAAGCTCGCAACCGCTACCGGGACAATGAGGTTGTGAAGGCGCAGAGCAGCGGCGGGTATATGGACGCCGGTGCAAGCAGGAATAACGAGGCCCGGCATAAGTTTACCTCGGATCCCCTCGCTATTATGGAGGTGCGCGGCAAAGCTAAATCCAATACCTATAAACCCAATAGAACATACAATATAGACCCTAACCACCAGGGGGTCGATCTCTGGGCCAAGAACGGAACCGACATTTTAGCAGTGGGTGATGGGGTTATTCATGAAAAGGGAGAAGTGAAAGGGTACGGCAAGTATATTATCGTCCGCTTCGACCACGATGGGGAGACGAGGTACGCGTTGTACGCCCATCTTTCTGACAACGGCATACTGAAAGACACGCCGGTCAAGGCTGGGCAGATAATCGGCAAGTCGGGAAGTTCGGGGAATGCCGGCGGTGATGATAATCCGCTTCCGGATCAGCACCTTCATTTCGAATTGGCTGATTCGCCGGAATTTGGTCCCGGTATGGGATCGGGCCGCCGCGACCCGATACCGCATTTCCGGACCTGGATGGAGGTAGATGAAAATAAATAGAATATATGCCAAGATATAACAAATTATTTCATTGTTTGGTACAATATATTTGAAAAACACTTATCCGGCGAGCAGCCGGCGAGTTTTGCCGGCTGCTTGTTCGGTGGGGGGATTGCGGATGAAGAAGCTGGTATTCATACTCATGGCCGCGCTGCTGTTGGGGACGGCATGTCCGGCGGAAGGCTTTGTTAATGTGCAGGTTGCGTCGTCGGCATATTATCTACGTGATGACATGCCTCTACGCGTGCAATTGTCGGGCGGTGATAAACAAGGTCTGCTGCACATCGGTACCGGTAAATGGGTTATTCCGCCCCGCTTCGAAGAAGTGAAGCTATTGAGTACCATGAGAAGCATGGGAAACGATTATCTTGATATATTCGCCGTGAAAGCGGACGGTCGGTGGGGTGTCGTAGATAAGGAGGGCAGCCTGCTTGCCGCGCCGCGGTATTCCGCGATTATTTACAAAGGAGAAGGACTGCTGCTGGCGGTGGCGGGCGGAGAATATGAGGGTGCCTTTATTCCCGTCACGAAAGGCGGCAAATGGGGCGTCCTCGACCGACAGGGCAGGGTATTGATCGTACCAAGGTTCGATTATGTCGACGACTTCGCCGATGGCATGGCCAGGGTCAAGGAGGGCGAGAAGTACGGGTATATCGACAAAGACGGAAATCTTGCCGTCCCGCCGCAGTACGATCATACCTGGGGCTTCCGCGACGGGCTTGCTATTGTGAAAGATAACGGAAAATACGGGTACATAGACAAAACGGGGAAAATGGTTATCGCGCCGCAGTACGAATACCAGGGAGCCATGCTATTCTCCGAGGGGCTGGCAGCGGTAAAGGTAAAGAACAAATGGGGCTATATCGACAAAAAAGGGACGATGGTTATCGCGCCGCAGTTTTCCGAGGCTGGGTACTTCGCAGGAGGACTCGCGGTAGTGCGGCCGTCCGGCAAAGCCGGGGCCGTCAACCGGGCGGGGGAAATGGTGATCGAGCCGGTGTTCGATGACTTGATCCTGACGGCGGGGGAGCCGGCGATGGGTCTGGTCTACATTAACAACTACACAGCTTCCAGGTATGTGTTCATTGATGAGTTTGGCAAGCCTATTACGCCATGGTTCGAAGGGGCGTGGGATTTCCAGGAGGGGATTGCCAAGGTGCGGGTGGACGGCAAGTTTGGTTTTATCGATACGGCGGGTAAGATGGTGATCGAGCCGCAATTTTCCCATGCCTCGCGGCATTGCCAAAACGGGATGGTCTTTGTGGAACGGGATGGGAAACGCGGTTTTCGGGACAAGGAGGGGCGCTGGCTGGCGCAGCTTCTTTTCGGACTAAACAGCTATTATATTTCCAAGCATCAGGTAGTATGGGACGAGGACTATATTTATGATAGCGACGGCAATAAGCTCGACCACTACGCCAACCATATGAAGGACGGCTACCACAACCTCAAGGTCGGCCTGCCGGCCGAAGCCGCCAAAGCCTTCCGGGCGGCGCTCAGGATCAACCCCGGCGACGAGGCCGCCCTGTATGGTTTAAAGCTGGCCAGTGAAAATTAGTCCTGCACACATAAAACCTCCCGGACTATTGTCCGGGAGGTTTTTTCATTTCCCCGCCAGTTTCGCCGCGAATTCGGCCGGCGCCGGCAGTTGCTCCACCGCCCACCACGGCGAGTGGGCGGCCAGCTCGGCCGCTGTGAACGTGCCGGTCGCCACCGCCACCGTGCGGGCGCCGATCGCCTTTCCGCAGCTGATATCGTTCGGCGTGTCGCCGATCACGAAAATATCCTCCGGAGGCACCGCAGGGTAGCGCTCCTTCACGCTCGCCAGCGCCCGGGAGGAAATCTCCGTCCTGCTCGCGCAGTCGTCGCCGAACGCGCTCACCGCGAAATCGAAATACTGGGCGATCCCGTAGCTGGTCAGCTTGGCGTGGGCGCCGGCCGCCGTGTTGCCGGTCAAGAGCAGCGACACATAGCCCGGCTCGCCATCGACATGGGCCAGAATATCCGCCACCGGCGGGATGACATACCCCCGGCGGGCCTCCAGATGGGCGGGCAGCAGCTCGATATACCGCTTGACCAGCGCCGCGGTTTCCTCCGGTCGGGGTTCACGCCCGGTCGCCAGGGCGATGATCTGGGCGGCGATATGGCAGTCGGTCATGCCGGCGGTCGTTACCCGGTCGTAATCCGGGCTGGCGGCGTACAGCTCCTCGGTCGCCTGCCGGAAAGCGAACAAGCCAGCCTTGGCCGTGCGGAGGAGAGTGCCGTCGATGTCCCAGAACAATATTTTCAGAGTCTTCAGCTCCTTAAAGGTGATAAGCACCTCTATTATACCAGGCCGTCCGCCGGCGGGCAAAGCCGGGTCATGAAAAAACCGGCTCACGCGGTGCGGCCGGTCTGTGGTCAAAATTTCGACGGGATGGTCAGCTTCGTAGCCAGCACCCCTTCGCGCGGGGCGGCCTCCCACCAGTCGGGGAGCAACTGCTCATCGATGGGGGTGAACATGCCGTTCTGGCCGATCTCGAAACGGGCCTCCAACTGCCGGAATGCCTCGAGAGCGCTCGGGGCCTCCACAACCTCCAGCGCCGCCTGGCGGGTTAGACGCAGGCAGTAATAGCATGCCGGGTTCTCGCCACGGTCGAACACCCCCCGCACGTACAGGACGTCGAGCGGCGGCAGGTAGGTGTACAGCAGCAGCGCCAAGGTGACAGCCGTGCCGGCCATCGCCTCGCTGTACTGCTGATTGATCGCCGGCGCCGTTTTCTCCTCGTAATCGATGACGCCAGCCTGCGACAGGGTAACGATATTGGGCGGGATGACGTTGTGCCCGGGAAGGTAAAGAGTGACCAGAGGCTCCAGTTCGTAGAAATCGACGGTGCAGCGCAGATAAAAAGGCAGCTTGAAGCTCCGCAGCACCTCCTCGATCCGTTCGAAGACCGCAGCCGGGTCGGCGTTCAGCAGGCGCTCGATCCTCGCGATCCGCTGGTTCTCCGCTTCCTCGAAAGCCTGGCGTTCCTCCGCGATTTTCTCCCGCAGCTCCTTAACGCGGCGCTCGATATCGGCGCGGGCCTCCGTAAGCGCGCGGTCCACCTCCCGGCGGCGGTTCTGCAGCTCCCGATTGAGGGCCAGGGTGCAGGCCGCCAGGCCGACAATGCCGATGATCGGCACGAAAGAATCCATGAACGCCAAGCTGAGAATGACGAAAAACAGGCCGCCGAGCACCTGCGTGGCGATCGCCGCCAGGTACTTGTTCGTCACCTTCAGGCGCGTCTCGACAAGGATATAGCTGAAATCGGGGATAGCCGGCTCAACCCATTCCTTGCGGGTCATGGCCGGGACGTAATCGATCGGCTGGCAGGCGAAGCGGCTCAGGCTTTCCAGCCCCTCCTCGATCTCCCTGCTCTGCTTGTATTCCCGCGTGTAGCGCTTCAGGCGCTCCTGCTCCACGCCGTCGCGGATATCGGCCTGCACGCGGACCACGCTATCGTTGCCGGCGGCCCGTGGGCCACGGCCGGACTGTCTCGTCGCCATCTTGTGATTGCCTCCGAAGCCAGGATATATGGCAAGAATAACCTCTATAGGATAGTTCGTCGGATTTTGTCGTAAACCTTTTTTGCCGCCGATAGGAAATTAGTCCCGGTCGGGAAGCAAGGAAAAGCTTAACGGGCGGGGAATATATAATAGATGCTTCAGCAGGTAAAGAAAGAGGTGGGCAATGAACAAAGCCAAAGCCGTACTGATCGGAGCGATCGGCGGGGCGGTGGGCGGCCTGCTCGGCATCGGCGGCGCCATCATCCTCGTGCCGTGCATGATCTACTTTCTCGGCGTATCCCAGCACTCCGCCCACGCCACGTCGCTGGCGATCGTAATCCCCGGCGCGGTCATGAGCGCCTTTGTCTACAACACCTTCGGCCAGCTCGACATCGGCCTCGCCGTCCTGTTCGCCGCCGGCGGCATGACCGGCGCCTATATCGGCTCGGCGCTGCTGCCCAGGGTCCGGCCGGCGGTCCTCAAACGCATCTTCGCCGTACTGGCGCTCGCCATGTCGATCAGAATGGGGTGGGGCCTATGATCGTCCTCGCCATCCTCACCGGCGTTCTCACCGGCATATTGAGCGGCCTGCTCGGCATCGGCGGCGGGGCCATCTTCGTCGTCGCCGCCGTATTCTTCCTCGGCGTCCCCCAGCACGCCGCCCAGGCGGCCGCCATCGCCGCCATGATCCCCACCGCCATCGTCGGCGTCGTCAAACATCACCGCAACCGGCTCATCGACTACCGCTACCTCCCGTACCTGGCCGCGGGCATCATCCTCGGCGGCATGGTCGGGGCCTATGTCGCCAACATCACCGCCGACATCGTGCTGCGCCGCCTGTTCAGCGCCTTCTTCGCCCTAATGAGCATTCAGATGTTCTGGTCGTCCTTCCGGCAAGGCCGGAAAGCCCCGGCCAAACAGCAGGACCACGACAAACACTGAGGAGGTATTTCATGGTACCGGTACTCTCCTTTGTCGGAAAAGCCAATTCCGGCAAAACCACCTACCTAGAGAAGCTTGTCGCCGAAATGAAACGGCGCGGCCACAAACTGGCCATCATCAAGCACGACGTCCACGGCTTCGAAATGGATCATCCCGGCAAGGACACCTGGCGGCACGCCCAGGCAGGCGCCGATGTCGTCTGCATATCCTCGCCGGACAAAATGGCCATCATCGCCAACGTCGAGGCCGAACTGCCGCTCAGCGAACTGGTCAACCGCATCCACGGCGTCGACATCGTCATAACCGAAGGCTACAAACACGAAGGCCGCACAAAGATAGAAATCTTCCGTCCTCCCGTTAGCGACGCGCCGGTGTGCCGCCAGGACGACCTTGTGGCCATCGTCACCGACGCCGACGTCTATCCCGGCCTGCCAAGGTTCGGTCTAGACGACCCCGCCGCAATGGCCGACTTCATCGAAGAACGCTTCCTCCGCGGAGGTGAATAGCATGAAACGCCACGAATGGATAGCAAGCCGGGGCAAACGACTGTCGGCGATGATCCACGAACCGGAGGCGGCTGCCGCCCCGGTCGTCGTCTGCTGCCACGGCTTCACCGGCGACAAGGTCGGCGCCAACCAGCTCATGCGCAACCTCGCCCAAAGCCTCGAAGCGGCGGGCTTCTGCGCCGTCCGCTTCGACTTCGCCGGCTCCGGCGACAGCGAAGGCGCCTTTGCCGCCGACACCACCGTCGCCGGCTGGCAGGCGGACCTGCGCAGCGTCCTCGCCTGGGTCGGCGGCCGGCTCGCCGGCAGGCCCGTATTCCTTCTCGGCCACAGCCTCGGCGGCCTGGTGGCCCTCACCGCCCCGGACGGAACGCTGGCCGGGCGGATCGCCGTCGCCCCCGTCGTCCATCCCGTGGATAATTTCCGTGACACCATCCTCGGCCCCGAACTGTGGGCCAGGTCCGCCCGCGGCGAACGAATCGCCAACTTCTACGGCAAAGGCTTCGCCCTCGACAGCGGCTTCGTCCGCGACCTTGCCGCCGGCGGCTACGACCCCCTCGCCGCCGCGGCGTCCTTCGCCGCGCCCCTCCTCATCGTCCACGGGACCGCCGACGCCGCCGTCCCCTTCGCCGGCTCCGAGCAACTGCGCGCCGCCTGCGCGGCCCCCGGGGAACTCGCCGTCCTTGACGGCGCCGACCACGTCTTCACCGGCCGCCATGACGACCTGGCAGCGGCCATCGTCAATTGGCTGCAGCGGTTAACCAAATAAAAAAAGCGCCGGCCAAGCCGGCGACTTTCCGGTTCACCTCGTTTTCGCGGGTAGCGGCGTGTCGCTGTACAGCCTGATAGCCTGGCCGTTAACCGTCATCGGCAGATAGGCCCGCTGCCGGCTGCCGTCCACCTGGTAACTGCTTGCCGCCCCCGGCAGCAGCACCGGCGGCTCAGGCAGGGGAGAGGGGGGCGCGCCGAGCAGCATGGCGCCGTCGATCGCCCTCAGATCGGCCCGCGCCTTGTAGAGGGCGGCGTTCTCGGCGACGGCCCCGACCGCCGGAACATACAGGGTGGCCAGCGTGGCGAGAATGGCCAGCACGACGGTCAGCTCCACCAGCGTAAAGCCGCGCTCGCGTCCGCGGCGGCGATAATTAGCCACACAATCACCTCCATACGGTGTCTGGGCCTAGTATGCCCCCGGCCACGCTCTTATAGCCATGTTTTTCCATAAAAGACTAGTTGTACTGCCCGCCGCCCGGCGGAAAACAACGGTTGAATACGAAAAGAACCGGCCTTAGCCGGTTCTTTTCGTATTTATTACATTTGTCACGACTACTTCCGCCAGCGCTTCGCCGCCCGCCGGAACCGCTTCCAGGCGGCGGCGAACTCCCCGCCGGCCTCCACTCTCAGCCGCGTCATCCAGCCCATCAGCAGCCCCGCGTCGCGGTGGACGGTCCGGCTGGCGTGCTCGCTCATCCAGCGGCCCATCACCGTATCGATCCGCACCGCGTCATGCACCTGTCCCAGACAGTCCTGCAGCTTCCGCAGCCGGGCCACGAGCATACTCGTCCGCCGGTCCTCAAACGGCAGGCGCTCCAGCACATAGCGAACCTTCTTCCCCTCGATCCTCAGCTGATGAAGGGCGGCGGCATCCTCCAGGCCGATATCCTTGCCGGCCGTACGCATATCGTCCAGCCAGCCGCCCACACGGGAAGCGGCGAAATCCTCCAGCGACAGGTCACGCGGCTGCAGCGACCGCTCGTCGGCCAGCCAGGACCGGAAAGCCAGCAGCGTCCCCGTTATCCGCCCCTGGTCGCCCAGGTTCGCCTTCAGCTCCGCCACCAGCTTCTCCCGCTCGGTCGCCAGCAGCATCGCCAGCCAGGGGGGAGGGGCGAGCGGCGTGCGGGCGGCAAGCATCTCCTCCCACACCTCGCCGATCACGTCGGTCTCCCGCAGGTCGTGGGTCGCCCTGCTGAGGGCGCGCAGCTCCGACTGCCATGCCGCGTACCCCGTCGGCTCGGCCAGCGGCTTCGCGAAAGCGACCAGCGATCGCAGGCGGCGCAATTCGATACGCAGCCGGTGCAGCCTCTCGATATCCTTGTCGTCGGCCGTAAATTTAGCGTATGTATCCAAAACCGTATGAATCTGGCCGGCGACCAGACTGCGAACGGCGGGAACCACGGCATCCTCCGGTTCGACCAGCGCCGGCGCCGCCGGTTCGAAGCCCTCGTCCAGCCCCGCCAGAACCAGCGCGCGGAAATACTTACTGCGCGGCTCCACGGCCAGCGGGAGCTGGCGGGCCAGCTCCGCGCCCAGCGCAAGCACCGCCGCCGCCGAACCCTCCTTGAGCTCCAACTCCACCTCGGCGATCGCTTCTTCCCGGCCGCCGGCCAGAATCATCCCCCGGTCGGCGGCCACCTCGATGCGGCTGTCGGCGAAGGCGACATCCGCCCGCCGCCGGTCGAACACCGTGCTGAACCTCGGCTCCAGAGGAGCGTCACCGGCTGCCGCCGCCAACAGCGGGCCGGCCTCGGTAGCGCGGAAATAATCGTAGCTGGGTTCGGGACCGTCGACGGTCACATTCCACTCCCGCCGTTCGTGCAGGCCGCCGGCGGCCGACCCGTCCGTCTTCACCGTCGCCACCCACCGGCCGCCCTCCAAGCGGATGCGGTAAGCCAGGCCGGCTTCCTGCAGATCGCCCTCCGCCGTATCAAAATACCATGACTCCAGATGCTCGTCCTGGGGAGGCGTCAGCAGCATCTCCGCCACGGCGGAGGCGGCAAAAACCCCTTCCCAGGCCTCGGGTGCCAGCAATCGCAGTTTCAGTTCCACCTCGGTGTTCAAACCCGGCATGGTTTACACCTCCTAACCCTTATCGCCGCCCAGCGCCGTCAGCACCTTCGGCCCCGCGAACCACCGCAGCGTGCCGGTCGAAAAATCGGGGGCGGCGATACTGAACCCCGCCGCCGCGCACTTCTTGAACGGCAGCGTCACGTCCGCCAACTGCCGCGCCCAGATGCCGAGATACGGCTCGTGGCCAACGACGATCACCGTCCGCTCCCCGGCGGCGCCGGCCCACTCGGCAAGCAAATTGTCCAGGCTGCCGGCGTAAATGGCGGCATGCTCCGTCACAGTCTCAACCCCCAGATGCTCGGCGATAATCTCGGCCGTCTGACGCGACCTGAGCGCCGGACTCGTCCAGACCTCGACCCGCCCATCGGCGGGCAGCAGCCGCTCAAGGCCCTTCGCCACCGCCTGGGCGCGCTTGCGGCCCTTCGCCACCAGCTCGCGCCGTTCGTCGGGAAGAGCGGCCGAATCCTCCTCAGCCTTCGCGTGTCTTAGCAAAACCAGCTCCATAGCCTGCCTCCTATAATCACCGGCAAGCGCCGGCAGCTAACAATACCACAAACATATTATAGCATGATACCGGCGGGACAATAAACCAGGCTCACAAATCCCCCGCCGACGGCGGGTCGTCTCTCACGCCATCCCCCTTAGCCTCATATAATAATCTGAAACACCGAAAGGGGGTGCAAGCGTGAACTACTTATATAAACCCAAGCCAGTCCTGGGGAAATGCGTGCTGGGCGCACAGGCCGGACCGCAGAGCATCGTCGTCCGTCAACTGGTCGGTGAAGGGGAAACCCAATGCACGCTCGACATCTGCGTCCGTGTGCCGCGCCGGAAACCGTCGATCGAGCAGGTCATCGACGTTTTCATCAAAAAACTTTGCATACGCGACGTAACAATCATTCACAACAAAGTCATCGTCTGCGGCGATTTCGAAATCAAAGCCCTCTACGTAGCCTGTTTGCCCGACCAGCCCGTCCACGCCGTCGAAGTCCGCCGCGTCAGATTCACCGCCGACGTGCCTATCTGGGGCGCAATGTGCGGCATGGACGCCGACGCCAACGTCATGGTCGAATATGTCGACTACGACTGCCCGCATCACCATCACCACCACCACCACCATCACCGCGGCAAATACCATTACGGCAAAGGCATGAGCCACGACAACGACTGCGGCCACGACGACTGCGGCCACGACGGCGACTGCGGTCACAGCCACCATCACCACGACGACTGCGAACATGACAACGACTGCGGCCACGGTCATCATCACGACCATTGCGACGATGACCAGTGCGGTTATGACGATCACTGGGAACACGACCAACACCACGGCCATCAGTGGTGCAAACCGAAATGCGCCCCGGGAGACCATCCGCCCGACCACGGTTTCCGTCAATTCAATGTCGCCGTTGTCCTCAGGGTTGTAGCCAAAGTAATGACCGATCGCGAGATAATAATCTACCCCGGACAGTATCCCGGCCTCCCGGCAAAACCGAAAGGGTGAGGAGTCACCGGCGGGCCCTCTTCAAGAGGGCCCGCCTGGTCCCCATAAGCCCGCCCAATCGACACGAATTCCGTGTTGCGATTTGCTATTTCCCGTCTAGCCCCGGCATGTTAAAATAGACCGTATAAGGAATATTTGGACATGCTTGCACCAAGGGGCGGGGGGAGTTAAATGATATTCAGCATCAGGGCCCAGATGATCGCCGCATTCGTAGTGCTCATCGTTCTCCCCATAATCGTCCTCGGCATGCTTTCCTATCAGAAGACCGAAGCCATCCTGCTCGAAAAGGCCGAGCAGCACAGCCTCGAGAGCATCGAAAATGCCCGGATATTCTTCATCGAGAACTTCATCGCCCACGTCGACACAGCCATCAATACCTTCGCCCGGGACATCGAGCGCGTACAGACTCACTCCCTGTCCGCACCTGATCAACTGAAGGCCGAATGGGATCAGTACCGCCGCATCCACAGCGACCTGCCGGCCGTCTACTTCGGTACCGCCGACGGCCGGTTCATCCTGTCGTCCAACAATGCGCCCGTCCCGGGCTATGACCCCCGCAAACGCCCCTGGTACCAGCGGGCGCTGGATGACCCCGACCGCGTCATATGGAGCAACCTGTATCTCGACGCCCTCACCTTCAAACCGATCATCAGCGTCGCGCGGACGGTGACCGTCAACGGAAAGACGGCCGGCGTCATCGGGATCGACATATCCCTGCAGGCGCTCGCCGACGTCGTCAGTAAAATCTACTTCGGTCAGGGCGGCTACGCCATCCTCGTCGACCAGTCCGGCCTGATCATCGCCCATCCCGACCCCACCCGGCTGGGGAAAGCCGTAACCGACGAAGCCTGGTTCTGGGAGATAAAAAACCAGTACAAAGGCGTATCCGTACTTCCCCTGGAAAACGGTAAAACCTTCATCAGCCACATCACCATCGCCCGGACCGGCTGGAAGCTCGTCGGCTTCATCCCCCAGGAGAACTTCCGGCAGGACCTGGCGCCGATCAAAAACCGCACGTTAGGCGTAGGCGCGGTCGCAGCCATCTTAGCCCTGCTCCTCGGCGTGTCGGTAGCCAGCGGTTTCGCCACCAGGATGCAAAGCTTCGTCGAGGCGATGACCAAGGTGCAGCAAGGCGACCTCTCCGCCCGCTGGCACGACTACTCCGCCGTGGAATTCGCCGAAATCAGCGACCGGTTCAACGCCATGGTCACCACTATTCAAAAGCTCATCAGGCAGGAACATGCCACGCAGCACGAACTTGCCCTCCAGAAAGAGTACTTCGAGCAGCTCTTCGAAAACTCCCCGGAAAGCATCGCCATCATCGACATCGAAGATCGAATCGTAAAGGTCAACAACAACTTCACGCGCCTGTTCGGCTACACCTTCGACGAAGCACAGGGCAGCTTTATCAACGATCTCGTCGTCCCCGACGAACTGCGCGAGGAAGGGATCGAGATCAGCAGCAGCGTGCTCGGCAACAGGGTCATCGAAAAAGAGACGGTCAGAAAACGCAAGGACGGTCAACGGTTCGACATCTTCGTCCTCGGCTACCCGATCGTCGTCATGGGCGAACAGGTGGGCGGCTACATAATCTACCGCGACATCTCAGGGCGCAAGGAGGCGGAGCGGCGGCTCACCTACGCCAGCACCCACGACCTCCTCACCGACATGTATAACCGCCGGTACTTCGAACAGGAAATGCAACGCCTCGACAACGGGGACTGCCCGGCGGCCGGCATCATCATCAGCGACATCGACGGACTCAAACTCGTCAACGACACCCTGGGTCACGCCGTCGGCGACGCCTTACTCCTGCAGGCCGCCCGTATAATCAAGGACAACGTCCCCGAAGGCGCCGTCCTCTGCCGGATCGGCGGCGACGAATTCGCCGTTCTCCTGCCCGCCACCGACGAAGCCAGCCTCCAGGATACCGTTAACCGCATAATGGCCGCCATCGCCGCCGACAACATGACCAGTAGGGAGTACGTGCTCAGCGTCTCGATGGGGTACGCCGTCCGCGGCCCTTCCCACGCCGGCATGGACGATGTCTACCGCGAAGCCGACAGCAGCATGTACCGGGAAAAGCTACACCGCAGCAACAGCGCCCGCAGCGCCCTCGTCAAAACCCTCACCGAGGCGCTGCACGCCCGCGACTTCATCACCGAAGGCCATGCCGACCGGCTGCAGGAACTTGTCGAAAAACTCGCCAGAGCCGTCGGCGTCTCCGAGCGGCGAATCGGCGATCTCCGCCTGCTGGCGCAATTCCACGACATCGGCAAAGTCGGCATTCCCGACAACATCCTCTTCAAACCCGGCCGCCTCGACGAAGCCGAAACCAAGATCATGCACCGTCACAGCGAAATCGGCTACCGGATCGCGGTCGCCTCCCCCGATTTCCACCACATCGCCGACTGGATCCTCAAACACCACGAATGGTGGAACGGCGGCGGCTATCCGCTCGGCCTGAGAGGCGAAGACATCCCAGTCGAATGCCGCATCCTCCTAATAGCCGACGCCTTCGACGCCATGACCCAGGACCGCCCCTACCGCCAGGCGGTCCCGGCGGCGGAAGCGCTGCGGGAAATCGCCGCCTGCAGAGGCACGATGTTCGACCCTGTACTGGCGGACATCTTCGTAAGCATCATCACCGCCGAAACGGAAAAGTCATAAAATCATAGGGAAAGCCGGGGCCATACAGGCCCCGGCTTTCCCTTTTCATACTCCCGCCGGCTCCAGCCCGAGAAACTCGGCCGTGAACGCCAGCCACTGGCGGGCGGCGAACGACAAATAGCGGTCCCGGCGGCGGATCACCGCCAGCTCGAGGCACAGCGGCGGGCCGGCGAGCGGCACGGAAACGATGGCCGCCGGGTCGAGCCCGTCGCAGATATTCCCAGGCAGCAGCGCGATGCCGAGATTGGCGGCCACCATCCCGGTCATGAACTCCCGCTGCGAAGTCGCGCAGATCACCCGCGGCGCGAAACCCGCCTGGCCGCAACGCTGCAGGATATGGTCGTGAAGGCTGAAATCCTCGCGATAAAGAACGAAAGCCTCGTCAGCCAGCGCCGCGAAATCGACGGCTGCTTGGCCCGCCAGGCGGTGACTGGGGTGGACGATCACCCGCAGCGGGTCGCGGATGCACGAATAAACGGCCAGCAAGTCGGTCTTCGCCGGCGGCGTACAGACCACCCCCGTATCGAGGGTGCCGTCCAACACCGCCTCCTCAATCTTCTTCGACCCGTATTCATAAAGCTCGATGCCGATGCTCGGGAAAGACCGGTTAAACTCCCCCAGCGCGCGGGGAAAAACGGTCGACGCCGCGATCGGCGGCATGCCGATCCGTAGCCGGCCCTTGCGTAGGCTGGTGACATTATCCAGCTCCACCGTCAGGTTCTGGAAAAGGCCGACGATCTGCTGGGCCTGCTCGAGCAGCGCCTGGCCGGCGTCGGTCAGCTCCACCTGCTTGTTGGTGCGGTGGAACAGCGTCACCGACAGCTCCTCCTCCAGCGCCCTGATCATCTTGCTGATCGACGGCTGGGTGACATGGAGCTTCGCGGCCGCCTTGCTGAAACTCCCCCGCCTGGCGACCTCGAGAAAATATTCGAGATGGCGTATATCCATAGGCTCGCCTCCTTGCCTCTATTGTATTATAAATCAGACGCATATTAAACATTCGGAATATGAATTTTACCTATAGGAAAAAATACGATAAGATTAAACCGCAAGGAGGGAGAAAAAAATGAAGCAAAAAGTATTCATCTCCGGAAAAGTTCCCCGCGTCGCTTACAACATGCTTGCCGGCGAATTCGCGGTTACCATGCACGACAGCCTCACGCTGCTCACAAGAGAGGAAATCATCGCCGGCCTGGCCGGCTGCGACGCCCTGCTGCCGCTCCTGTCCGACGTCATCGACGCCGCCGTCATCGATTCCGCCCCCGGCCTCAAAATCATCGCCAACTACGGGGCCGGCTTCAACAACATCGACCTCGCCGCCGCCACCGCCCGCGGCATCCCCGTCACCAACACCCCCGCCGTCTCCACCGACGCCACCGCCGACCTGACCTGGGGCCTCATCATCGCCATCGCCCGCCGCATCGTCGAAGGCGACAAAAACATCCGCGCCGGCAAATTCACCGGCTGGGCCCCCCTCTATCACCTCGGCGTCGAAGTAGCCGGCAAAACCCTCGGCGTCGTCGGCCTCGGCAACATCGGCAAAGCCGTCGTCAAACGGGCCAAAGGCTTCGACATGCGCGTCGTCTACAACTCCCGCACCCGCCTCAGCCCCGCCCAGGAAGCCGAACTCGGCGTGGAGTACCTGCCCCTGGACGGCGTCATCAGCGCCGCCGACTTCCTCACCTTCCACGTCAGCTACGACCCGTCCATGCGCCACATGATCGGTGCCCCCCAACTGGCCGCCATGAAGAGCGGCGCCTACATCATCAACGCCGCCCGCGGGCCGCTCATCGACGAACATGCCCTCCTCCAAGCCCTGCGCGCCGGCACGATCGCCGGCGCCGCCCTCGACGTCTACGAATTCGAGCCCAAGATCACCCCCGGCCTAGAAGAATTAGACAACGTCATCCTCTGCCCCCACCTCGGCAACGCCACCGTCGAAACGCGCGACGCCATGGCGGAACTCGCGGCCAAAAACATCATCGCCGTCCTCAAAGGCGGCAAGCCGCTCACCTGCGTCAACCCCCAGATATACAAGTAGGCGAGAACGGGTAACTGGTATCTGCCAGCAACCTTGGATCGCCTACAGCGCCGCCGGCCACCCCCCTCGCGGGCGTTCGTCGGCGGTCGCTTCATTTTCGCGGCGGGAAAATGGCGCGGGGCGGGAGGGAGTGTCGCGGGGCGCGGCGAATATAATTTCCCAAACACGGTTCCGCGGAAGGATAACAGCATGGATAAAAAAACGTTCTGGCGCCTGGCAACCGTATTGGCTCTAGTAACCGTCGCAGCCCTCCTCGTCCACGCCGGCTACTTCGCCGTCAAAAGCCCGCCGCCCGCGCCGTCGCTGGCGACGCCGGACCCGGTCCCGCCCGCGACGCCGTCCGCAGAAAAGCCTGCTCCCGCCGCTTCCGGCAGCCGCACCGGCCAGATGAGGCTGGCGGACAAACCCGAGGCCTTCAAGCCCGCGCCAGGCGATATCGTCGACTACTCCTACTCGCTCAAAAAAGAGAGCAACGAACGCGCCATCCTTCCGGGGGTTACGGTCGAATCTGGCGCAAAATGCGTAAACATAAAAACGGCCGACAAGGATCGAACCATCCAGATCAAGCGCGACGACACCCATCCGGGCAACGGCTACCAGGTTATGTGGCAAAAAAAGTACTGACCGGCGAAACACCGCCGGTTTTTGCCGTCTGCTTCGGCAGCCGATGTTTTCATGAGCGGAGATGTTGCCTGTGAACGCCGAACAAGAACAAGCCAAACATGAACCTTTCGACCTCCCGCGTCTCGTCCGGGGGCTGAGCCTGTCCCTCGACCCCGGGGCAAAACCGCAGGACGCCCTCGACCTCCTTGTCCAGGAAGCCCACGCGGCGGTAGGCTGCGACCACCTCTTTCTCAGCCGCTACGAGGCCGCCGGCCGGACCTTCCGGGCGGTCGCCTGGCGCAGCAGCGTCGACCCCGGCGACGTCCCGTTAGAGCGCAAATTCATGGGCAACAGCTACTTCAGCGGTCAGCCCGTCATTGTCCACGACCTCTCCCAGTACAACTACCGCCTGCGCCCCGGCGCCGCCCGCCTTTGTCTCATGTCCATGGTCGGCGTCCCCCTCGTCACCGGGCAGGGCGTTATCGGCGTACTCGAAGCCTTCGCCGAACGGTCCGACCATTTCTCCGACCTCGACGCCGACCTGCTGGCGCTGTTTGCCCGGCAGGCCACGGCAATAATCGAGCGCGCCGACTGCGAGCGCGAGGCCAAATACCGCGCCGCCGAGAACGAATTTCTCGTCGAAGCCCTCAAGCTCGAACAAGCCTCGCTGGGGAGCCTGTTCTACAAAGTCGGCGAAACCTTCGCCGCCGTGCTCGGCGTCGACGGCATCGCCGTATTCGGCATCGAGCCCGCCCTCCCCGACGGCCAACTGCAGGAAGTCATGGCCCGCGGCTTCTCCATGGCCGACATCGGCCGCCTCAAAACGCTGTATGGCAAAGAACGGTTGCAGAAACTGCTGCCCCCGCCCGGCGGCGGGCGCAAAGACCTGATCGTCAAACAAGCCTTCCGCCAGGGCGGCGCCGGCGCCGCCAAACTGCTCTACACCGTTCCGCTCGTCTATCGCGACAGTCTTCAGGGCCTGATCGTTTTCCACTGGCGGCAGCTCGACAAAGCCGCCGACCACGACGCCCTGGAAAACTTCATCGAGCGGACGATCGGCCACCTTTCCATGCTCCTCGGCCGCAAAGACGTTTACGCCACCATCCAGCGAATAGGCTTCTACGACCTGCTCACCGGCCTGGCCAACCGGCGGATGTTCGATTACGTCCTCGACCGCGAAATCAAAAAAATGTGGCGCACCGCCAAGCCCCTCAGCCTCCTCATGATCGACGTCGACAACTTCAAAGCCATCAACGACATCCACGGGCACCCGGCGGGCGACGCCGTGCTCCAGCAACTCGGCGCCATCATCAGGGACAGCTTCCGCAGCGTCGACCTGACAGCCCGCTACGGCGGCGAGGAATTCGCCGTCATCCTGCCCGACACCGACCGAGTCCGGGCCGTATCGGTCGCCGAGCGTATGCGCCTCAAAGTGTCCGAAAGCCAATTCCCGGTCGGCAAAGGCTTCATCAACGTCACCGTCAGCATCGGCGGCGCCACCTGGACCAACCGGGACGCGGCCGACGAAGCCACCGGCGAACGGCTCGTCACCGCCGCCGACCAGGCTCTTTACAAAGCCAAGCAGATGGGCCGCGACATCACCATCTTCGCCAACGACTGACCGGCTGGAATACATTCACAACGTCATAATCCGCCAGCTGAACATACTATAACCGTAACGACACCCGCCGCGGCCGTCTGGCCGACACTCCATAAGAAGGAAAACCGCCATCATGGACTTCAGCAAACTCAACGCCTGGCTGGGGAAAAAAATGTACCTCGGCGTACTCGGCGCGCTCCTCCTCGGCTTCAATTCCGCCATCGCCGATTCCCCCCAGCTCCGCATGGCGCTCATCGTCCTCTTCGGCTACGCCACCTTCGTCACCGCGCTCGAAACCAGCCTCATGCAATTCGGCAAAGTACTCAGCCGGCCATGGATCTCCCTGTGGACACTCTGCCTCGCCCACCTGGGCTCGCCCCTCATGGCCTGGCTGATGGGCTACATCTTCTACCCCGACGAC
Source organism: Selenomonadales bacterium 4137-cl (assembly GCA_032334055.1). Classification (NCBI taxonomy): domain Bacteria; kingdom Bacillati; phylum Bacillota; class Negativicutes; family Acetonemataceae; genus Anaeroselena; species Anaeroselena agilis. The sequence goes on along the minus strand of JAUOZS010000001.1, from coordinate 2,773,603 downwards.
ATCAGCGTCCGCATCGGCTATCTCGTCGCCGCCTCCGTGCCGGTCGGCGTCACCTCCGTAATCTGGACCTCCATCGTCAGGGGCAACGTCCCGGTCGCGCTTGTCACCCTCGCGCTCGACACCGTGATCGTTCCCTTCTTCCTGCCCGCCTTCTTCCTCGTCACCGTCGGCCAGGCCCTCCACATCGACTACAAGCAGATGGCCCTGCAGCTTATGTGGATGATAACCATTCCCAGCCTCGTAGGCATGATCCTCCACGACATCCTCAAGGAAAAGGCCGTCGCCTACGCCAAGGGCTTCGGCGGCGTCACCGCCAAAGTCACCTTCTACGTAGTAATATTCTTCAACGCCGCCCTCGTCGCCCCCGCCGTCGACTGGAGCCCGGCGATCCTGAAAATGATCCTGATCACCTTCTTCATCGTCGCCGCCAGCTATTTCCTGGGCTATCTCGGTTCCCTCGTCGTCCGGGGGCGTCCCCGGGACGTCGCCTTCGCCATGGTCTACAGCATCGGCATCCGCAACATCAGCTCAGGGCTCGTGCTCGCCATCGCCCATTTCCCGCCCGCCGTCGCCGTGCCCATCACCCTCTTCATGCTCTTCCAGCAGCCCCTGGCCTCGATCGTGCCGCTCATCCTCAAGCCTCTCCCGTCGCCGTCCGGCGAAACATAAAAGCGAAAGACGCTCAAACGAGCGTCTTTCTTACTTTCGCATCTCTATCAGGCGGATGATATCCACCAAATAATCGCTGATCACCGGAATGTTAATCAGTATAAGTCGTCTCAGCACCTCGATCACGACCGCGAAAACAATCGTCGTCCCGATCGCGAACCCCAGGCCGCGGGCGACGCCGGCGACAAAATTGGTCATCACCAGCCGGCGCGGCTTCTCCAGCAGTTCCAGATACTCCGCGATCCGCATCGCCTCCAGGCGTTCCACCAGCCGCCGCAGATAATCGGCGGACGGCTCCTTGTCCGGGCCGTGGCTGTTCATGGCTACCTCCATCGGCGCCCGCCGGGGGATTTCTTTACAGTGTATTCGCCGTCCGGGCCCCATATTCCTGCGGCAGTCGGGTAAGCGAGGGGAGAGGCGCTCCCCCTGGGGGAGGGAGGAAGATGGGACCTTCCGCCCGTTTTTTTAGGACCCGGGTCCCTGGCAGGCCGTCGCCGGAAAGAATAAAATTTTCATATAGCTTATTCGTCGTCCGCACGGGCGTCCGTTCCGGCTCCGGTCGCCTTGCCCGTGCCAACGCAGATAGGGGGAAGTATGCAGCGCGTATCCCTTGCCGTCCTGCAGTCCGGTATGACCGTCGCCGGCAACGTGCGCGGCGCCGACGGCCGGCTCCTTGTTAGAAACGGCATGGTCCTTACCGACGCCAGCATCAAAAAACTAGCCAGCCTGGGCATCGGCTCGGTCTACATCAGGAATCCGCTCTTCGAAGCCATCGACGTGCCCGAGCTCGTGCGGGAGGACACCCGGGTCAAACTAATCCGCGCACTTCAGACCGCCTTCGCCGGCTACCAGAAAAGCGGCGACCTCGACACCGCTGCCCTGCGCGGCGAAGTCAAAACCATGGTCGCCGAAATCGTCGGCAACCGCGAATCCATGATCCATACCTTCGACCTGCGCACCTACCAGGACTACGTCTACGCCCACTCGGTCAACGTCGCCATAATCTCCGTCCTCATCGCCCTCAGCCTCGACTACAACGAAGCCAGACTCATCGACCTGGCCCTCGGCGCCCTCCTCCACGATATCGGCATGCTCGCCGTGCCCAAGGACATCATCCTCAAAGTCGGCAACCTCACCCCCGCCGAATCCGAAGCCATGCAGCGGCACGTCAACGACGGCTTCGAAATCATCCGCAAGCGGCGGGAGATATCCACCCTTGCCGCCCACGTAGCCTTCCAGCACCACGAACGCATCGACGGCACCGGCTACCCGCGCCGGCTCAAAGGCGACAATATCCACGAATACGCCCGGATCGTCGCCGTCGCCGACATCTTCGACGCCCTCATCGCCGACCGGCCCTACCGCAAAGGGATGCTGCCCCACGAAGCCTACGAAATAATGATGACCCTCGCCGACAAATACCTCGACAAAGCCATCCTCGACATCTTCCTCGCCAACGTCGCCATCTATCCCGTCGGCACCGTCGTCCGGCTAAGCGGCGGCGAAACCGCGGTCGTAGCCAGCGTGCGCCCCAGGCTTCAGGCCCGCCCCGTCGTCAAAATCCTCCTCGACGCCGCCGGCGCTGTCGTCGAAAACGGCCCCGACCTCGACCTCGCCGAACACCTCACCGTCTTCGTCACCAAAGTCTACAAAGAACACGAACTCTTCGAACTGCGCGCCTTCGCCGCCGGCCTCCGGAACGATGGGGGCGGGGCAACCCAATAAACGATAAAGCACGGCTGACGCCGTGCTTTCCTTTTCGCCCCTTACCGCAAATTTACTTGACTAAGTCAAATAAATATGGTACTTTGGTGGCAAAAGACAGCTAAGGAGGGTTGACCTATGCAGGACGCCACCCTGCAACGGGCCGCCAGGATCAGGGAATTCAACCGTTTCTACACCAACATCATCGGCCTCGTCAACAAAACCATCCTCGACAGCCCCTATTCGCTGGCCGAAGCCCGCGTGCTCCTCGAACTCCTCATGGCCGGGCGGTACACCGCCACCGACCTCACCCGGCTGCTCGACATCGACCCCGGCTACCTCAGCCGCATATTGCGGCGCTTCAGGCGCGAGAAACTGCTGACCACCGTTCGTTCGCCGGACGACGGGCGCGTGCAGCTCCTGTCCCTGACCGACAAGGGGAAAAGCGTCATGACCGCCATTTCCGACGCCTCCACCCGCCAGATCGTCGCCGTCCTGAACGGCCTAAGCGTCGCCGAACAGCAGCAACTCGTCGCCCACATGGAAGCCGTCAGGGCCATCCTCTCCCGCCAGCCCCAGCCGTCCGGGCCGGTCGTCATCCGCACCTACCGGGCGGGCGACGCCGGCTACATCGCCTATCGCCACGGCATCCTCTACGAACAGGAATACGGCCTCGACAAAGTATTCGAAAGCTATGTCATCGCCGGTATGGCCAAATTCTTCGCCGGCGGGTCGGACGGCGAGATATGGGTCGCCGAAGCCGCCGGCCAGGTCGTCGGCGCGATCGCCATCGTCGCCGCCGGCCCGGGCACCGGCCAACTGCGCTGGTTCCTCGTCGAGCCCGCCTTCCGCGGCAGCGGCCTTGGCCGCCGCCTCATGAACGTCGCCATCGACTACTGCCGCCAGCGCGCCTTCGCCCACGTCTTCCTCTGGACCTTCCGCGGCCTCGACGCCGCCTGCCACCTCTACGAAAGCTTCGGCTTTCGCCTCACCGAAGAAACCGAGAACACCACCTGGCGCGACAAACTCACCGAGCAGCGCTGGGACCTCACCCTGGGAGAATAATCCGGGCAGCCTTTTCCTACGAACGGCGTCCACCGACGGGAGGAATACGGCCGGGCGCGCGGGAATACATACATGACAGCCAACGCCAGCGCAAAGGAGATGTTCACATATGGCTCTCATGACCGGCCGCGAATACGAAGACAGCCTCCGCAAGCTCAAATTCAAAGTCTACCTCCAGGGCGAACTCATCGACAACCCTGTCGACCACCCCATCATCCGTCCGTCGATGAACGCCGTCAAAATGACCTACGAACTGGCCCACGACCCCCGCTACCAGTCTCTCATGACCGCCGTCTCCCACCTCAGCGGCGAAACGATCAACCGCTTCTGTCACCTCCACCAGAGCAGCGACGACCTCGTCAAAAAAGTCAAAATGCAGCGCCTCCTCGGCCAGAAAACCGCCGCCTGCTTCCAGCGCTGCGTCGGCATGGACGCCATCAACGCCGTCGACAGCGTCACCTTCGAAATGGACGGCAAACTCGGCAGCGAATACCATAAACGCTTCACCGCCTTCCTGCGCAAAATCCAGGACGAAGACCTCACCGTCGACGGCGCCATGACCGACCCCAAAGGCGACCGCAGCCTGCCGCCCGGCAAACAGGCCGACCCCGACCTCTACGTCCGGGTGGTCGAAAAGCGCGCCGACGGCATCGTCGTCCGCGGCGCCAAATGCCACCAGACCGGCGCCCTCAACTCTCACTGGATACTCGTCATGCCCACCATGACCATGGGCGCCGACGACGCCGACTACGCCGTCTCCTTCTGCGCCCCCGCCGACGCGCCCGGCATCTTCTACATCTACGGCCGTCAGTCCTGCGACACTCGCAAGCTCGAGAACGGCGACATCGACGTCGGCAACAGCCGTTTCGGCGGCCACGAAGCCCTGATGGTCTTCGACGATCTATTCGTTCCCTGGGAGCACGTCTTCATGTGCGGCGAGACGGAATTCAGCGGCGCGCTCGTCGAACGCTTCGCCGGCTACCACCGCCAGAGCTACGGCGGCTGCAAAGTCGGCGTCGGCGACGTTCTCATCGGCGCCGCGGCCCTCGCCGCCGAAATGAACGGCGCCGCCAAGGCCTCCGCCGTCAAGGACAAACTCATCGAAATGGTCCACCTCAACGAAACCCTCTACGCCTGCGGCATCGCCTGCTCGGCCGAAGGCTACCCGACCGCGTCCGGTACCTACCTCATCGACCTCCTGCTGGCCAACGTCTGTAAACAGAACGTCACCCGCTTCCCCTACGAGATCGCCCGCCTCGCCGAAGACATCGCCGGCGGCCTCATGGTTACCATGCCGTCGGAAAAAGACCTCCGCCATCCGGAAATCGGCCCGGTCGTCGAAAAATACCTGCGCGGCGTCGCCGGCGTACCCACCGAGCACCGCATGCGCGTCCTCAGACTGATCGAAAACATCACCCTCGGCGCCGCCGCCGTCGGCTACCGCACCGAATCGATGCACGGCGCCGGCTCGCCCCAGGCCCAGCGGATCATGATCGCCCGCCAGGGCAACATCGAGCAGAAAAAAGACCTCGCCCGGGCCATCGCCGGCATCGAGCCCGCGGCCGGCCGGTGATGGGGGAGAGGGGTCATGGATAAACTCGGCAAAATCATCGACCAACAGGTCCGTCCGGCGCTTCGCGCCCACGGCGGCGACATCGAGCTCGTCGAACTCACCGCCGACGGCGTCCTCAAAGTCAGGCTGACCGGCGCTTGCGCCACCTGCCCCGGCGCCCAGCAGACCCTCGCCGACGTCGTCGCGGCGGCGCTTAAAGAGGCGGCCCCCGAAGTCCGCGAGATCGTCCCCGTCTTCCAGGCCGACGAAGAGCTCATCCGCCAGGCGCTCGCCATCCTCCGCAAGGGCAAAGAGAGCCGGGATGGCTGACGCCGCTCACGTCAGCATCGTCTTTTGCGGCGGCTGCAACCCCCGCATCGACCGCGGCCGCCTGGCCGGCGAACTCGCGTCCCGCCTGGCCGCCCGCGGCTGCCGGCTAAGCTACAACCGCCGCGACGCCGACCTCCTCATCTACCTCAGCGGCTGCACCGCCGACTGCGCCCGCCACGACGGCCCGCCCGGCGTCCCCGGCATCGCCGTCGCCGCCGCCGCCGTGGACGCCGTGGCGGTACCCGAAGCCGATCTCGCCGCCGCCGTAATCGAAAAAGCGGACCAGTACCTGCAAATGAAGCGCTAAAGCTATACTGAACTAAAACCCCCCCGACCTGTAACCGGTCGGGGGGGTCTCCGTACTACAGCCTGAATTGCGCCACCGCGCCCTGCAGCTCCTGGGCCAGCCTCGCCAGCTCCTCGCTCGAGGAAGCGATCTCCTCCATCGAAGCGAGCTGCTCCTCGGCCGCCGCCGAAACGCTCTGCGCCTCGCCCGCGGACGACTTGCTGAGCGCGTCGATCCTGCCCACCGAGGACACGATCTGCTGGCTGCCGCCGGCCATCTGCTGGATGGCCGCCGAAATCTCCCGCATCCGGTCGGCCCCCTGCGACACCAGCTCCACGATCTCGCGGAAGACCGCGCCGGTCGAGGTAACCACCTCGGCGCCCGTCTTGACCTCGCGCGTGCCGTCGGTCATCGCCGCCACCGCCCGGTCGGTGTCGCCCTGGATATCGCCGATCAGCTCGGCGATCTTCTTGGCCGCGTCCTGCGACTGCTCGGCCAGCTGCCTGACCTCCTCGGCTACCACCGCGAACCCGCGGCCCTGCTCGCCGGCGCGCGCCGCCTCGATGGCCGCGTTCAAAGCCAGCAGATTTGTCTGACCGGCGATGCCGGAAATCGTCTCCACGATCTGGCCGATCTCCTTCGAACGTTCGCCCAGCTTGGCGACCACCTGCGCCGAAGCGTTGACCGTATTCTCGATCTGGGCCATCTGGCTGACCGCCTTATCCACCGCGATTCCGCCGGCCTTCGCCTTATCGGCCGCCTGGGCCGACTGCCCGGCCACATGGTTGGCGTTGGCCGCCACCTGCTGCATCGCGGTCGACATTTGATTCACCACCGACGCCGTCTCCTCCGCAGCCGCCAGCTGCTCCGTCGCCCCGCCGGCCACCCCGTTGATCGAAGCCGCAATCTGGTTGGCCGCCTGGGCCGACTGCTCGGCGCTGGCCGTAAGCTCCTCGGCCGAAGCCGCCACCTGATCGGCGTTGGCGGTGATCTGCCTGATCAGGGAGCGCAGGTTCTGCGCCATCTGCGTGAAGCTTTGCGCCAGCCGGCCGATCTCGTCGTTCGACTTCACGGACAGCTCCACGCTGGAAATATCGCCGCCGGCAATGCGGTTGGCCGCCGCCTCCACCACCTGGAGCGGCGCGGTCATCCGGCGCACCAGCCAGGCGACGAGAATAGCCGAGACCACCAGTATGATCACGATCGTAATAACCGACGTCGTCTTCAGTCCGGAGACCACCCCGGACACCTCGGCAATCGGCACCGAAAGTCCCAGCGACCAGGCCGTCCCCGGCACCGGCGCGAAGGAATAATAGCGGTCGATCCCGCGCGACGTGACCGTCGCCAGGCCCTTTTCCCCCTTGACCATCCGCTCGGCCACCGCCTTCATCCCGGCGTCGGTCTTGGCGTCTGTCAGGGAGTTGACCTTCATGGCCAGCTCCTTATTGGGATGGACGATCAGCAGGCCGTCGCCCCGGCACATGAACGCATAGCCTGTCTTGCCGACCTTATGCTCCACAATCATCTTGGTCATATCTTCCATGCCGAGGCTCCCGAACAGCGCCCCCGTTACTTTGCCGTCCGTCTTGACCGGCACCGTCACGTTCACCACCAGCCGGCCGGTCGCCCGGGAAACGACCGGGTCGGACACCGCCACCTTACCCTTCAGAGCCTGCTGGATATAAGGCCGGGAGCTGAGGTCGCCGGTAGCGCCCGTATTGTTGTAGTGAAACCCGGCGGTATTGACGTACGCCAGCGAATCGAATTTCGGATACGATTTCGCCAGCGACGCCAGGACGGGCACGATCGCCTTGGGATCGCCGCTCTGTATCGCCGGCATATGCGTCAGCCCCGTAAGCTCCATGCCTACGCCTTTCAAAAGCTCGCCGACCTTGTCGGCCTCACCGGCCGCTTCCGCCTGCATCTGTTGCACGATGTTGGTGGTGAGGATCCTGTGGGCCTGGTCGAAATTCAGTCCGCCCAGCGCCGCGAGAGACACGAGGAAGATCGCCAGAACCGCGAAAGTGATTTTTGCCTGCAGGCTGTGCACGCTGAATCCGCTCCGGCGGAGACTGCCTTGCTTAAACTGTGGTGTTTGCACAAAATCCGCTCCTTTTGCTGATAGACTATATATAGATAACTGTCGCCGCGCAGCTTGCTGCCCCGGGACAATTTTGCGGATCGGCCCAGCCACCTTCTGCCAAAATTCGACATTGAAATATTTCTAAATATCTTCATATTTTTCCTGTGAAAAAGTGAAAAAAGGCGCATAAACAAAAGCGATACCCCCTATAACCACTTGGGATAGGGGGTATCGCGTGTTCTTCCGCGTATTAGCTCAGTACGTTTTCGCCAGTAGCTCCACCGGGTGGGCCACCGTTGCCCCGACATTGTTGCGGGCCAGCCCGTGCTCGAGCTGCATCTTGCACGCCGGGCAGCCGGCGGCCACGATCGTCGGGTTAACCGCCTTGATATTGCCGACCTTCCTGTCGAGGATAGCCATCGACAGATCGTAATTGGTGATCGCGAACGTCCCGGCGCCGCCGCAGCAGCGGTCGGCCTCCGCCATCTCCCGGAAAGTCAGGCCGGGAATGGCCTTGAGAATCTCGCGCGGCTGCCTGTTCACCCCCTGGCCCCTGTTGAGGTGACAGGAATCGTGATAGGTTACGACCGCCTCCACCGGCTTGTCGCCAGGCTTGACGCCCAGCTTGTCGACGAGGAACTCGCTCACATCCAGCACCTTCTGCTCGAAGCCGGCGGCGTCGGCGGTCAGCTCCTCGTAATGGCGCAGCGTGTCGCCGCACGTCCCGCAGTCCGTCAGGATGTAATCCGCGCCCGTCGCCGCCAGCAGCCTGGCGTTGTTCCTCGCCAGCGCCTCGGCCGTCTCCACGTCGCCGTACGCCAATTGCGGCGTGCCGCAGCACTGCACGTCCGTCGGAATGACGACCTCGCAGCCGTGGCGCTCCAGCACCTCGATCACCGCCTTGCCCAGCGCCGGATTGACCATATTCGTCATGCAGCTCAGATAATAGGCGACCTTGACCTTGCCGCCCTTCTTAAGCGTCATATTCGCCAGCTCGGCGCGGAAAGTTCGCGGGGCGAACTCCGGCATCACGCCCTCCTTCTGGGCGAGGTCGGGGGACACCGCCTTGAGAAGCCCGCTGCCGCGCACCGCCTGTTGCAGCCCGAGATGCTGGTAGAGATAGGCCGATTTGGCCGCCACGCCCTGGAGGCTGTTATTGGGCAGGAATTGTTTCAGGGCGGCGCCGAGCAGGAAAGGCAGGCCGTCCTCGTCCTTGATCTGGGCCCGCGCCGCCAGCACCAGCTTATCGGTGTGCACCTGCGACGGGCAGTTGGCGACGCACGCCTTGCAGTTCAGGCACAGCGACATGATCTTCCTCATCCGCGGCGTCACCTTGAGGACGTCGCCCGCCAGCTCACGGGCCAGGCGGACCTTGGCGCGCGCCACCGCCGGCTCGCTGCCCAGCACGTTGTAGATCGGGCACACGATCTGGCAGAGGCCGCAGCGCAGGCACTTTTCGGACTCTTCCCGCATCTGTTTCAGCGTCTTCATGTCATTCACCCTTCTCCATGAGGAACATCTTGCCCGGGTTGAGGATATTGTTCGGGTCGACGGACCGCTTGATGCTCCGCATGAAATCCAGGCCTTCCTCGCCGAACTGCCACGGCATATATTTCCGCTTGATCAGGCCGATGCCGTGCTCGCCCGACAGCGTGCCGCCCAGGGCCAGTGCGGCCTCGAACATCTCGTCGATCGCCGCGTCGACCCGTTTCATCTCCTCCGCGTTGCGCTCGTCGGTCAGGATGTTGGGGTGCATATTGCCGTCGCCGGTATGGCCGAGAATGGGAATAACCAAATCGTACTTTCGGGCGATCTCCTGGATGCGTTTCACGATATCCGGCACCTTGCTGCGCGGCACGGTCGCGTCCTCGACGAACACCGTCCTTGCGCTCTTGCACAGCGCCCCGAACGCCGACCGGCGGCCGGCCCACAACTGGGCGGCCTCCGCCTGGTCCTTGGCCACCTTCACCTCGCGCGAACGGCACGCGGCGCAGATTTCCGCCACCTTGTCGATCTGTTTGTTGACATCGTGCTCGCTGCCGTCCACCTCGATGAGGATGGCGCCCTCGACATCCATCGGGAACCCGACCGGCTTGAACGACTCGATCAGCTCCATGATCTTGTGATCCATCAGCTCCAGCGTCGTCGGGATGATGCGGTGCTTGATGATGCTCGACACCGCCGCGGCGGCGTCGTCGAGCGTGTCGAACATCGCCAGCAGCGTCCGTTTCGCCTCCGGCAGCGGCACCAGCCGCACCGTGATCTCGGTGATAATCCCCAGCGTGCCCTCCGACCCGGCAAACAGCCGCATCAGATCATAGCCGCTCACATTCTTGATCGTCTTGCCGCCCACCCGCAAAATGCCGCCGGTCGGCGTTACCACCTCAAGGCCGAGGACATAATCCTTCGTCACCCCGTACTTCACGCCCCGCGGCCCGCCGGCGTTCTCGGCCACGTTGCCGCCGATCGTCGACATCAGCATGCTCTGCGGGTCGGGCGGGTAGAAGAGCCCTTCTTTTTCCACCGCCTGGTGGAAGGTGGCCGTGATGACGCCCGGCTGGACGGTTGCCGTCAGGTTGTCCTGGTCGATTTCGAGGATCTTATTCATGCGGTGCAAGGCGAGAATAATCCCGCCGTCGGTCGGGATGGTACCGCCCGAGAGGCAGGTCCCGCCGCCGCGGGGGATGACCGGGATGCGCTCGGCGTTGGCGAGCTTCACGATCTCGCTGATCTCGGCCGTCGTCAGCGGCGCTACCACGACATCGGGCAGCGCCGACAGATGCGTGGAGTCATAAGAATAACAGGTGAGATCTTCCGGTTCGGTAAAAACGTTCTCCTTGCCGGCAATGCGCCGGAGCTGCTCGGCCACGGTGGATGAGATCATGGCGATTCCTCCTGTAAACGGTTTTTTATCGGAATTTTGCCGTGGGAAATTACGTATTCAATACCAATTATACTACAGATTGCCAGATAAGACCTGCACATTTCGTCCGCCGCGGTGTAGATTTCCCCCCGACGGGAAAACTATCTCGCGGGGCCTGCCCCCGCACACGACGCCTAATTCAAAGGAGGATATCAAATGCTGGAAAGCGAGCAGCGCGCCGCAATGATCGTCGACCTCGTCGAACGCTACAAGGGCGGCGCCGATTCCGACCAGATAAAACGCGAAGCCAAGGCGGTCTTCGCCTTCGTCCGCCCGGAGACGGTCGCCCTGGCCGAAGAGCGACTGGCCAGGCATAACCTCGACCCTGCCGACCTCCACCAACTGCACCGTCTCCACCTCGACAACCTCCGGCACGAGCTCCTGCAACTGCAGGCCGCCATCGAGCCGTGGCATCCGGTGCGCACCATGATCGAGGAGCACGAGCAGATCCTCGCCACCCTCGAACGCCTGGAAGCCCTCAACGCCAGGGTGCAGGCCGCGGCGGCCCTCGACCCCGCCGCCCGGCAGGAACTGGCCGACATCGCCGCCAACCTGCTGGCGGCGGAATACCACCACCGGCGTGAGGAAGAAGTAGTCTTCCCCGAGCTGACCAAGCGCGGCATCGGCGCCACCGTCGAGGCCATGGAGGCCGAACACGAAGAACTGCGCGAGCGCAAGCACGCCTTAAAGGCCCTTGCCGCGCGGGGCGCGGACGGCGGCTTCGAAGCCTTCCGCCGCGAACTGGGCGAGCTCGCCGCTTACATCGTATACAACCTCGGCGACCACATCTACAAGGAAAACCACATCATGTTCCCCGCGGCGGTCCGCCTGGTCAGGGAGGAAGGCCTCTGGCCCCGCCTCAAGGAGCGCTGCGACGAAATCGGCTACTGCAACTTCCGGAAGTTGCACTGACCGGCGGCGAAATGTCCGGAGCAGCTCCGGAGTCAAATTCCGCCGCCGGCAACCGGAGGACCACGATGACATCAAATAACCCCCCCGCCCGCGCCAACCCCGCCGTCGTCATCGTCGGCGGCGGCTTCGCCGGCCTTCAGGCCGCCAAGGCCCTCAGCGGCGAACCGCTCGACGTCATTCTCCTCGACCGCAACAACTACCACCTCTTCCAGCCGCTCCTTTACCAGGTCGCCACCGCCGGCCTTGGCCCCGAGGACATCAGCTACCCGCTCCGGGCCATCCTCCGCGGCTACGGCAACGTCGCCTTCCGCATGGCCGACGTCTGCGGCGTCGACCTTGCCGGCCGCCGCGTCCTCACCGACGGCGGCGCGATAAGCTACGACTACCTGCTGCTGGCCGTCGGCGCCGAAACCAGCTTCTTCGGCCTGGAATCGGTCGCCGCCAACGCCGTCGGCCTCAAAAACCTCGCCGACGCCCTCACCCTCCGCAACCACATCCTCCGCATGTTCGAGCTCGCCTCCCGGGAACAGGACCCCGCCATCCGCCGCGAACTCCTCACCTTCGTCGTCGCCGGCGGCGGCGCGACCGGCGTCGAAAGCGCCGGCGGGCTGGCCGAACTCGTCCACCTCGTCCTCGCCAAGGACTACCCCGAACTCGACTTCGCCGAGGTATCGCTCATCCTCCTCGAAGGCGGCGACCGCCTGCTGCTTGCCTTGCCGGCTTCGCTGGCCGCTTACGCCGCCCGCGCCCTTAGGAAAATGCGGGTCGAAATCCGTTTTCGTTCCCGTGTCGCTGGCTTCGACAGCCGCACAATAACCCTTGCCGACGGCGCGGCCATCGCCGCCCGCACCATCGTCTGGGCGGCCGGGGTCAAGGCGGCGGCCCTCATCGCCACCCTCGGCGTCCCCGCCGACCGCCTCGGGCGGGCCATCGTCGCCGAAACCCTCCAACTGCCCGGCCACCCCGAAGTCTTCGTCGCCGGCGACGCCGCCTGCCGGGAGCAGGACGGCGGGCCTCTGCCGATGATCGCCCCCGTCGCCGTCCAGCAGGCCATCCTCGCCGCCGCCAATATCGCCGCCCTCGCCGCCGGCCGCCAGCCAGCCGCCCTCGTCTACAAGGACCCCGGCACGCTCGCCACCATCGGCCGCAGCACGGCCGTCGCCGCCATCGGCCGCTGGCGGTTCGCCGGCTTTACCGCCTGGCTGCTGTGGCTCGTCATCCACCTCATCAGGCTGGTCGGCTTCCGCAACCGCTTCATCGTCACCATCAACTGGGCGTGGGACTACTTCTTTTATGAAAGAGCAATAAGACTCATCCTGCGCATTTAACGACGCCCTCCATGCCTCCCCCGCGGTGAAAATAATAATTTTCCCGTCCCGCGCATAATTCGCCGCCGCGCGAATAAGTTGTACTAACCGCACAGCGTGGACGAGAGATCTGAGAGAGTCCGACTCCCCCTGCGAGCAGGGTTTATCGGGCTTTTTAATTTTCCGGTTTACGGACAAGAAGGGGGTGACGGGGCGGCGCAAAGGGGGAAAGAGAACTTACCGCGGATAAATATGTGAGGAGGAGAAAACTGTGACAAATCTTATGGGTGAATTCCTCGGCACCATGGTACTGATCGTATTCGGCTGCGGCGTCGTCGCCAACGTCCTGCTGAAAAAATCCAAAGCCGAGGGCGCGGGCTGGATAGTCATAACCTTTGGGTGGGGTATCGGCGTCATAATGGGCGTATTCACCGCCGTCGCCACCGGCGCCCCCCAGGCCGACCTCAACCCGGCCGTGACCCTCGCGAAAATGATGATAGGCACCTACACCGCTCCCCACGCCGTCACCACGATGGTCGCCGAACTGGCCGGCGCCTTCGTCGGCGCAGTGATCGTCTGGCTCGCCTTCCTGCCCCACTGGGAAATCACCGAGGACAAAGGCGCCAAGCTGGGCGTCTTCTGCACCGCCCCGGCCATCCGCAGCTTTCCCGCCAACATAGTGTGCGAAATCATCGGCACCATGGCCCTCATCATCCCGATCTTCGCCATCTTTTCCAAGGGCGTCGGCGGCATCGCCCCCGGCTTCGGCCCCTACCTGGTCGGCTTCCTCGTCGTCGGCATCGGCCTCAGCCTCGGCGGGCCGACCGGCTACGCCATCAACCCCGCCCGCGACCTCGGCCCGCGTCTCGCCCACTTCGTCCTGCCGATCGCCGGCAAGGGCGGCTCCGACTGGGAATACTCCTGGGTGCCCGTCGTCGGCCCGCTCGTCGGCGGCGGCCTGGCGTACTTCGTCGGCAAGGCGGTCGGCCTGATCTAAAAGGACAAAATCCGGCAAATGTTGACCAGAGCCTGTCAATGGCATACAATGGGAGGTAGAGAACTATGAGCAAAAAATACGTGCTGGCCCTCGACCAGGGCACGACCAGCTCGCGGGCCATCATCTTCGACGACCAGTCCGGCATCGTCGCCGTCGCCCAGAAGGAATTCACCCAGATATTCCCCAAACCGGGCTGGGTGGAGCACGACGCCGACGAAATCTGGAGCACCCAGATCGGCGTAGCCGCCGAAGCGGTCGCCAAGGCCGGCATCAACCCCGGCGACATCGCCGCCATCGGCATCACCAACCAGCGCGAAACCACGGTCGTGTGGGATAAAACGACCGGCAAACCCGTCTACAACGCCATTGTCTGGCAGTCCCGCCAGACGATGGAAATCTGCGACGCCCTCAAGGCCAAGGGCCTGGCGGACACCTTCCGCCACAAGACCGGCCTTGTCATCGACGCCTATTTCTCCGGCACCAAGGTCAAGTGGATCCTCGACAACGTACCCGGCGCCAGGGACAAAGCCGAGCGCGGCGACCTGCTCTTCGGCACCATCGATACCTGGCTCATCTGGAAGCTGACCGCCGGCAAAGTCCACGTCACCGACTACTCCAACGCCTCGCGGACCCTCATGTACAATATCCGCGACCTCAAATGGGACGAAGAAATCCTCGCCGAGCTCACCGTCCCGGCCGCAATGCTGCCGACAGTGCGCCCCTCCAGCGAAGTCTACGGCCACACCGATCCCGGCGTCTTCCTCGGCGCCGCCGTACCGATCGCCGGGGCCGCCGGCGACCAGCAGGCCGCCCTCTTCGGCCAGACCTGCTTCCTGCCCGGCATGGCCAAGAACACCTATGGCACCGGCTGCTTCATGCTCATGAACACCGGCGAAAAATTATACGAATCCAAGAACGGCCTCCTCACCACCATCGCCTGGGGCCTCGACGGCAAAGTCGAATACGCCCTCGAAGGCAGCATCTTCATCGCCGGCGCGGCCGTGCAGTGGCTGCGCGACAGCCTCAGGCTCATTGAGACCGCCGCCGACTCCGAATACTACGCCAGGAAAGTCAACGACGCCGAAGGCGTCTACGTCGTCCCCGGCTTCGTCGGCCTCGGCGCCCCCTACTGGGACATGAAGGCCCGCGGCGCCATCCTTGGCCTCACCCGCGGCAGCGCCAAAGCCCACATCATCCGCGCCACCCTCGACGCCATGGCCTACCAGACCAAGGACGTCCTCAGCGCCATGGAAGCCGACTCCGGCATCAGCCTGCAGGCGCTCAAGGTGGACGGCGGCGCCGTTGGCAACAACATCCTCATGCAGTTCCAGGCCGACATCCTCGACGTACCTGTCGACCGTCCCCAAGTCACCGAAACCACCGCCCTCGGCGCCGCCTACCTGGCCGGCCTAGCCACCGGGGTGTGGAACGACAAAGAGAGCCTCGTCAGCAACTGGAAGCTCGACACCCGCTTCACCCCGCAGATGGACGGCGAACGGAGCGCCAAGCTCTACAAAGGCTGGCAAAAGGCGGTCGCGCGGGCCCTCGACTGGGAAGAATAACAGCATATACAGGGACTGGAGTATAAGAGAAGTCCCTTTGTACCGCGAGGACAAAGGGACTTCTCTGTCTTTTTTACAGCAAATATCGTACCGGGAGTGGAAAAATCATGACCAAAACGCAGGCCGTCATCATTGGCGGCGGAGCAACCGGCGCAGGCATCCTGCGCGACCTGGCGATGCGGGGCGTCAAAGCCGTTCTGGTGGAGCGGCGCGACCTGGCCTACGGCACCAGCTCGCGCTTTCACGGCCTGCTCCACAGCGGCGGGCGCTATGTCGTCAAAGACCCGGAATCGGCGTCGGAATGCATCGCCGAAAATCGCATCCTGCGAAAAATCGCCCACCAGTGCGTCGAAGACACCGAAGGCTTCTTCGTCCGCCTGCCGGAAGACGACCCCGCCTTCGAACAGCAATGGCTCGCCGCCTGCCGCGCGCTCGGCCTGCCCGCCGCGCCGCTCGCCCCGGCGGAAGCCGTGCGCCTCGAACCCAACCTCACGCCGCGCATCGCCGCCGCCTACCGCGTCCCCGACGCCGCCGTCGACGGCTTCCGGCTCTGCTGGCACAACGCCGCCGCCGCCGCCCGCCACGGCGGTGAAGTCCTCACCTACACCGAAGCCGTCGGCATCGTAACCGACGCAGGCAAAGTCACGGGCGTCGCCGTCCGCGACCTGTTAAGCGGCGAAACCCGCACCATCGCCTGCGACCTGGTCATCAACGCCGCCGGCTCGTGGGTCGACAAGGTCGCCGCCCTAGCCGGCGCCGAAGTCCGCGTCAAACCCGACCGCGGCACCCTCATCGCCTTCAACCACCGCTTCGCCTCCCGCGTCATCAACCGCCTCCGCCCGCCGGCTGACGGCGACATCTTCGTCCCCCACGGCTCGGTCACCATCCTCGGCACCACCTCCGCCGCCGCCGACCGGCCCGACGACACCGCCCCCCGCAGCGACGAAGTCCTCAAACTGCTGCGCATCGGCGAGGCCCTCTTCGAAAACCTGGCCGACTACCGCATCCTCAGGGCCTTCGCCGGCACCCGTCCGCTCTACAGCGCCGCTCCCGGCGCCGAAGGCCGCGCCGCCTCCCGCGCCTTCGCCGTTATCGACCATCGCGCCGAAGGCGTCGACGGCCTCATCACCGTCGTCGGCGGCAAACTCACCACCTACCGCCTGATGGCCGAAAAAGCCGCCGACCTCGCCTGCGAGCGCCTCGGCGTTTCCGTTCCCTGCCGCACCGCCGACGAGCCGCTCGTCGCCGACCCCGCCCCCGGCCTGCTGGCGGCGGCGAAAAAGCACTTCCCCGCCGGCGGGGCCGAACTGGCGGCCGCCAGGCTGGGCGACGCCTTCGGGGCCGTCGTCCGCAGGCTTGAGGACAACCCTGCCGACCGGGCGCTCATCTGCGAATGCGAACTCGTCACCCTCGGGGAAATCAAGGAAATCGCCGCCCTCCCCACCACCCACGGCCTCGGCGACCTCCGCCGCCGGACACGGCTCGGCATGGGCACCTGCCAGGGAGCCTTCTGCGGCCTGCGCGGCATCGGCGCCCTCTGCGCCGCCGGTTTCGCCGACCAAAGCGCGGACAAGCTCCTCCGCGACTTCATCGAGGAGCGGTGGGCGGGGATCCGGCCCGTACTGTGGGGCAAACAACTCAGGGAACAAGAACTCCTCCGCGGCATATACGGCGCGAGTCTCAACATAGATGGAGCGATGCACGATGAAGGAATATGACGTAATCGTCGTCGGCGCCGGCCTGGCCGGCCTGACCGCCGCGGCTGCGGCCGCCGGCGAAGGCGCGCGGGTACTGCTCGCCGCCAAAGGCGCCGGCGCCCTCACCATCGGCGGCGGCACGATCGATATCCTCGGCTGCGACGCCGACGGCCGCCCGGTAACCGACCCGGCCGCCGCCGTCGCCGCCCTCCCGGAAAGCCACCCTTACGGTAAACTCGGCCTGCCGGCCGTGCGGGCGGCCGCCGACTGGTTCCTCGCCCTCGCCGCCGGCGCCGGCTACCCCTATCGCGGCTCGCTCGGCGAGAACCTCTGGCTGCCCACCGCCGCCGGGACGCTCAAACCCGCCTGCCTGGCGCCGGCCACGATGGGCGTCGCCAGGGCCGCGGCCGTCAACAGCGCCGTCATCCTCGGCATCGCCGGCCTCAAGGACTACCGGCCGGAAATGATCGCCCGCGGCCTGGCCCGCCGCCCGGGCTACAACAAACACTACAGCGTCGTCACCGTCGACTGCGGCTTCGCCGGCGGCCGCGACGCCACCGCCCTCGACGTCGCCCGCTGGCTCGACAGCGAAGCCGGCCGCCGCGAATTCGCCGCCCAGCTGAAAAAACGTCTCCCACCCGGGCAATTCGTCATCATACCGCCCGTCCTGGGAACGCAGCCCAGCTGCGCGGCCTGGGAAACGATCGAGGCGGCGACCGGCTGCCGGCTGCTCGAAATCGCCGGCGCCCCGCCCGCCGTCACCGGCCTCCGCCTGCGGGCGCTGCTGCTCGCCCACCTCAGAAGCCGGGGCGTCGCCATCCTCGAACACGCCGCAGTCGTCCGCGCCGAAGCCGGGCAGGGGCGCTGCCAGGCGATCGTCACCGGCCACCACGACCGCGAACGCCGCTACCGGGCCCGCTCCTTCGTACTCGCCACCGGCGGCTTCCTCGGCGGCGGCCTGGAAAGCACCGCCGGCGCCGCGCGGGAGAGCATTTTCGGCCTTCCCCTGGCCGTCCCGTCCGACCCGCTGGCCTGGAGCGCGCCCCGGCTGCTGGCTGCCGGACCGCAGCCCTTCGCCCGCTTCGGCGTCGACACCGACCGCGAACTGAGGCCGGTGGACGCCGCCGGCCGGGTAGTCCTCGAAAACGTCCGTTTCGCCGGCGCCATCCTGGCCGGCTGCGACTACAGCCACGAAAAAGCCGGCAACGGCGTCGCCGTCGTCAGCGGCTGGCACGCCGGCGTGGCGGCAGGGAGGGATAGCCGTGAAAAAATGTAACACCAACCTCGACGCCTGCACCGCGTGCGCCTCCTGCACCGCCCTATGCCCGGTCGCCGCCGTCGTGCGCGACTTCCCCGGCCCCAAGCTGGCCGGCCCCGCCGCCGAGCGCCACCGCCTGGCCGGCGCCCCCGCCGACGCCGCCCTCGCCTACTGCACCAACTGCAAAACCTGCGACATCACCTGCCCCTCCGGCGTGCCGGTGGCGGCGCTCAACATGCGGGCCAGGGCCGGGCACGTCAAAAAGCACGGCCGACGCCTGCGCGACTGGATTCTCGCCCACGGCGAGCACATGGCCAAACTTGCCATGCCCGCCCAGCCTCTTTCCAACCTCGGCATGGCCAACCCCGTCACCCGCCGGATGCTCAAAGCCATCGGCATCGCGGGCAGCAGGCCGCTGCCCCGCTACGCCCCCCGCACCTTCCTCCGGAGCTTCGGCAAACTGCGTCAGCAGCCCTATGACGACAAAGTCGTCTTCTTCCCCGGCTGCTTCATCAACTACAACGACCCCCAGGTCGGCCTCGACCTCATCGCCGTCCTCCAGGCCAACCGCTACGAAGTCCTCGTCCCGCCCGGCCTCGCCTGCTGCGGCGTGCCGCTCGTCACCGGCGGCTACCTAGAAGAAGGCGGGAAGGCCGCGCGGCGCAACCTTGCCGTCCTCGCCGACCACGTTCGCCGGGGCGTCCCCGTCCTCACCGCCTGCACCAGCTGCGGCCTCATGCTCAAACAAGAGTACGGCGAACTCTTCGGCGCCGACGGCGCCGGCGAAGTTGCCGCCCGCACCTACGACGTCATGGAGTTCCTCCTCGAGCTCCACGACCAGGGGCGGCTCAACACCGCCTTCACCCCCGTCGGCGGCAAATACCTCTACCACGCCCCCTGCCACCTCCGCGCCCAGGGCATCGGCCGGCCGGCCCTGGAGCTTTTAGCCGCCCTGCCGGGCGTAGCCGTGACCGACCTCGACGCCGGCTGCTGTGGCATCGCCGGCAGCTACGGCTTCAAGGACGACCGCTACGACATCTCCATGGCCATCGGCCGCGAACTGTTCGCCAAAATAAAAGCCGCGCCGGCCGACGCCGTCCTCGCCGACTGCGGCACCTGCCGGCTGCAGATCGCCCACGGCGCCGGCGTAAAGGCGCTCCACCCCATAGCGGTCGTCAGAAAAGCCTACGAGCCTGGCTATAAACTATAACTCCCCGCCCCGCGCCGGCAGGCGTGGCAGTCACGGCACCACCCGTAAAACGGGTGGCTTGGTTAAGCCCTGAAAGGGCATGCTACTAGCCGAGTCTCAAGACTCACTGAAAGGTCTGCCAACCGCATAACCTCTTCAGTCAGCCCCTAAAGGGGCTAATTTTCTTATGACTTTTTTACTGGATCACCCGTAAACGGGTCTATCAATTCTTTAAGGCATAGCTGATCAGCAACTATATCATCTTGAAGCTGCTCTCTGATGTATTTCTCAATTGCCTCTTTATTTCGCCCAACTGTATCTACGAAATAGCCCTTGCACCAAAACTGTCTGTTGCCGTACTTGTATTTCAAGTTCGCATGTCTATCAAATATCATCAGCGAACTTTTACCTTTCAAGTACCCGACAAATTGCGCCACACTGATCTTGGGCGGTATGCTCACTAACATATGAATGTGATCCGGGCATAGATTGGCTTCGATAATTTCTACCCCTTTGTACTCGCACAGCTTTCTTAAAATCGCCCCAATATCCGTTTTAATTTTCCCGTAGATAACCTGTCTCCGGTATTTCGGTGCAAAGACGATGTGGTATTTACAACGCCATTTGCTGTGTGCTAGACTTTGAGTATCCAATTGGATGCGCCTCCTTTTGTTAAGAGATATGCAGTCGGCAAACCTGCATTTATTCTAACAAAAGGAGGCTGTTCTTTTCGAGGCATAGCTATAAGCTTTTTGGAACCACACGCCTAGCGTGTGGTATTCTTCGTACGCAAAAAGATCAGCTCGGCAAGATCACTTGCCGAGCTGATACTGTTTTATCTTATAATACAGCGTCCCCAGGGCGATGCCGAGCTCCCGGGCGGCGCTCCTCTTGCCGGCCGTCGACCAGCCGTACTTCCTCAGCGCCCTGACGACCATCGCCTTCTCCATCTCGTGCAGCGGCAGAATAGGCTCCTCGCCCGGCACCGTCTCGGGCGCCGCGCCGGAGGACAAAAACCGGAAATTCCCCGGCAGCAGCGCATCGCCGTCGCAAATCGTCACCGCCCGCGTGAGCACGTTCTGCAGCTCGCGGACATTGCCCGGCCACGAGTGGGCCAACAGCAGCTCCAGGCAGGTCTCGGCCATCTGCAGGGAGGACCGTCCCGACTCCTGGCAAATCCGGCGGAGAAAATGATCGACGAGCAGCGGGATATCGTCCTTGCGCTCCCGCAGCGGCGGCAGCGTCACGTTTATCACCTGCAGCCGGTAATAAAGATCCTGCCGGAACAGGCCCTCGGCCACCATGCTCTGCAGGTTCCTGTTCGTCGCGGCGAGGATCTTCACATTCACCGCCTGGCGGTGGTTGCTGCCAATCCGCTCGACCTCCTTCTCCTGCAGCACCCTGAGCAGCTTGGCCTGGGTGTTTGAACTCAGATCGCCGATCTCGTCGAGGAAAATCGTCCCCCCATTGGCCAGCTCGAACTTGCCCGCCTTGGCCTTGTGCGCCCCCGTGAACGCCCCCTTCTCGTGACCGAACAGCTCGCTCTCCAGCAGCGCCTCCGGGATCGACGCGCAGTTCACCGTGATGAACGGCTTGTTCCAGCGGGGGCTGGCGTGGTGGATGGCGTTGGCGACGATCTCCTTGCCGGTGCCGCTCTCGCCGGTTATCAGCACCGTCGAATCGTTCTTCGCCGCCCGCTTGCTCAGATTGATCGCCGCCAGCAGCTTGCGGTTCGCGCCGATCATATCGGCGAACGAATACTTGGCCGCCCCCAGCTCGCGGCTCAGCGACTCGACCAGCTCCTTGGTGGTGCTCAGCTCCTCCGACAGGCGGATGATATCCGTCACCTCCTGAAAAGCGACCACCGCCCCGCGCAGCGTACCGGCCATAAAAATCGGCGCCCCGTTGGAAATGACGTCCGCGCACGATCCCACCGCCTGGTTGCGGACGCCCGTGGCCGCCTTCCCGGACATCAGCACCCGCGCCGCCGCGCCGTCCGGCGACACCTGGAAAACGTTCGTCCCGATCCGCTCCGCGGGATGGATGCCGGTAATCTTCGAAAAAGCCGGATTGATATACTCGATGATCCCCGCCTCGTTCATGATCTGAATGCCCTCGGTGACGGAATTCAGGGCGCTGAGGTACTTCACCCGCTGCTCCTCGCACTGGTTCAGCTGGCGGGACAGCAGGCTTAGCAGACTGCTCACCGCGTGCGTGGTGTGATAACTGACCAGCTCCACGCCCGCCGGCGGCCAGTCCGGCGGGAGGTCGGAGGGCGGCAGAAAGCTGAACACCGCCTCCGGCCCCCTGGCGACGAAATCCTCCCACGACGCGGCCACCAGCGCACGGTGCGCCCCGAACCGTTTCGCGGCCAGGGGCTCCTGCGGCAGGGGCAAAGCCGCGCACACGCCAAGCTCATCCTGGTCGGCCAACAAATCAAGCAGCAGCAGACATTGCCGTTCCGAGCCGACAATACCTATCTTAAGCGGCATAACGACCTCCAAACAAGAATACCATTCCTATAATTTGCCGCCGGGCCGGGAAAACCCTTTCCGATTTTTGAAAAATGTAAATTTCACAAACCGCCAATAGCAGCGGTTGCGGGCCGTTTATTTCAATATTTGAAAAATTTCCTCCCGGCCCATTTTTCCCCGAATGCCCGCCGTACGGGGGTTTAGTGCTCCTGGCACGGATATTGCGTTACATATGCGGTGTAGTTCTATTAATACCACACTGCGGGTACAAAGGGGGATATGAATGGAGAAATACAATGTAGCCATCTTGGGCGCGACGGGAGCGGTCGGCACCGAACTGCTCGACATCCTCGCCAGCCGCGACTTTCCCATCGGCAAACTCCGGCTGCTGGCTCTGGAAGTGGGCACGACCATTTCCTTCCGCGGCAGCGACTATGTCGTCGAGGAAGCCACGCCCGAAGCCTTCCGCGACATCCAGATAGCCTTTTTCGCCGGCGGCCCCATCAGCAAGGTCCTCGCCCCGGAAGCGGTCAAGGCGGGCGCCGTCGTCATCGACAACAGCAGCGCCTTCCGCCTTGAGCCCGACGTGCCGCTCATCGTGCCCGAGGTCAACATCGCCGACCTCAACAACCACAACGGCATCATCGCCAACCCCAACTGCTCCACCATCATCATGGCCCTGGCCATCAACCCCATCCATCAGCAAGCCGAACTCAAACGGGTCATCGTCTCCACCTGTCAGGCTGTCTCCGGGGCCGGCAAAGCCGCCCTGGACGAACTCAACGGCCAGCTGCGCGACCTCCTCGACGGCCGCCAGCCCGCGGCGTCCGTACTGCCCGTCGCCTCGCTCGACGAACACTACCCCATCGCCTTCAACCTCATCCCCCAGATCGACGTCTTCCAGGACGAAGGCTACACCAAAGAAGAAATGAAACTGGTGCTCGAAACACGCAAAATCATGCACCTGCCCTCCCTGCCGATCACAGCCACCACGGTGCGCGCCCCCGTCCTCCGCAGCCACTCCGAATTCCTCAACCTCGAAACCAGCCGCAAGCTTCCGGTCGAGGAAGCGCGGCGGATACTGGCCGCCGCACCGGGAGTATCAGTCCTTGACGAGCCCGACCGCCAGATCTACCCCATGCCGGCCTTCACCGCCGGCCGGGACGAAGTTTTCGTGGGCCGCATCCGCGAAGACCGCACCGTACCGGCGGGGCTCAACATCTGGGTCGTCGGCGACCAGATCCGCAAAGGCGCGGCCCTCAACGCCATCCAGATCGCCGAGCAGCTCATCGCCCGACGTCTCGTCTAGGAGGGGGAACCCCATGCGGATACTAGTCCAGAAATTCGGCGGCACCTCCGTAAGCACCGCCGAACGCCGCCAGCAGGTCGTCGCCCGGATCACCGCCGCCAAGGCGGCCGGTTACGCCCCGCTCGTCGTCGTCTCCGCCCTCGGGCGGGCCGGGGAACCGTACGCCACCGACACCCTCCTCACCCTGGCGAAAGAAGAATGCCCCGTAATCGCCAAACGCGAACAGGACCTCATCATGGCCTGCGGCGAAATCGTCGCCGGCGTCATCGTCGTCGGCGCGCTAAAAAAAGCCGGCCACGACGCCGTCTTCCTCACCGGCCAGCAGGCCGGCATCATCACCACCCCCGCCCACGGCGACGCCCAGATCATCCGGATCGACCCCAAGAACGTCACCGCCCACCTCGCCGCCGGACGGATCGTCGTCGTCGCCGGCTTCCAGGGCGCCAGCGAAGCCGGCGAAATCACCACCCTCGGCCGGGGCGGCAGCGACACCAGCGCCGCCGCGCTGGCGGCGGCGGTCAAGGCAGAGGTCGCCGAAATCTACACCGACGTCGACGGCATCATGACCGCCGACCCGCGGGTGGTCCCCGCAGCCTGCACCATCCCGGTCATCTCCTACGAAGAAGCTTACCAGCTCGCCATCCAGGGCGCCAAAGTCATCCACCCCCGCGCGGTTGAAATCGCCCTTCGCCACAACCTGCCGCTCAGGATCAAAAGCACCTTCGGCGACGCCGCCGGCACCCTCGTGGCCAACGACCGCGACGGCACCATCGAACGCCTGCGGGGGCGCGTCGCCGTCGGCCTGGCCCACAAGAACGGCTACGGCATCATCAGACTCGCCTGGGGGAAAAAAGGCACGGACGCCGCCGCGCTCGCCCGCATGGCCGCGAGCGGCCTCGACGCCGACCTCATCAACATAACCCCGCAGGGCGTCGATATCATCGCCGCCCAGACCGACATCGAGCTCGCCGCCGGCCAGGCCGCGGCCGCCGGCCTAAGCGTCGCCGCCAAAGTGGAAGAATGCGCCAAAATATCCCTCATCGGCTGCTCATCGCCGGCGGCGGCCGTCGTCAACACCTTCGTCGACCTGCTCAGCCAGGCGAAAATCGGCGTCCTGCACACCTACACCGGCCCGTTCGCCGTATCCGGCATCGTCGCCGCCGCCGACCTCGCGGCCGCGCTCAAGGCCCTGCATGCCGGCGTACTCGAGCAACAGGGCAAAGGAGGCTAAAAAATGGGTAAATTCGGACAAGTGCTCACCGCGATGGTCACCCCCTTCGACAGCAACATGGCCGTCGCCTACGACAAAGCCGCCGAACTGGCCGCCTACCTCGTCGACCACGGCAACGACGGCCTGGTCGTCGCCGGCAGCACCGGCGAAGCCGCCACCCTCACCGACGAGGAACGGCTGAAACTCTTCGAAACCGTCCTGGCCGCCGTCGGCGACCGGGCCTACGTCATCGGCGGCACCGGCACCAACGACACCGCCAAATCGGTGCGCCTCACCAAGGAAGCCGCCCGCATCGGCCTGCACGGTGCGATGCTCGTAGCCCCCTACTACAACAAACCCTCGCAGGAAGGCCTCTACCGGCATTTCGCCGCCGCGGCCGAAGCCGCCCCCGGCCTGCCCATCATCGTCTACAACGTCCCCGGCCGCACCGGCATCAACCTGCTGCCCGAAACCGTCCAGAGGCTGGCGAAAATGGAAAACATCGTCGCCGTCAAAGAAGCGAGCGGGAATTTGGAACAAATGAGCGAAATAATTCGTACAACCCCGGACGATTTCGACCTTTACTCCGGCGACGACGCCCTCACCCTCCCGGCCCTGGCGATCGGCGGCTGCGGCATCATCAGCGTCGCCGGCCACATCGTCGGCCGCGAGATCAAGGCGATGATCACCGCCTTCCTCGCCGGCGAACTCGCCCGCGCCAGGGAACTGCACCTCAAGCTGCTGCCCGTATACAGGGCCATGTTCATCGCCACCAACCCCACCCCGGTCAAAGCCGCCGTCAACATGCTCGGCCTCGCCGCCGGCGACGTCCGCCTGCCGCTCGTCGCGCCGGGCGCGGCCGACCTTGAGAAAATCCGCGCCGAAATGCTCAAAATCGGCCTGCCGGTCAAAGCATAACCCCTGGGGCCGAAAAAACGGGAGGATGTCAATGAAACTTACCGGAGGATACACCAACTACGGGCAAGACCTCGGCATCCTCATGCTCGACACCGTCTTTCCGCGCCTGGTGGGCGACATCGGCAACGCCCGCACCTTCCCGTTCCCCGTCCGCTACAAAACCGTTCGCGGCGCCCTGCCCGCCAAAGTCGTCGAACAAAACGACGAGCGGCTGCTGGCCTCCTTCGTCGAGGGAGCCCGGGAACTCGAAGCCGAAGGCGTCAAAGCCGTCACCACCAGCTGCGGCTTCCTCGCCGTCTTCCAGCGGGAATTGGCGGCGGCTGTCGGCATCCCCGTGCTCACCTCCAGCCTGCTGCAGGTTCCGGCGGTCGAAAAAGACCTCGGGCCGGCGGGGCAAATCGTCATCGTCACCGCCAACGGCGAGCGCCTCACGCCCCGCCACCTAGCCGGAGCCGGCATCGAAACCGGCCGCCACATCATCTACGGCCTCGAAGACAGGCCGGAATTCTATGACACCTTCGTCCGCCAGAAAACCGTCCTCGACGTCCCCCGGCTGCAAAGCGAAATCGAGGAAGCCGCCCGCGAAATCAGGGCGCGCTTCCCCGCCGCCGGGGCGCTCGTCCTCGAATGCACCAACCTGCCGCCCTTCCGGCGCATCTTCGCCCGCGTCACGGGCCTTCCGGTATACGACATCCTGTCCCTCATCGGCGCCCTCGAATTCGCCCGCGGGCCGGCGGGGGCGGCCGACGACTGGCGGGATCCCGCGGAACCGCTTGCCGTGGGGAGGGATGCCCGCTGACATAACAACCGGCAAAAAACCATAGGCTTTCGTAAGGCAACCAAAAAAGGAGGTAGGTATATGGATCTCGGAACCACGTTATGGACTATTACCATCATAATGTGCGCCTGTTTCCTCTGGATTTCCTGGCGGGTACAGGGCAAAGCCGGCGAATCCTTCTCCCAGTACGCCATCGGTGGCGGCAACTTCCCCCTTTATCTCATCCTCTTCACCGAATTCGCCACCATCATGGGCGTCGGCAACTTCGTCGGCCACGCCGGCCGCGGCTACAGCATGGGCTTGCCGTGGATGTCCTTCATCCTCGGCGAACAGGGCTCGAAAATCCTTTTCGCCCTCTTGTTCGCCGGCATCGCCGGGCGGTTCACCTATAACACCGTCGCCGAAATGGCCGATGACCTCTTCGTCCGCGACAAATGGACGCGGGCCATCGCCGCCATCTTGGCCTGCTGCATCATGATCGCCTGGGTCGGCGGCCAGGGCAAGGCCTTCGGCGCCATATTCAACATCGCCACCGGCGCCAGCCCCACACCCATCATCCTCCTCTTCTCCGCCGTCTTCATCGTCTACACCGCCCTCGGCGGCATCCACTCGGTCGTCTGGACCGACCTCTTCCAGGGCGTCCTCGTCCTCATCCTCGGCACCGCCTTCTACTTCTACGCCTTCGAGCCCGTCCACTGGAGCCTCGCCGAGCTGGGCAGCCGCCTGACCGCCATGGGCAAGGGCGAACTGTGGAGCTTCAACAAAGTTGAGCCCATGACCATGGTCGTCAAATTCGTCACCGCCACCGTCGGCGTTCTCTCCGCCCAGATCTACTGGCAGCGCTGCTTCGCGGCCAAAAGCGCCAGCACCGCCCGCACCGGCCTGCTCATCAGCGGCACCGGCGCCCTCATCATGGTGCTCGGCACCTGCCTCGTCGGCATGGTAGTCCTCACCCTCAACCCCAACCTCAAGCCCGACGACGCCATTCCCTGGATGCTGACCAAATACATGCCCATGTGGCTGTCGGCGATGGTCTTCACCCTCATCCTCGCCGCGGGCATGTCCTCGGCCGACTCCAACCTCAACGCCGCCACCGTCCTCATCGTCAACGACCTCATCAAACCCTTCCGGCCCGACCTGGACGACCAGGCCCTCGTAAAACTGGCCAAAGGGCTGACCGTCGTTGTCGGCGTCTTCGCGTGCTGGGCGGCTCTCCAGGCCTCCACCATCCTCGGCCTCTTCTCCAAAGCCTACGCCATGGCCGGCGGCGGCCTCGTGCCGCTCCTGCTCGTCGGCTTCCTGTGGCGCGAGCGCAGCGACGAACCGCTGCAGATGGGCCGCAAGAACTGCAAAGTCACCCCCTGGGGCGCCCGCGTCGGCCTCATCGCCGGCTCGGTCCTCACCCAAGTGACCGCCCTCGGCCCCAACGCGGTGCTCATCGCTCTCGTCACCGCCGTCATCCTCATCGTCGTGGTATCCATGCTTACACGCGGCGCCGGCAAAGACGCGCCGCAGAGCATCAGCAACTGATCATGCCTGCCGCGGGGGGGCTGATGCCCCCCCGCAGCCAATAAGAGGTGTACACATGAGAATACTTCATCACCCCATCCTCGGAGAAATCGACGAAAACCCCCCGGTCACCATCGAAGTCGACGGCGAACTCATCCCCGCCCGCGAAGGCGAACCCATCGCCGCCGCCATCATCGCCGCCGGCCGCCTGAAGCTTCGCCACACCCGCAAAAGCGGCGAGCCGCGCGGCGTATTCTGCGGCATCGGCCGCTGCACCGACTGCGTCATGACCGTCGACGGCCAGGCCAACGTCCGTACCTGCGTCACCCCGGTGCGCGCCGGCATGAAAATAACCACCCAGGGCGCGTCGCCGGAACAGGAGGCAAAGGAATGACCCAGGCAGACATCATCGTCATCGGCGCCGGACCGGCGGGCCTGTCGGCCGCCGCCGAAGCCGCCAGGCTGGGAGCCGACGTCCTCGTCCTCGACGAAAACGATCGCCCCGGCGGCCAGCTCTTCAAACAGATCCACAAATTCTTCGGCTCCAAAGACCACCGCGCCGGCGTGCGCGGCTACGCCATCGGCGACTCGCTGCTCGCGGAAACCGCCCGGCTCGGCGCCCGCATCGAACTCGGCGCCACCGTCTACGCCATCTACCCCGACCGCCGCGTGGCCGTCATCACCGCCGACCAGCGCCGCGTGATCCTCAGCCCGAAAAAAATAATCCTCGCCACCGGCGCCTCCGAAAACGCCCTCGCCTTCCCCGGCTGCACCCTGCCCGGCGTCATGAGCGCCGGCGCCGTCCAGACCATGGTCAATCTTCACCGGGTGCTGCCCGCGGCCAGAACGCTCATGGTCGGCAGCGGCAACGTCGGCCTCATCGTCAGCTACCAGATCCGCCAGGCCGGCGGCCAGGTCGCGGCCCTCGTCGAAGCCGCCCCCGTAATCGGCGGCTACGGCGTCCACGCCGCCAAAATCTCCCGCCTGGGCGTCCCCATCCTCACCGGGCACACCGTCAAATGCGTCCACGGCGCCGACCGCGTCGAAGGGGCCACCCTTGTCGCCCTCGACGACCGCTTCCGCCCCGTGCCCGGCAGCGAGCGCGACATCGAAATCGGCTGTGTCGCCATCGCCGTCGGCCTCACCCCGTTAGCAGAGCTCGCCCTCATGTGCGGCTGCAGATACACCTACATCCCCAAACTCGGCGGCCACCTGCCCGTCCACGACGACAACATGGAAACAACCGCCGCCGGCATCTACGTCGCCGGCGACATCACCGGCGTCGAAGAAGCCAGCAGCGCCATGGAAGAAGGGCGCCTCGCCGGCATCGCCGCCGCCGAAGCCCTCGGCCGCGTGGCCCCCACCGAAGCCGCGGCCCTCAAAGAAGCCGTATGGACGAGACTAAACGCCCTCAGAACAGGGCGCTTCGGTCAAGCCCGCCGCGACGCCAAAGCCCAGATCACCGCCGAAGGGAGGGGAGCGCATGTCAGCTAAACTCGCCACCTGCGGCTACCTTTCTGCCGACGAACTCGCGGCCTGCCTGCCCGCTTCCGAACGTATGGCCAAGGGACCGGTCGCGGTCATCGAATGCGTGCAGGACATCCCCTGCAACCCCTGCGAACAAGCTTGCCCCGTACACGCCATCACCGTCGGCGTGCCCATTACCTCGCTACCCGTCCTCGACGCCGCCAAATGCATCGGCTGCGGCGTATGCATAGCCAGATGCCCGGGACTTGCCATCTTCGTCATCGACGGCTCCCGTCCCGGCGGCGAAGGCACCGTCCAACTGCCCTACGAGGCTTGGCCCCTGCCGCAGCCCGGCGACGCCGTCGTCGCGCTCGACCGCAGGGGACAGCGCGTGGGCGACGGCACCGTCGAAAAGGTACTGAACGCGACCGCCCAGGACCACACCGCCGTCGTCACCGTCCGCGTCCCCAAAGAACTGCTGAACACCGTAAGAGCAATCAGCGTCGAGGGGAGGGCCCAGTCATGAGCAAACACATCTGCCGCTGCGAAGAAGTAACCGAAGACGAAATCCGCCAGGCCATCGCCGAAGGCGCCACCACCGTAAACGGCGTCAAAAGGCGCACCGGAGCCGGCATGGGCCTCTGCCAGGGGCGGACCTGCCGCCGGTTGATCGCCGGCCTCATCGCCGCCGAAACCGGCCAGAACCCCGGGGAAATAGAGCCCTCCTCCGTCCGTCCCCCCGTGCGCTCCGTCACCGTCGAAGCGCTTTTAAACACCGACGGCGGGCCGGCAGTATGCAAATGCCGGGAGGAAGACAAATGAGCCAACGCACCGCAGACGTAGTCATCATCGGCGGCGGCGTGATCGGCACCGCCATCGCCTACTATCTCACCAAACAGGGCGTCAGGCCCATCCTCTTAGAACGCGACGACATCTGCGCCGGCACCTCCGGCGCCTGCGACAAAGCGATCAGCATGCAGTCCAAAAACCCCGGCGTACACCTCGACCTGGCCCTGGAAAGCTCGGCCATGTTCCCCGCCCTCGGCGAAGAACTCGGCGCCGACCTCGACTACCACCGTCACGGCGGCATGATCGCCATCGAAAACGAACGCCAGATGGCCATCATGGAAAAGTTCGTCGAGCGCCAGAAAAACCACGGCCTGCCGGTCGAAATAATCAGCGGCGACGAAGCCCGCCGCCGCCAGCCAGCCTTCTCGCCTTCGATCATCGCCGCCACCTACAGCCCCGCCGACGCCGAAGTCAGCCCCCTCAAACTCACCTTCGCCTTCGCCCGCGCCGCGCGGCGCGGCGGAGCCGACATCAGGGCCGGGGCCGAAGTCCGCGGCCTGCTGGTCAACGCCGGCAGGGTGGAGGGGGTCGTGACCCGGGAAGGCAACATCAGCGCCGGCGTGGTCGTCAACGCCGCCGGCGTCTTCGCTCCCGCCGTCGGCCGCATGGCCGGACTGGAGCTGCCTATCAAACCGCGGCGCGGCCAGATCATCGTCACCGAACCCATGCCCCCCATGATCCGCGGGGAAATCTGGAGCGCCCGCTACATCGTCGCCAAATACAACCCCGAAATGATCCGCAGCGAGGACCCCGAAGCCGCCGACCTCGGCGTAGGGCTGGCGGCCGGACAGACCGCCGAAGGCACCCTCCTCATCGGCGGCACCAGGGAATTCGTCGGCTACGACACCGCCGTCACCCCCGAAGCCACCGCCGCCGTCCTGCGGCACGCCGTCAACATCCTGCCCTTCCTCGCCAAAATCCACGTCATCCGCACCTTCGCCGGCCTCAGGCCCTACACCCCCGACGGCATGCCCATCCTCGGCCCCGTCGAAGGCCTCGAAGGCTTCGTCATCGCAGCCGGCCACGAAGGCGACGGCATCGCCCTCGCCCCCAAAACCGGCAAAATGATCGCCGAATACATCGCCGGCGCCGAAACCGACAAACGGCTGCGCGGCCTCACCCTCAGCCGCTTCCAGCAGGCTAAGTAACCCTGCCGTAAAATATCCCCCGGCCTTGCCGGGGGATATTTTCTTATCGGCTGCTGAGCCCCGCAACTCCGGCTTACTAAAAAAGACGGACGGCAGCAGGGAAGGGGAGGGGGGCGGCGAAATCATATCAGCGACCGGAAAAGCAACATTACAGCAGTCGAATTCTTCCGGCGAGGTGAAACCATGCCCAAATTCGCCGCCAACCTCAACTTCCTCTTCACCGAAGTCCCGTTCCTCGAGCGGTTCGCCCTCGCCCGCGCGGCTGGCTTCACCGCCGTCGAATACCCCTTCCCCTACGACTACGACCCGCGAGTCCTCAAAGAACGCCTCGAAGCCAACGGCCTCGCCCAGGTGCTCTTCAATATGCCCCCCGGCGACTGGGCCGGCGGCGAGCGCGGTATCGCCGCCCTTCCCGGGCGGCGCGGGGAGTTCCGCGCCGGCGTCGCCAAAGCGGTCGAATACGCCCTCGCCCTCGGCGTGCCGCGGATCAACTGCCTGGCCGGCATCCGGAGCGAACGCCGCAGCGACGCCGAACACTGGCGGACCCTTACCGCCAACGTCCGCTACGCCGCCGAGGTTCTCAACGCCCACGGCCTCACCCTCGTCGTCGAATTCATCAACCGCTTCGACATGCCAGGCTTCTTCCTGAACCGCACCGCTCTTGTCCTAAGCCTCCTCGACCGGGTCGCCATGCCCAACGTCCTCCTCCAGTACGACATCTACCACGCCCAGCGCGAAGAAGGAGAACTCGTTGCCACCCTCCGCAGGCATATAGACCGCATCGGCCACATCCAGCTCGCCGACAACCCCGGCCGCCACCAGCCCGGTACCGGCGAAATCAACTACCCCTTCATCCTCGCCGCGCTCGACGCCCTAGGCTATCAGGGGCACGTCGGCCTCGAATACATCCCCAGCCCCGACACGGCGTCCTCCCTCGGCTGGATAAACCGGCTGGGCTACGGTCTGTCAGCAGGAAAAACCGCCGCGACGCCGAAATAAACCAGCGCGAAAACAACCGGGGAGGGCGATAAACATGATCAAACGCAACGGCAGTCTGCCCGTCGACGTCGTGACCAACCGCTTCGGCGGCAACGGCGAGGTCAAGTTCACCAGGATACTCGAAAAGGACGACTTCCAGGGCAAAGGCCGGCTGTTCGCCGTCACCGCCATCGAGCCGGGCTGCTCCCTGGGCCTGCACACCCACACGGGCGAAATGGAAGCCTACTACATCCTCCGCGGCCAGGGCACCGTCAACGACAACGGCGCCGAAAGCCTCGTCGGCCCCGGCGACGTCGTCCTCACCAAAGACGGCGAAAGCCATGCCATCGCCAACACCGGCGACACCACCCTCGAACTCGTCGCCCTGATACTCTTCACCTGAGAATCGCGACAAAATAGGACCGCAACCAAAGCTGGTTGCGGTCCTATCGTTTCTCCTAATACTTCCACGCCTTCTCGCCGCCGACCCGCGCCTTCGGATTGAACCCGCCCGCCTTCGCCTTCGGCGCGAACCCGCTTCCCGGCCCGCCGGGCGAATGCCGCCGGTTCCCGCCGTACCGCCCCCTGAGCGGCGCCTCCTCCGTGATCTTCACCGGCGTCGTCACCGGCTCCTTCGTCAGCATCTTCAGCGCCGCCGCCAGCAGCGACACCGAATCAAGCTCGCCCAGGAGCTCCTCGGCCCTGCCCTTGTACGGCTCCGCGCCGCCTTCCTCCACCTGGCGCAGCAGCTTCTCCACCGCCAGGCGCTGCTGGCCCTCCACCGCGTCCGTAAGCGTCGGCACCGCCATCCGCGCCAGCTTGCGCCGCGTCATCCGCTCGATCGAACGGAGATGCTCGAGCTCGCGGGGAATGACGAACGTCACCGCCATCCCCGTCTGCCCCGCCCGTCCCGTGCGGCCGATGCGGTGCACATAACTCTCCGCATCCTGCGGGACATCAAAATTATACACATGGCTCACCCCGCTCACATCCAGACCGCGGGCCGCCACATCCGTCGCCACCAGGATATCCGTCACCCCTTCGCGGAACTGCCGCAGCACCACATCGCGCTTCGTCTGCGTCAGATCCCCGTGGATACCCTCCGCCGAATAGCCGCGCTTCTTCAAAGCCTCGGCCAGCTCATCCACGCGGCGCTTCGTCCGGCCGAAAACGATCGACAGCTCGGGGGCCTGGATATCGAGCAGACGGCACAGCACATCGAACTTCTCGCGGTCATGAAGCTCCACGTACCGCTGCTCGACCAACGGAATCGTCACCTCCCGGGCCTTGATGCTGATATGCTCCGGCTCGCGCAGGAACCGCTGCGCCAGATTCTGGATCGCCCGCGGCATCGTCGCCGAGAAAAGCACCGTCTGCCGTTCGGCGGGCATCGCCGCCAGAATCCGCTCGATATCCTCGATAAACCCCATATTCAGCATCTCGTCCGCCTCGTCGAGCACCACCGTCCGCGTCTCGTCCAGCCTGATCGTCCGCCGCTCCATGTGGTCCATCAGCCGTCCCGGCGTCGCCACGATAATCTGCGGCCGCCTCTGCAGCGCCTTGATTTGGCGCCGGATATCCTGCCCCCCGTAAACCGGCAGCGCGTGAGCGGCGGAGAACTGCCCGATCCTGTTCAGCTCCTCCGCCACCTGGATGGCAAGCTCGCGCGTCGGCGTCAGCACCATCCCCTGAAAAGCCGCGGCGCTATGGCCGACCTTCTCCAGCAGCGGAATGCCGAACGCCGCTGTCTTCCCCGTCCCCGTCTGCGCCTGACCGACAAGATCCCGCCCCGCCATCAGCACCGGTATCGTCTGCTCCTGAATCGGCGTCGGCTCCTCGAACCCCATCTCACTCAGCGCCCTCACGGTCTTGTCGCCGACCCCCAACGCCCTGAATCTATCCAAACTAGTTTCCTCCTCCCGGTTGTAAAGGTATCGCTAGTATTCCCGCGCCGGAAAAAGGAAATCCCCCGCCGCGCGGCGAGGGATTCTCCAACTGAAAGGATGCCCGAATTTAAAATCCCCCGCCGTGCGGCGGGGGATTTGTCTTCCTAGTAGCGCTTGTTGGCCTGGAAGCAGTCGCGGCAGTAAACCGGACGGTCGCTGCTCGGACGGAAGGGAACCTGGGTCTCCACACCGCAGGCGGCGCACACAACATCGTGCATTTCGCGCTGCTGGAAACCGCCGCCGCGGCTCATCCCGCGGTTCTGGGCCTTGCGGGCCGCGCGGCACTCGGGGCAGCGGCCGGGCTCGTTGGTGAAGCCTTTCTCGGCGAAGAAATCTTGCTCCGAAGCGGTGAACACGAAGTCGGCGCCGCAATCGCGGCAGGTCAGGGTTTTGTCTTGACTCATTATCGATATAGCCTCCTCAAAAATTTTACCCAAATAGATTGATTGAGAACTCATTGGACCCTGTTTGAGAAGGACTAATGAAACTTCCCTAGCCTATATATGGGCTCTTAAACTATAACCTAATATTGGCCAATAGTCAAGGGAAAACAGAAAAATTATTCCTCCATCGTCAATTTTATTCATTGTCAGCGACCATGTGCCGCCCCCAAAAACCTTCGCGGACCGGACACGCAGTCACGGGCCCATATGTGACCGCGGCGAATAAAGCGTTTGCCTCTTCAACCGGCCGGTCAAATAGTGTATAATGTTAACAAAACGGCGCGACGCCGAACGGAGAGGGGATAACCAATGCTGGCGCTCAACTTCCAGTCCGAACTTCACGAAAAGCTCCTCGTCGAACGCAAGAAGAACTACACCGTCCGCCTCGGCGACATCAGCAACATATACCTTGAAAACTCCGTCGTCTGGATTACCGTCGGCAAGAAATACGCTCCGAAACGCAAACTCTACAGCGCCTTCCTCGACCGCGTCAAAGTCAAGCGCTTCGCCGAACTCACCAAAGACGACCTCGCCCACCAGAACCCGGACCTCAAAAGCGTCGAGGAACTCATCGCCCTCTTCGAGCAAATCTACCAGAAGAACCTTACCGAAGACGACCTCGTGACCGTCATCGGCTTCTCCGAGGTCACCGGCGACTGACACCGCGCCCCCGACCGCCCCGCCATCCGTGGCGGGGCGGTTTTTCACCCGCCCTGGGAATCCACTGGCCAACGGCGCCGGAAAGGACTGACAGCCGTGTATCTCGTGAAATTTCTCTATACCGTCTTCCTCTTCCCGCCCGGCCTCTTCATCCTCGCCCTGCTCATCTTCGCCTGGTGGCGGCGGCGCAGCCGCGCCCTCGCCCGCGCCGCCCTTCTCGCCGCCGGGCTCCTCTACCTGGCCAGCATCGGCCTCGTCAGCGGCCCCCTCGTCCACTCCCTCGAAGCTCGCCACACCCCGCCGACCCGGGTCAGCGGCGACGTCATCATCGTCCTTGGCGGCGGCGCCACCCTCGACACCCCCAACCTCGGCACCGGCGGCCACCTCTACGGCTCGTCAGCCAACCGCCTCCTCACCGGCCTCCAGCTCCACCACAAACTCGGCGTCCCCATCATCTACTCCGGCGGCCAAGTCTTCGCCACCGGCGGCGTCGAAGCCGAAATCGCCCGCTCCATCCTCCTCAGCCTCGGCGTCCCCGGCGACAAAATCATCGCCGAAACCGCCAGCCTGAACACCGGCGACAACGCCCGCTACACCGCCGCCATCCTGGCCGAACGCGGCTACACGCGCCCCATCCTCGTAACCTCCGCCTACCACATGGAGCGCGCCGTGCGTCAGTTCCGGAAAGCCGGCGTCGCCGTCCTCCCGTATCCCACCGACTACCAGGAAAACATCCGCCGCGCCTTCCACCACACCGACCTTTGGCCCACCCCCGTAGCCGCCGGCCAGCTTACCCTCGCCCTCAAGGAATACCTCGGCCTCGCCGCCGTAAACTGGTATTGAATTTCCGGTTGCCGATAAAGCCCCATCTGCGGCGTTGCTCCTGGCCGCCCCCGTCGTCTGCAACCTGACAAAACACAAGGCCCGCGATTTTTCGCGGGCCTTTACCTGTCTACCTTCCCGGCAGAAACTGCTTCAGCTTGTCCCCGAGCTTATCGGTGACCACCTTCTCCAGCACCTCGCGGGGCGACGCCGCCGTCGTGCCCGCCGTGCGGCGCAGCCTTACCACCGCGCCCTCCGTCAGACCCTCGGCCGAGAACGAGCCGCCCACCGTATTAACCACCACGTTATGAAAATTCATCTGCTCGCCCTGTTTCACGAAATCGCCGGTCATCGACAGGAAGGGGATTCCCGAAAACGACCCCTCGCCCATACTGAAGTTGCCCACGGCATGACCGCCGCTGGCGCCCTTACCCTGCAGGCGGGCGTCGAAATCCGTCCGGCCGCGGATATCCTTCTCGGAAAGCAGCGCCGCATCCACGCCGCGGCCGCTCGCCGCCATATCGTACTGCTGCGTCGCCGGCACGATACTCCCCTGCACGGTCAGCGCGCCGTCCCAGGCGGTCGCCCGCGTATCGGACAGCGTCAGCGTCCCGCCGGAATACGCGAAGCTGCCGCGGCCGTCCGCGAACGCCACCGCCCCGAAGCTCCCCCGGTCCATCGTAAACGTCCCTCTGGCCGCCGGGTTGGCCGTCGTTCCCGAAACCTTCGCCTGGAACGCGAGCGGCCCCTTCAGCGGCGTGGAACCGAGCGCC